>NZ_JBKABN010000043.1:0-28263 GCF_046269175.1 Serratia sp. J2
GTTCCACGCAGGCCGCAACAGGTATTTTCAACAAAAATCACCGTTTGCTGCATTCCACAGCAAAACCCGTCCTTATACCCGGTTATGCACTAACTTATCCACAGAACGCATTTGGTCGGAAAATTTACGAGCGCCACGCAAACGTTTTCGCTACAATTCCCCGCGACGAAACAATCCCCGTTTTTATCGGGGCGCTACCTGAATCTGTTCCTGTCCTTCTCTATATAGGAAGAAATCCCCTCTATATAAGAAGCAACAAGGTGGAGATCCACGTAACGCTCTTTTATTGCGACTCAAAGCCAAGGGATAAAACCATGCAACAACCTCGTCCAATCCGCCGGGCCCTGCTCAGCGTGTCCGACAAAGCCGGAATCGTTGAATTCGCCGAAGCCCTCTCCCAGAGAGGCGTCGAATTACTCTCTACCGGTGGCACTGCCCGCCTGCTGGCCGATGCCGGTCTGCCTGTTACCGAAGTTTCCGACTACACCGGCTTCCCGGAGATGATGGACGGACGAGTCAAGACCCTGCACCCGAAAGTGCACGGTGGCATTCTGGGTCGTCGCGGCCAGGACGATGCCATCATGGAACAACATGCGATCCAACCGATCGATATGGTTGTGGTAAACCTGTATCCCTTCGCGCAAACCGTAGCTCGCCCAGATTGCTCGCTGGAAGACGCCGTAGAGAATATCGATATCGGTGGCCCAACCATGGTGCGCTCGGCCGCCAAGAACCATAAAGACGTGGCCATCGTGGTCAAAAGCAGTGACTACGCCGCAGTGATCACCGAGATGGATAACAACAACGGTTCACTGTTGTACCCAACCCGTTTCGACCTGGCTATCAAAGCGTTTGAGCATACAGCCGCCTATGACAGCATGATTGCCAACTACTTTGGTACCCTGGTGCCAGCCTATCACGGTGAGACCGAACAGCCTTCCGGCCGCTTCCCACGTACGCTGAACCTGAACTACATCAAGAAGCAGGACATGCGTTACGGTGAAAACAGCCACCAGCAAGCTGCCTTCTATATAGAAGAGAATGTGCAAGAGGCCTCCGTGGCCACCGCCGACCAGCTACAGGGTAAAGCACTTTCCTACAACAACATCGCCGATACCGATGCGGCGCTGGAATGTGTGAAAGAGTTTGCCGAGCCGGCCTGCGTGATCGTCAAGCATGCCAACCCTTGTGGCGTGGCTATCGGTGAAAACCTGTTTGCTGCCTATGAGCGCGCCTACCAAACCGACCCAACCTCAGCCTTTGGCGGCATTATTGCCTTCAACCGTGAACTGGATGCCAAAACGGCACAGGCGATCATCAGCCGTCAGTTTGTTGAAGTCATCATCGCGCCAAGCATCAGTGAAGAAGCCCACACTCTGCTGGCAGCGAAACAGAACGTACGCGTACTGGCCTGTGGCCAATGGCAACAGCGCGTCGCCGGGCTGGACTTTAAGCGCGTCAACGGTGGTCTGTTAGTGCAGGATCGCGATCTGGGTATGGTGACCGAAGCCGATTTGCGCGTGGTATCCGAACGCCAGCCAACCGCTCAGGAGCTGCGTGATGCGCTGTTTTGCTGGAAAGTGGCCAAGTTCGTCAAATCCAACGCCATCGTTTATGCGCGCGACAACATGACCATCGGCATAGGCGCCGGGCAGATGAGCCGCGTTTACTCCGCCAAGATCGCCGGGATCAAAGCCGCTGACGAAGGGCTGGAAGTCAACGGTTCCGCCATGGCATCCGACGCCTTCTTCCCGTTCCGTGACGGCATTGATGCGGCTGCAGCGGTTGGTATTACCTGCGTGATCCAGCCGGGTGGTTCGATTCGTGATGATGAAGTGATTGCGGCGGCCAACGAACACGGCATCGCGATGATTTTCACCGACATGCGCCACTTCCGCCATTAATCCCTTTTGCTGCGTGCGCTCAATGCGCACGCCGTTTATGGAGCACCTGATGAATATTTTAATTATTGGCAACGGCGGGCGTGAACATGCGCTGGCCTGGAAAGCGGCCCAATCGCCATTGGCAGAGAAGGTTTACGTTGCACCGGGTAATGCGGGCACCGCATTGGAAAGCAATCTGACCAACGTCGATATCGCCCCAACCGATATCCCGGCGCTGGTTGCCTTTGCCAAGGACAACGCCATCGGTCTGACCATCGTAGGCCCGGAAGCGCCGCTGGTGATCGGTGTGGTAGATGCCTTCCAGGCTGCCGGGTTGAAAATCTTTGGCCCGTCACAGGCTGCAGCACAGCTTGAGGGCTCCAAAGCCTTTACCAAGGATTTCCTGGCTCGCCACGCGATCCCAAGCGCTGCATACCAGAACTTTACCGAAGTGGAGCCCGCCTTGGACTACGTACGCCGCCAAGGCGCGCCGATTGTTATCAAGGCAGACGGCCTGGCGGCAGGCAAAGGCGTGATCGTCGCGATGACGTTGCAGGAAGCCGAAGATGCCATTCAGGATATGCTGGCAGGCAATGCGTTTGGCGACGCCGGGCATCGCATCGTGATCGAGGAGTTCCTGACAGGCGAAGAAGCCAGCTTTATCGTCATGGTCGATGGCGAGAATGTGGTGCCAATGGCCACCAGCCAGGATCATAAACGTGTCGGTGACGGCGATACTGGCCCGAATACCGGCGGCATGGGCGCCTACTCGCCAGCGCCAGTGGTGACGGATGAAATCCACCAGCGCGTAATGGAGCAGGTGATCTGGCCAACCGTGCGCGGCATGGCGGCGGAAGGCAACACCTATGTCGGCTTCCTGTACGCTGGCCTGATGATTGCTGAGGATGGTCAACCCAAGGTGATCGAATTCAACTGCCGCTTTGGCGACCCAGAAACTCAGCCGATCATGCTGCGTCTGCGCTCCGACCTGGTTGAACTCTGCCTGGCAGGGGCCGAAGGCAAGCTGGATGAGAAGACTTCCGAGTGGGATGAACGCCCTGCTCTCGGCGTGGTGTTGGCGGCTGGCGGCTATCCTGCGGACTATCGCCAAGGGGATGTGATCCACGGTTTGCCTCAGCAAGAAGATGCCAATGGCAAAGTGTTCCATGCCGGAACGCGTATGCAAGGGAATGACGTCGTGACCAATGGCGGGCGTGTGCTATGCGTTACGGCTTTGGGCGCAACGGTGGCTCAGGCTCAGCAGTTAGCCTATCAGCTAGCGGAAGGTATTCAGTGGCAAGACAGTTTCTGCCGCAAGGATATTGGTTACCGTGCTATCGCACGCGAGCAGTAACAGCTAGTTGAGATAACAGCAAGGCTCTGTTCGCAGGGCCTTTTTTATGCGCTAAAGGGTATCTTTGGTGGGTTCCCAACTGCAGAAATCATTATTTGCCACCAATAACAGCTCACGACCTTCCGGCCCATCCAACCAGGCTACGTTCACTGGCTGACTGCTGTTGGCCGCACGCCGCATGATCCACTCTTCAGCCTGTTGGTCCAAACCTGGCTTCACGACTTCGCCGTTACACAGCCTCACCGCGCCTTGCTGCCAGTGCCCCTGTAACAGTCGAACTCGACCTGCATTAAGCGCATCGCTCAATTCCAGTATCCGCCGTGCCTGATATTGATAGAGCACGACTTCATCGTTGGAGAGTTTCTGGCGCTGAGTGGCCAGTTGGCGCTGCATAAAGCTGACAGTACCATTGGCGGTAAAACGCAGTTGAATGGAGTCGCGATCGCCATCGGCATCGGTGCGTTTGATTTGGTACAACACGCCATGTTGATATTCATACAGCGTTGTGACGGTACCCGGCCCGCGATAAGGGCTGTAGACGCTCAACAGCGCCACAGGCTGCTGCTGGCCGTCATCCATCCGCCACACACGCATTACCCCCTGGTCGGCCACAAAGCCGCTGGCGGTAAAGGTTGGCGGGGCAGAATGGAAACTACAAGCACTCAAGGCAGCAACAACCGTAACCGCCATGAGTGCCCGTTGAATAAACAAAAGGGGCGCCGACGCCCCCCTGTTTAAACCTTTCACTAACACGCGATTAAGACTTGACCGCGTCTTTCAGTGCTTTACCAGAAACGAACGCAGGCACGTTAGCTGCTGCGATTTTGATTTCTTTACCAGTCTGTGGGTTGCGGCCAGTGCGCTCGCTACGATGGTTTACCTTGAAAGTACCGAAACCAACCAATTGTACTGCATCACCTTCTTTCAGGGACTCAGTAATGGCAGCCAGGGTAGATTCCAGAGCCAGCTTAGCTTGAGCCTTGGAAAGGTCAGCCTTCTCTGCGATTACATCAATCAGTTGAGTCTTGTTCATAAGTTATCCTTACAGTGTGTTTATCGTTTGCAAAGCATCGAGTGCGACGGATATGCCGATGGACAGCACTCTCCTGCATACACGCACCGATAGCCACTTTTTTTTCGCCCCCCAAATGTAGACCAGACAGGGTGCGGATGTGAAGCCTTAAGGCACGACAAATCAGACGTTAAATCACGTTTTCTTGCCTTATTGCGTTAAATTTATCCCAATGTTACTCACCGCGGCCTCTCGCAGGTCAGATCGTAACCCTTTGATCAGATCCAGATCACGCTCTTCGCAGGCGGCCAACAGGCGGAAAATCTCCCATTGAATGTCCCATTCTTCCTCAACGGCAGGCAGAATTTTCAACTCTTCGTCGGTCATTTCTTTGCCAGCCTGGGTCATTTCCAACATCGCCACGGTGCGAATTGAGGTTTCGCTGATGGCAATGGCGTGCTCCAACGTCTCTCCGCTGAGGCGCGAATGGATCAATTCCCCTAATGCAATGCAGGCATCGATCGCTGGGTAAACGCCGTAAAGATCGTAATCTTCTGCCGACGGGATCGCCTCTTCCAACTTTTCCAACTGGCTGTCAAAGTTGACCTTGGCGTCTTTCACCACCAGCGTTTCCCAGACCAAGTCCAGGATACGGCGATAAACGGCCGGGTCGCCAAATTCCGTCTGCAGGCAGAACATCTGGTAATTCGGGTACATACGCTCGCACAGGCAGGCCATAAAGGTCAAATGCTGCCAGCTTTCCAGCTTTTCCAAGCGTAAATGAATCGGGTTACGTAGCATTGTCTACTCTCTTACTCATTATCTGCCGCGCAGTGTACCCGAAATCGCTCATTACGACACCTCTGGATGCTGCTGTAACCAGCGTACAAAGGCCGGGCGGCGTGAGGCAATGGCATCGGCCCACCGCGTGGGCTCCGGCAAACGGTAGCCTGCCATGCAGCGTTGCACCCAAGCCAAGGCGCTGTTGGTGCTCACGCGATGGCCCGTGGCGATAAATAACGGATTACAGCGCTCTTTGCTGCGCCATACCCATCCCAACTGTTCACCCTTGTCCTCCAGCGCGGCCAGCGAGCCAACGGTAGCGTCCAGCGGGGAAAATTTACCACATAAACGCTTCTTGGCCACGCCAATGGTCGGCACGTTGACCAACAGGCCAAAGTGGCTGGCAACCCCCAGGCGTCTTGGATGGGAAATACCGTGGCCATCGACAAAGATCAGGTCGGGTTTCTGTTGCAGTTGCTCCCAGGCGGCGATCAGCGCAGGGTACTCGCGAAACGAGAGAAATCCGGGGATATAAGGCATGGTGGTGCTGATACGAGCGATTTGATACTCCACCAGCTCGAGTGAAGGATAGCGCAGGATAGCAATGGCGGCGCGTGTTACCGCACCCTCTTGTTCAAAACCGACGTCCGCACCGGCGATAAACGCCGGTGGGTCTTGCAGAAAATCATCGTGACGAATGACTTCCCCGGCGCGCCTTAGCTGTTCGGCGCGCAGAGCCTGAGTATCGATCACAGCGTCTCCTTGCGGTTTAGCGGTGGTATTTGGCCGACAGCGCATGCACCGCTTCAACGAAGGCCCCGGCGTGTTCCGGTGGCACATCTTGATGAATACCGTGGCCAAGGTTGAAGACATGACCTTCGCCCTGGCCAAAACCGGCCAGAATGGTTTCCACTTCCTGGGCGATGCGTTCCGGTGCGGCATACAGCATGGAAGGATCCATATTCCCCTGTAGCGCGACTTTATCGCCCACACGGCGGCGCGCGTCGGCAATATCGGTGGTCCAATCCAGGCCCAGCGCATCGCACCCCGTGGCCGCCATCGCTTCCAGCCACTGGCCGCCGCCTTTGGTGAACAGCGTCACCGGCACCCGGCGTCCGTCATTTTCACGCAGCAGGCCATCGACGATTTTATGCATATAGTGCAGTGAGAATTCGCGATAATCACGCCCCGTCAGCACGCCGCCCCAGGTGTCGAACACCATTACGGACTGCGCCCCGGCCTTGATCTGGGCATTGAGATACAGGATCACGCTGTCCGCCAGTTTATCCAGCAGCAAATGCAGCGTCTGCGGCTCGGCATACATCATTTTCTTCAGCTTGGTGAATGCCTTGCTGCTGCCGCCTTCAACCATATAGGTCGCCAACGTCCATGGGCTGCCGGAGAAACCGATCAGCGGCACTTCACCCTTCAATTCACGACGGATGGTGCGCACCGCGTTCATGACATAGCCCAGTTCATCTTCCGGATCGAATGCAGGCAGCTTCTCTACATCGGCACGGCAGGTGATTGGCGAAGAAAAACGCGGGCCTTCCCCGGTTTCGAAATAGAGCCCAAGCCCCATGGCATCGGGAATGGTGAGAATGTCGGAGAACAGGATGGCGGCGTCTAGCGCATAACGACGCAGGGGCTGTAATGTCACCTCGCAGGCCAGTTCGGCATTTTTGCACAGCGACATGAAATCCCCGGCCTGAGCACGGGTGGCTTTGTACTCTGGCAAATAACGACCGGCCTGGCGCATCATCCATACAGGGGTGAGATCCACCGGCTGGCGCAGTAGCGCACGCAGGTAGCGATCGTTCTTCAACTCATTCATTTCTTGGGCTCCCTTGATTATCTGCCGCCATTGTACATTATTCTGCCCGACACAGCGCCACGGTGTCCTCGATCAGGCGGCGCGCCACGGTACCAGGCGGTGGCAGCAGCGGCAGTTGGTCATAGCGATACCAGCCCGCATTGAGCAACTCTTTCGGATCGTGGCGCAGTTCGCCGCTCTGATACTCGGCCATAAACGCCATCATCAGCGAATGAGGGAACGGCCAGGGTTGCGAGGTCACATAGCGCAGGTTGGTAATGGCAATATTGCTCTCCTCCATCACCTCGCGCGCCACGGCCTGCTCCAGGGTTTCCCCTACTTCGACAAACCCCGCCAGCACGGTATGGATGCCACCACGGTGGCGCACATGCTGTGCCAGCAGGATCTCATCATTGCGGCGGATGGCGACAATCACGCAAGGGGCAATCTGCGGGTAATAACGTTCGCGACAGTTATCACAAAGACAGGCGCTTTCGGTTCGGCTAAGGTGCATCTCATGACCGCAGTAGCCACAGAACCGGTGCGAGCGGTAAAAGTCGGCCAGCTGTACGCCGCGCCCGGCCAGTTGGAACAGGCCACGATCGAGACTGAGCAGTTGCCGCACCGATCCCATCTCTTTCGGCATCGGTTGGCGCACCAGCCAGACCGGTGCTCCCTCCCATTCGCCAATCTGACGAGCCGGTCGGCCTTGCAAGGAAAATAATGCGGCAGAACCAAACGGCAATTCACCGTTTGGTAACCAAATTTTGCTTTCATGGCTGACGATCCACCAGCCATTTTCGTTACCCGTTAATGCAAGTTCCATATGTTGTTGCACAACCTCTGCTTCACTGGCAATCTAGGAATGCTCTTTGTTACATTTTATTAACTTACCACTTTTTCTTTCTCTTACACACGGAGTCAATCATGCTAAACCGATTGGAAAGCCTGACTCAGCGCGTTGGTGGCAGTAATGAATTAGTCGATCAATGGTTACAGGCCCGCAAACAGCTGCTGGTAGCCTATTGCAGTCTAGTCGGCATTAAACCCAACAAAGAAAAGCATACGCCGCTCAATGAAAAAGCGCTGGAGAACTTTTGCCAGAATCTGGTGGATTATCTCTCTGCCGGGCATTTTCACATTTACGACAAAATTATCAAACAAGTGGAAGGCTCTGCCAGCCCCAAGATGGCGCTAGCCACCAAGTTCTACCCAAAATTACAGGGCAATACTGAAATCGTGATGGCGTTCCATGACCGCTACACCGAAGTCGTTATCGATCAGGACGTGTGTGAAGAACTCAATCAGGCACTGTCAGATATCGGCGAAGCCCTGGCGTCACGTTTCGCTTTGGAAGATCAGTTGATCCAGCTGGCGACAGAAACCTGGCAGCAGGGCCAACCGGGCACCACGAATACTGAATCTATGTCTCATCCAGCCTAATTATCCCCCTATAGATTTCAAGTCGTAGCCAGGCGGTCAACAACGCTACGGCTTGAAAGATGACGGGGGAGGGCTTGTGGTTTTTGTTGACCCTCTTATACTGAGGGCTCTTGTCGGAGTGCCTAGCGCTGATTTTTCATCAAATTAGCCAGGCTGAGACCGTTAATTCGGGATCCGCGGAACCTGATCGGGTTAATACCCGCGAAGGGAACAAGAGTAATCTATCGCCATAGGCAAGATGCTCCCACCAGGGGCTGTGCCTGCCTTACCGGCTACC
Source organism: Serratia sp. J2 (assembly GCF_046269175.1). Lineage (NCBI taxonomy): Bacteria > Pseudomonadati > Pseudomonadota > Gammaproteobacteria > Enterobacterales > Yersiniaceae > Serratia > Serratia sp. J2. The sequence goes on from NZ_JBKABN010000043.1 coordinate 8,566, forward strand.
ATCATTACTCCCTCCGAGCTCCAGACAAGCAATTTTCCACACATCACTACACTGATAGGAATTTGCTATGTCTACCGTGAACCAACCTCGTGCCCGTAAACAACAGCGTGACCAGGCGCAAGATTTTATCGACTCTCTGCAAGGCGTTACCTTCCCCAACTCACAGCGGATCTATCTCGCTGGCTCGCGCAGCGATATCCAGGTACCGATGCGTGAGATCCAGCTCAGCCCGACGCTGATCGGCGGCAACAAAGATCAGCCCCAATATGAACAGAACGAACCCATTCCGGTGTATGACACCGCAGGGCCATATGGTGATCCGCAGGCGGTGCTCGACGTACATCGTGGCTTGGCAAAAGTACGAGCGAGCTGGATCGCCGAACGTGCCGATACCGAAGCGTTAAGCGGCGTCAGTTCCGGCTTCACACAACAGCGATTGGCCGACGTTGGGTTAGACCATCTGCGCTTTGAGCACCTGCCGCTGCCCCGCAAAGCCCTGCCGGGTAAATGTGTTACGCAGTTGCATTACGCTCGCGCCGGTATTGTCACCCCAGAGATGGAGTTTATCGCCATTCGCGAAAATATGGGCCGCGAGCGCATTCGTGGTGAAGTGCTGCGCCACCAGCATCCTGGCCAGAGCTGGGGCGCTCATCTGCCGGAAAACATCACGCCGGAATTTGTGCGCCAGGAAGTGGCCGCTGGCCGCGCCATCATCCCCGCCAACATCAATCACCCGGAATCCGAGCCGATGATTATTGGCCGTAATTTCCTGGTGAAGGTAAACGCCAATATCGGCAACTCGGCAGTCACCTCTTCGATTGAAGAGGAAGTCGAGAAGTTGGTGTGGTCAACCCGCTGGGGCGCTGACACCGTGATGGATCTCTCCACGGGCCGTTATATCCATGAAACCCGCGAATGGATCCTGCGTAACAGCCCGGTGCCGATTGGTACAGTGCCGATCTATCAGGCGCTGGAAAAAGTGAACGGCGTGGCGGAGAACCTGACCTGGGAAATGTTCCGCGATACCCTGCTGGAACAGGCTGAGCAAGGCGTCGATTACTTCACCATTCACGCCGGGGTGTTGCTGCGCTATGTGCCGATGACCGCCAAACGCCTGACCGGCATTGTCTCCCGTGGCGGCTCGATCATGGCGAAGTGGTGCCTGTCGCATCATCAGGAAAACTTCCTCTATCAGCACTTCCGCGAGATCTGCGAAATTTGCGCCGCTTACGATGTCTCGCTGTCACTCGGCGACGGCCTGCGCCCGGGCTCGATCCAGGATGCCAATGACGAAGCGCAATTCGCTGAGCTGCATACGCTGGGTGAACTGACCAAGGTTGCCTGGGAATATGACGTGCAGGTGATGATCGAAGGCCCTGGCCACGTGCCGATGCAGATGATCCGCCGCAACATGACCGAGGAGCTGGAACATTGCCATGAAGCGCCGTTCTACACGCTGGGGCCATTGACCACCGATATCGCTCCGGGTTACGACCATTTCACCTCAGGGATCGGCGCGGCGATGATCGGCTGGTTCGGCTGCGCGATGCTTTGCTACGTGACGCCGAAAGAGCATCTGGGGCTGCCTAACAAAGAAGACGTGAAGCAGGGGCTGATCACCTACAAGATCGCCGCTCACGCCGCCGACTTGGCAAAAGGCCATCCGGGCGCACAGATCCGCGATAACGCCATGTCCAAGGCGCGCTTTGAATTCCGTTGGGAAGATCAGTTCAACCTGGCGCTGGATCCACAAACCGCCCGCGCCTATCACGACGAAACGCTGCCGCAAGAATCCGGCAAGATCGCCCACTTCTGCTCCATGTGTGGGCCGAAGTTCTGCTCGATGAAGATTTCCCAGGAAGTGCGTGACTATGCCGCCGCACAAGAGGCTGCCAAACCGATCGAAGTGCAACTGACCGGGATGGAGAAAATGTCGGCTGAATTCCGCTCACGCGGCAGCGAGCTGTACCACAGTGCGGCCAATTTGCAGGAGGAGATAAATAATGACTAACCTCACCTCTCCCTTCCCTGCAACACCGCACAAGCTGGGTTTATACCCGGTCGTCGACAGTGTTGAATGGATCGCCCGCCTGCTGGAGGCAGGCGTTACCACTATCCAACTACGCATCAAAGATCTGCCAGACGAGCAAGTGGAGGCCGATATTGCCGCCGCTATTGCCCTTGGCAAACGCTATCAGGCCCGGCTGTTTATCAATGATTATTGGCGGCTGGCGATCAAACATGGGGCCTATGGCGTACACCTGGGCCAGGAGGATTTAGACACCACCGATCTGGCGGCCATCCATCGGGCAGGATTGCGCTTGGGCGTTTCCACCCATGACGATGCCGAGCTGGCCCGGGCGATCGCCGTCAAACCTTCCTATATCGCACTGGGGCATATCTTCCCAACGCAAACCAAGGAAATGCCCTCTGAGCCGCAAGGCTTGGCCGAGTTGCAACGCCACGTCGCCGGATTACAGCAGTATCCAACAGTAGCCATTGGCGGGATCAGCATCGAGCGCGTCCCCGCCGTGCTGGCCTGCGGCGTTGGCAGCGTGGCCGTGGTCAGCGCCATCACCCAGGCATCAGACTGGCGCACCGCTACGGCAACGCTGCTGCAACTGATTGAAGGCAAGGAGTCATGCGATGCTCAATGACCAAGAGTTCTTGCGCTACAGCCGGCAACTGCTGCTGGAAGACGTCGGCCCCGAGGGGCAGGAAAAGCTGACACAAGCCACGGTGCTGATCGTCGGATTAGGAGGGTTAGGCTCCCCGGCAGCGCTGTATTTGGCTGCCGCTGGCGTTGGTACCTTGCTGTTGGCCGATGATGACCAGCTCCACCTTACCAATCTGCAACGGCAAATTCTGTACCGCACCGGTGATATCGGCACCAACAAGGCTCAGTTGGCAAAGCAGCATCTGCAAGCGCTGAACCCTCTGGTGGAGTCGATCACGCTGGAGCAACGCCTGCAAGGGGCAACGCTGAGCGATGCGGTCGCCCGTGCCGATCTGGTGCTCGATTGCAGTGACAACATGGCCACCCGTCATGCGGTGAATGCCGCCTGCATCCAAGCCAGCGTGCCGTTGATCAGCGGCAGCGCGGTGGGGTTCAGCGGCCAGTTGCTGGTTATCGAACCGCCCTATGCCCATGGCTGTTATGCCTGCCTCTACCCGGAGCAAACCGAACCGCAGCGCAACTGCCGCACGGCGGGCGTGCTCGGCCCGGTCGTTGGCGTGATCGGCACGCTGCAGGCGCTGGAAGCGATAAAAATGCTGGCTGGAATACCCTCCTCCCTTAGCGGCAAGCTGCGCCTGTTCGACGGCAAGCAGCAAAGCTGGAGCACCCTGCAACTGAGTAAGGCCAGCACCTGCCTCCACTGCGGAGAGCCAGCATGAAGATTACGCTCAACGATCAACCGCTGGAGCTGGAGCAGCCGTTAAGCATCGGCGCGTTGCTCGAACGGCTGGAACGCCACCAGCCAGGCTGCGCCTTGGCGATCAATCAGGTCATCATTCCACGCAACGACTGGGCCACCCGTCAGGTGCAGGACGGTGATGATATCTTGCTGTTTCAAGCGATTGCCGGAGGCTGACATGCTGCACATCGCCGATACCACCTTTACCTCACGCCTGTTTACCGGCACGGGGAAATTCGCCACGCCCGAGTTAATGCTGGCTGCGCTACAAGCTTCCGGCTCACAACTGGTCACTATGGCGATGAAACGCGTCGACCTGCGCGGCGGGAATGACGCCATTCTGGCACCGCTGCAACGATTGGGCGTGAAATTACTGCCCAACACCTCCGGGGCAAAAACGGCAGATGAGGCGGTGTTTGCCGCCCGGCTGGCGCGCGAAGCGCTGGGGACTCACTGGGTCAAACTGGAAATACACCCAGAGGTGAAATACCTGCTGCCAGATCCGATCGAAACGCTCAAGGCGGCGGAAACCCTGGTCAAACAGGGCTTTGTGGTACTGCCTTACTGCGGTGCCGATCCGGTGCTGTGTAAGCGGCTGGAGGAAGCGGGTTGTGCCGCCGTGATGCCACTCGGCGCGCCAATCGGTTCTAACCGTGGCTTACTGACCCGTGACTTCCTTGAGATCATCATTGAACAAGCCAAAGTGCCGGTAGTGATTGATGCCGGGATCGGTGCCCCAAGCCACGCGTTAGAAGCGATGGAACTGGGAGCCGATGCGGTACTGGTCAATACCGCCATCGCCGTGGCGCGAGATCCGGTGCAAATGGCCCAGGCTTTCCGCCTGGCGCTAGAGGCCGGAGAGCTAGCACGCAACTCCGGGCTAGGCAGCCGCCAGTCGATCGCCGCCGCATCAAGTCCTCTGACGGCGTTTCTCAATCATTCAGAGGAGACACGCTGATGGCCAGTGATTTTAGCGAGCGCCTGCTAGAGTGGGATTGGGATGACCTGACGCTGCGCATTAACAGCAAAACGGCGCGTGACGTTGAGCAGGCACTCAATAACCCCAAGCTGACACGGGAGGATTTTATGGCACTGATCTCCCCTGCCGCCGCTCCCTATCTGGAGCCCCTGGCGCAACGAGCACAGCAGCTCACCCGCCAGCGTTTCGGTAACGTGGTGAGCTTTTATGTGCCGTTATATCTTTCTAACCTGTGTGCCAACGATTGTACCTACTGCGGTTTTTCGATGAGTAACCACCTCAAGCGCAAAACGCTGGATGCGGCAGAGATCGAACGGGAGTGCGCAGCCATCAAGACATTAGGATTTGAGCACCTGCTGCTGGTGACCGGTGAACATCAGCGCAAAGTCGGCATGGATTACTTCCGCCAGCATCTACCCGCCATTCGCCGTCATTTCAGTTCGCTGATGATGGAGGTGCAGCCTCTGGCGCAGCAAGACTACGCCGAGCTGAAAGCCCTTGGGCTGGACGGCGTGTTGGTCTATCAGGAAACCTATCATCCCGCGACCTATCAGCAGCACCATCTGCGTGGCCAGAAACAGGATTTTCATTGGCGGCTGAGTACGCCGGATCGTCTGGGGCGCGCCGGGATCGACAAGATCGGGCTAGGGGCGCTGATTGGGCTTTCCAGCAGTTGGCGCACGGACTGCTATCTGCTGGCAGAGCATCTGTTTTATCTGCAACAAACATACTGGCAGAGCCGTTACTCCATCTCGTTCCCTCGCCTGCGGCCCTGCGCCGGTGGTATTGAGCCGGCCTCGATCATGAGTGAACCGCAACTGGTACAGTTGATCTGTGCTTTCCGGTTATTCGCTCCTGACGTTGAGCTTTCATTATCTACGCGGGAGTCGGCCTTCTTCCGCGACAATATGATCCCGGTAGCCATCAACAGCGTCAGTGCCGGTTCCAAAACCCAGCCGGGTGGCTATGCCGACGATGTGCCGCCAGAGCTGGAACAGTTCGAACCGCACGACAGCCGAACGCCGCAGCAGGTGGCACAGGCGATCGGTGCCGCTGGGCTACAGCCGGTGTGGAAAGATTGGGATGATTATCTGGGACGCGCTACGCAACTGCCTGTAACGGTTACACCATCGAGCCAATAGCTCTGGAAACACTGCGCAAAGCCGCCAAGGCGAACTGGCAGGGAAAAATGGCCTCGTTATAGTGGCGGTGTTGGCAAGCGTTCCTTAAGCCAACCAAGGTTATCTCCCCCTCTTGATAACCTTGCTTACCAAACGCCGGAGCGTGCGGGGACTGGCCGCACGCTTCCGGTTCCTCTGTGTTATTCGGCCGTCTGGGGTTTCATACGCATCCCCACAATGGCGGAAAGCAGGCACCCCAGCACCAGATAGGCGGCAACCAGATGCCAGGAGCCGTCCATCAACTCCACCAGCAACACGGCAATAAACGGCGTGAATCCACCGCCGACCACGCTAGCGACCTGATAGCCCACTCCGGCTCCGCTATAACGGTATGCGGTGCCGAACAGCTCGGTAAACATCGGCTGCTGCACGCTGACCAGCATGTCGTGCGCCATATTTCCCAGCATGATGGCAAAGAAGATAATCATCACCGTGTTACGGCTCTCGAGCGCCATGAAAAACGGTACCGTGCTGGCAACACCAATCAATGCCCCCGTCACGTAGATCCGCCGTCTGCCAAAGCTATCAGCCAAATAAGCGAAGCATGGGATCGAGATACAGCTCACTGCGCCCACCAACAACCCGATGTTCAGGAACAGATCCCGTGACAGACCAAGATGGGTGGTTGAGTAGTTCATGGCAAAGGCCGTGACGATATACATCGTCAGCAGTTCGCCAAAGCGTAGTGCAATGATCAACAAAAAGGCTTTGGGATTCTGGCGCAGCGCCTCAAAGATCGGGAACTTGCGGATTTTCTCGGCCCGTTCGTGCAGCGTTTTATTGGCTTCAAACTCCTGCGACTCGTCCATGCCGTTACGGATCCACCAGGCAATGGCAACCAGCACCAGGCTGAACAGGAACGGCAAACGCCAGCCCCAGTTGATAAAGTCCGCATTGCTGGTGAAGTGGCTGACCAGGGAAACCGAGCCGGTAGCCAACAGCAGCCCGACGCCAAAGCCAATTTGTACGCCGCTGCTGTAAAAGGCTTTTCTCTTCTTCGGCGCGCTTTCTACCGCCAGCAAGGCAGCGCCGCCCCATTCGCCCCCCACGGCAAATCCTTGCACCGCTCGTAGCAGCACCAGCATGACCGGGGCCCACCAGCCAACTGAATCGAACGAGGGCAGCAAGCCGATCAACGCCGTAGAGATCCCCATCATCCAGACGGTGATCATCAGCATGCGCTTACGGCCAAGTTTATCGCCAAAGTGCCCGAACACCATGCCACCTAGCGGGCGGAACAGAAAACCGACGCCAAAGGTGCCAAAGGCGGCCAGCGTGCCCATCGTTGGGCTGACCTGCGGGAAGAATTCGGTGTTAAAAACTAAAGCGGCAACTATTCCGTACAGCAGGAAGTCGTACCAATCGACTACGGCGCCAACAAAGCTTCCCCAGGCGGCACGCCGCGCCCGGCTTTGAGAGTACTGGATTGGTGAGGTTATTTCGCTGTTGGCAGCGCTGCTGCCACTGACTGAAGTTGAGGTGTCCATGCCTGTTCCGTTATTTTAACTTTACAGCACTGTACAACAAAAAGCCCCGGCTAGGATAGCCAGGGCTTTAGTCATTCACTGCAAAACGTACAGTCAGGGATCAGGTGACTTATTCGTCACTGCCACCCAGGTTGCCAGCGTTGAGCAATTCGGCCAGGTTGGCTGTCGCTTCTTCCGCGCTAACCAGCGGAACAACCGGAGTTTCACCCAGAGCCTTACGGCGCATACGATCCTGGTGATAAGCGTAACCGGTACCGGCTGGGATCAGACGGCCCACGATCACGTTCTCTTTCAGGCCGCGCAGTTCATCACGCTTACCGGCAACAGCCGCTTCGGTGAGAACGCGCGTCGTTTCCTGGAACGATGCAGCAGAGATGAAGGACTCGGTCGCCAAGGAAGCCTTGGTGATACCCAGCAGATCGCGTGAGAAGGTTGCTTCGATCTTGCCTTCAGCAGCAAGTTTACGGTTAGCAATCTTAACGCGTGATACTTCAGCCTGTTCGCCTTCCAGGAACTCGGTGCTACCAGCGCTAACGATGGTCCCTTTACGCAGCATCTGACGAACGATAACTTCGATGTGTTTATCGTTAATCTTAACGCCTTGCAGACGGTAAACTTCCTGCACTTCGTTGGTGATGTAGCGAGTAACCGCATGCACACCACGCAGACGCAGAATGTCATGTGGAGATTCTGGGCCGTCAGAAACAACGTCACCACGTTCCACAATTTCACCTTCGAACACGTTGAGCTGACGCCATTTAGGGATCATCTCTTCGTAAGCGTCGCTGCCGTCCAGTGGAGAGATTACCAGGCGACGTTTGCCTTTGGTCTCTTTACCGAACGAGATAATCCCGCTGATTTCAGCCAGGATTGCCGGCTCTTTCGGACGACGTGCTTCGAACAGATCCGCAACGCGTGGCAGACCACCGGTAATATCCTTGGTACCGCCGGATTCCTGAGGAATACGCGCCAAGGTATCACCCGCACCGATCTGAATGCCGTCTTCCAGCTGCACAATCGCTTTACCCGGCAGGAAGTATTGAGCAGGCATATCAGTACCTGGGATCAATACGTCGTCGCCTTTGGCATCAACGATTTTCAGTGCCGGACGCAGGTCTTTACCGCTACCGGTACGTTCTGCGCTATCCAGTACCACCAGAGAGGACAAACCGGTCAGTTCGTCGGTCTGGCGGGTAATGGTCTGGCCGTCAACCATATCGGCGAAGCGAATGAAACCGCTCACCTCGGTCACAACCGGCATGGTGTGTGGATCCCAGTTAGCAACGGTTTCGCCGCCGTTAACTTCTGCACCATCACCTTTGCCCATTACAGCACCGTAAGGCACTTTGTAGCTTTCTTTGGTACGGCCGAATTCGTCGATCAGCTTCAGTTCGGTATTACGCGAGGTAATTACCAGCTTGCCTGAGGCGTTCATAACGAACTTCACGTTGCTCAGCTTCAGGTTACCTTTGTTCTTCACCTGGATGCTGGATTCTGCTGCCGCACGAGATGCCGCACCACCGATGTGGAACGTACGCATCGTCAGCTGTGTACCCGGCTCACCGATGGACTGGGCCGCGATAACGCCGATGGCTTCACCTTTGTTGATGATGTGACCACGTGCCAGGTCGCGACCATAGCAGTTGGCGCACACACCAAAGTCGGTTTCACAGCTAACTACGGAACGGACTTTCACGCTGTCGACAGAGTTCTCTTCCAACAGGTCACAGGTCTTCTCGTTCAGCAGGGTGTTGCGTGGCACCAGGATGTCAGCCGTACCCGGCTTGATGACATCTTCAGCGGTCACACGACCCAGAACGCGTTCACGCAGTGGCTCTTTAACGTCACCACCTTCGATAACCGGAGTCATCATGATGCCGTTGTGAGTACCACAGTCGTCTTCGGTCACTACCAGGTCCTGCGCCACGTCAACCAGACGACGGGTCAGATAACCGGAGTTTGCCGTTTTCAGTGCGGTATCCGCCAAGCCTTTACGAGCACCGTGCGTGGAGATGAAGTACTGGAGTACGTTCAGACCTTCACGGAAGTTCGCAGTGATTGGCGTTTCGATGATGGAGCCATCTGGCTTGGCCATCAGGCCACGCATCCCCGCCAACTGACGGATCTGAGCGGCAGAACCACGAGCACCGGAGTCGGCCATCATAAAGATGCTGTTGAAGGAAACTTGTTGTTCCACCACGCCGTCACGGTTAACCACGTCTTCAACCGACAGGTTTTCCATCATCGCTTTAGCAACACGTTCGTTCGCCGCAGCCCAGATATCGATCACTTTGTTGTAGCGTTCGCCCGCGGTAACCAGACCAGACTGGAACTGCTCCTGGATCTCGGCAACTTCGGTTTCCGCTTCTTCGATGATCTCTGCTTTCTTGGCTGGGATAACCATGTCATCGATACCTACAGACGCGCCTGAACGGGCAGCGTAAGCAAAACCGGTGTACATGATCTGGTCAGCGAAGATTACGGTCGGCTTCAGGCCCAGGATGCGGTAACAGGTGTTCAGCATCTTGGAGATCGCTTTCTTGCCCAAAGGCTGGTTAACGATCGAGTAAGGCAGACCTTGCGGTACGATCATCCACAGGATGGCGCGACCGATGGTGGTATCGATAATCGAAGTCTGGTGAATAGATTCACCTTCGGTATTCTTGATCTCTTCTGTAATACGCACTTTTACGCGTGCATGCAGAGAGGCCAGACCGGCGCGGTAAACGCGTTCAGCTTCTTTAGGACCCGTCAGAACCATGCCTTCGCCTTTGGCGTTAACACAGTCACGAGTCATATAGTACAGACCCAATACAACGTCCTGAGAAGGAACGATGATTGGCTCGCCGTTCGCTGGTGACAGGATGTTGTTGGTAGACATCATCAACGCACGCGCTTCCAGCTGGGCTTCCAGCGTCAACGGTACGTGAACAGCCATCTGGTCACCATCGAAGTCGGCGTTGTATGCCGCACAAACCAGCGGGTGCAGCTGGATCGCTTTACCTTCGATCAGAACCGGTTCAAACGCCTGGATACCCAAACGGTGCAGGGTTGGTGCACGGTTCAGCAGTACCGGGTGTTCGCGGATCACTTCGTCCAGGATATCCCAAACGACAGCTTCTTCGCGCTCAACCATTTTCTTGGCGGCTTTGATCGTTGTGGCCAGGCCACGCAGTTCCAGCTTGCCGTAGATGAACGGTTTGAACAGCTCCAGTGCCATTTTCTTCGGCAGACCGCACTGATGCAGACGCAGGTATGGACCTACGGTGATTACAGAACGACCAGAGTAGTCAACACGTTTACCCAACAGGTTCTGACGGAAACGACCCTGCTTACCTTTGATCATATCGGCCAAAGATTTCAGAGGACGCTTGTTGGAACCGGTGATCGCACGACCGCGACGGCCGTTATCCAGCAGGGCATCTACCGCTTCTTGCAGCATACGCTTTTCGTTGCGCACGATGATGTCCGGCGCAGCCAGATCCAGCAGGCGTTTCAGACGGTTGTTACGGTTGATCACGCGGCGGTACAGATCGTTCAGATCCGAAGTCGCGAAACGGCCACCATCCAGTGGAACCAATGGACGCAGATCTGGCGGCAGTACCGGCAGCACGGTCAGGATCATCCACTCTGGCTTGTTACCAGATTGCACGAACGCTTCCAGCAGCTTGATACGCTTGGTCAGCTTCTTACGCTTGGTTTCGGAGTTGGTTTCGTTCAGCTCTTCACGCAGCTGCTCGCACTCGGCTTCCAGATCCATGTTTTTCAACAGGGCCTGAATAGCTTCCGCACCCATCTTGGCGTCGAATTCGTCACCAAACTCTTCCAGCGCATCCAGATACTGCTCTTCAGTCAGGATCTGACGACGCTCGAGGTTGGTCATACCGCCTTCGACTACCACGTAGGATTCGAAGTACAGTACACGTTCGATGTCACGCAGCGGCATATCCAGCAGCAAACCGATGCGCGAAGGCAGCGATTTCAGGAACCAGATGTGCGCAGTCGGAGAAGCCAGTTCGATGTGGCCCATACGCTCACGGCGTACTTTGGTCTGGGTCACTTCAACGCCGCACTTCTCACAGATCACGCCGCGGTGTTTCAAGCGCTTGTACTTACCGCACAGGCACTCGTAATCTTTTACCGGCCCAAAGATACGGGCGCAGAAAAGGCCGTCACGCTCAGGTTTGAACGTACGGTAGTTAATGGTTTCCGGCTTTTTAACTTCACCGAACGACCATGAACGGATCATGTCTGGCGATGCCAGAGCAATCTTGATCGCATCAAACTCTTCGGTCTTAGTTTGCGCTTTCAGAAACTTTAATAAGTCTTTCACGGATTGGCTCCTGTCGGAGTTAAACCTGTTGGGCGCACGCTGACAAATCGCGCGCCCGTGTGACCTGAACAACCACCCTCTGGCTCCCTAAGGTCGGGAGCCAGAGCTGGAATAGCGATTAGTCGCCTTCCAGTTCGATGTTGATACCCAGCGAGCGGATTTCTTTCAACAGTACGTTGAAGGACTCCGGCATGCCTGGTTCCATACGGTGATCGCCATCCACGATGTTTTTGTACATCTTGGTACGGCCGTTGACGTCATCCGACTTAACGGTAAGCATTTCCTGCAAGGTGTAAGCTGCGCCGTATGCTTCCAGCGCCCACACTTCCATCTCACCGAAGCGCTGACCACCGAATTGCGCCTTACCACCCAGCGGCTGCTGAGTCACCAAGCTGTAAGAACCGGTAGAACGCGCGTGCATCTTATCGTCAACCAAGTGGTTCAGTTTCAGCATGTACATATAGCCGACAGTTACCTGGCGCTCGAACTGCTCGCCGGTACGGCCATCAAACAGCGTAATCTGACCTGAAGTCGGGATACCGCCCATTTCCAGCAGTTGCTTGATTTCTGACTCTTTCGCACCATCGAAGACTGGGGTTGCGATCGGCATACCTTTTTTCAGGTTCTCTGCCAGACGCAAGACTTCGTCGTCGGTGAAGGTGTTCAGGTCAACTTTCTGGCAAACGCCGTCACCCAGATCGTAAGCCTTCTGGATGAATTCACGCAGCTTGGCCACTTCCTGGTGCTGCTTGAGCATTTGGTTGATCTTCTCACCAATGCCTTTCGCCGCCATACCCAGGTGAGTTTCCAGGATCTGACCGATGTTCATACGCGATGGAACGCCCAACGGGTTCAGAACGATGTCAACCGGCGTACCGTTTTCATCGTAAGGCATATCTTCGATCGGGTTGATCTTGGAGATAACACCCTTGTTACCGTGGCGGCCTGCCATCTTGTCACCCGGTTGGATCTGACGCTTAACGGCCAGATACACCTTGACGATTTTCAGCACGCCGGGTGCCAGATCGTCGCCTTGGGTGATCTTACGACGCTTGGCATCCAGCTTCTTCTCGAAGTCGGATTTCAGTTCGTCGTACTGCTCTGCCAGCTGTTCCAGCTGGTTTTGCTTGTCTTCGTCGGTCAGGCCCAGTTCCAACCAGCGATCGCGTGGCAGTTTGCTCAGCTTCTCGGCTTCGATACCACCAGAAACCAGTACCGCGTGGATACGAGCGAACAGGCCAGCTTCCAGGATCTGCAGTTCTTCAGTCAGGTCTTTCTTCGCCTGCTTCAGCTGCATCTCTTCGATTTCCAACGCACGCTTGTCTTTGTCCACTCCATCGCGGGTAAAGACCTGCACGTCGATAACCGTACCGGAAACGCCGTTTGGTACACGCAGAGAAGAGTCTTTAACGTCAGACGCTTTCTCACCGAAGATCGCACGCAGCAGCTTCTCTTCTGGCGTCAGCTGGGTTTCACCTTTCGGCGTTACCTTACCAACCAGAATGTCGCCACCGGTCACTTCTGCACCGATATACACGATACCGGATTCATCCAGTTTGGAGAGCGCTGCTTCACCCACGTTAGGGATGTCGGCGGTGATCTCTTCCGGCCCCAGTTTGGTGTCGCGAGACACGCAAGCCAGTTCCTGAATATGGATGGTGGTGAAGCGATCTTCCTGTACTACACGCTCGGAGACCAAGATGGAGTCTTCGAAGTTGTAGCCGTTCCAAGGCATGAACGCGACGCGCATGTTCTGACCCAATGCCAGTTCACCCAGGTCTGTAGACGGGCCATCTGCCAGCACGTCGCCGCGCTCGATTGGCTCACCCAGATTCACACAAGGCATCTGGTTGATACAGGTGTTCTGGTTAGAACGGGTGTACTTGGTCAGGTTATAAATATCGATACCAGCTTCGCCTGGGTACATCTCGTCTTCGTTAACTTTGATAACGATACGGGAAGCATCCACGTACTGGATCACACCACCACGTTTGGCTACGGCAGTAACACCGGAGTCAACCGCTACGGCACGTTCCATACCGGTACCTACCAGCGGCTTGTCAGCACGCAGGGTTGGCACCGCTTGACGTTGCATGTTCGCACCCATCAATGCACGGTTGGCGTCATCGTGTTCCAGGAATGGGATCAGTGAAGCACCAACAGAAACAACCTGCTGGGTTGATACGTCCATATAGTCAACCTGGTCGCGGCTAAACAGGCTTGATTCGCCTTTGCTACGACAGGTAACCAGGTCTTCTTCGAAGCGGCCTTCTTCGTCCAGGTTGGAGTTCGCCTGAGCGATAACGAAGTTGCCTTCTTCAATAGCAGACAGATAGTTGATTTCATCGGTCACCACGCCGTCACGCACGCGGCGGTACGGGGTTTCCAGGAAGCCATACTCGTTGGTCTGTGCGTACACGGACAAGGAGTTGATCAGACCGATGTTTGGACCTTCCGGCGTTTCGATTGGGCACACGCGACCGTAGTGAGTCGGGTGTACGTCTCGAACTTCAAAGCCGGCACGTTCACGGGTCAGACCGCCTGGGCCCAATGCAGAGATACGACGTTTGTGCGTGATCTCGGACAACGGGTTGTTCTGGTCCATAAACTGGGACAGCTGGCTTGAACCGAAGAACTCTTTCACCGCCGCCGAAATTGGCTTGGCGTTGATCATGTCCTGAGGCATCAGGGTATCCAGATCGCCCAGGGACAGACGTTCTTTCACCGCACGCTCAACACGCACCAGACCGACACGGAACTGGTTCTCGGCCATTTCGCCAACGGAACGGATACGACGGTTGCCCAAGTGGTCGATATCGTCCACTTCGCCTTTACCGTTACGGATATCGATGAGCTTCTTCATCACTTCGATGATGTCGTCTTTGCTCAGGATGCCCGAACCTTCGATCTCGTCACGCAGCAGAGAACGGTTGAACTTCATCCGGCCAACCGCAGACAGATCGTAGCGGTCTTCAGAGAAGAACAGGTTCTCGAACAGGCTTTCCGCCGCTTCACGCGTTGGTGGCTCACCAGGGCGCATCATGCGGTAGATTTCTACCAGAGCGCTCAGACGATCGCTGGTTGGGTCGACACGTACGGTTTCAGAAATGTACGCACCGTGGTCCAGATCGTTGGTGAACAGCGTTTCGATACGCTTGTGGCCTGACTGGCTCAGCTTGGCCAACAGATCCAGTGACAGCTCCATGTTGGCTGCACAGATCAGCTCGCCGGTATTGGTATCGATATAGTCCTTCGCGACCACTTTGCCCGCGATGTACTCAACCGGTACTTCAATACTGCGAATTTCGTCTTTTTCGAGCTGACGGATATGACGAGCGGTGATACGGCGTGCTTTCTCAACGTAGATCTTACCGTTGGCTTCGATATCGAAGGACGCAGTTTCACCACGCAGACGCTCTGGAACCAGCTCCATCTGCAGCTTGTTATCACGGATCTCGAAAACAATTTTCTCAAAGAACAGGTCAAGGATCTGCTCAGTGGTGTAGCTCAGCGCGCGCAGAATAATGGTCGCAGGCAGTTTGCGGCGACGGTCGATACGCACGAACAGGTTGTCTTTCGGGTCAAACTCGAAATCCAGCCATGAGCCACGGTAAGGGATGATACGTGCGTTATACAGCACTTTGCCCGAGGAGTGGGTTTTGCCCTTATCGCTGTCGAAGAACACACCAGGACTACGATGCAGCTGGGATACGATAACCCTCTCGGTACCGTTAATTACAAAGGTACCGTTTTCGGTCATGAGCGGAATTTCGCCCATATAGACTTCTTGTTCCTTGATGTCTTTGACCGTACCTTCTGGTGCTTCACGTTCGTAGATGACCAGGCGCAGTTTTACGCGCAGCGGTGCAGAGTACGTCACACCACGGATCTGGCACTCTTTAACGTCAAACACCGGCTCACCAAGACGGTAGCTAACGTATTGCAGCTCCGAATTGCCACTGTAGCTCTGGATCGGGAAAACAGAACGGAATGCGGCTTCTAAGCCGTATTGCCCTTCTGGATCTTGCTCGATAAATTTCTGGAACGAGTCAAGCTGGATAGAAAGGAGATAAGGTATGTCCAAAACTTGCGGACGCTTACCAAAATCCTTACGAATACGTTTCTTCTCGGTATAGGAGTAAACCATAGGGTTCCTCAGCTCGCTGGAAAGTCGAACCTATTTGTCCGTCCGGATAGGGGACGGTTCATGCAACACCGTTTTGTTGACCGGAAAGCGAGAACACTTTCCGCAATACTCGTTTCTATCACGCTTAAATCATTTCATTGCCGTGGCGGCAGATTCGGCTGCGGCGCAGAGGGCAGTATATTAAGTCGTCGATAGAAAGAAATATTGGGGTTAGCCAGTAGTCAAACAGTGTGAAACTCTACTGACGCCCTACAGCGCAAAAAGGCTGGTGACCAAAAAGTCACCAGCCATCAGTCTGTTAGTTAAAACAGACTGCACTCCAAAAGCAGTGGCTTATTTAACTTCAACTTCAGCGCCAGCTTCTTCCAGAGCTTTTTTCAGTGCTTCAGCGTCGTCTTTGCTGATGCCTTCTTTCAGTGCTGCTGGTGCAGACTCAACCAGGTCTTTAGCTTCTTTCAGACCCAGGCCAGTTGCGCCACGTACTGCTTTGATTACTGCAACTTTGTTCGCGCCGATACCTTTCAGTACAACGTCGAATTCAGTTTTTTCTTCAGCAGCTTCAACAGCAGCAGCAGGGCCTGCAGCTACAGCAGCAGCAGAAACACCGAACTTCTCTTCCATAGCGGCGATCAGTTCAACGATTTCCATTACAGACAGGGCTGCAACGCCTTCGATAATTTGGTCTTTAGTGATAGACATAACAAAAGTTCCTAAAATTCAGAAATAGTTTAAATACGTAAGCAAAGGCTAAGAAAGAGAGAGGCTTATGCCGCTTCTTTCTGATCGCGTACTGCAGCCAGAGTGCGAACCAATTTGCCGGCAGCGGCTTCTTTCATGGTTGCCATCAGGCGTGCGATTGCTTCATCGTAAGTAGGCAGCGTTGCCAAGCGGTCGATTTGTGCCGCAGGGATCAGCTCACCTTCAAAGGCCGCAGCTTTAACCTCAAATTTTGCATTCGCTTTCGCGAACTCTTTGAACAGACGAGCAGCAGCGCCCGGGTGTTCAGTAGAGAATGCAATCAAGGTAGGACCGACAAACGTGTCTTTCAGGCATTCGAACGGAGTGCCTTCAACTACGCGACGCATCAAGGTGTTACGAACAACACGCATGTAAACGCCAGCTTCACGACCTGCTTTACGCAGTTCAGTCATTTTATCAACGGTAACGCCACGAGAATCCGCAACTACCGCAGACAGCGCGCCTTTGGCTACTTCGTTGACTTCAGCAACAATCGCTTGTTTGTCTTGAAGATTTAATGCCATTAGCTTTTTGCTCCTGGATTTAGCCGGGGAAAATCCCCGGAACTCACTTCACTCAACAGCGTGTGCGAACACGCGCCGTTGAGCGGCTTAACACGGTGAGCAGAATCCAGCAAAGACCATTCTTTTTAAAAAAGAAAAAATTTCTTTAGGCTCTGTCACCGTCTACGCAGGAAGGATTAAGTGCCTTGCGGCACACCTGCGGTCTTGGACGGAGGCCTGGATAGGCCAGGCTCCAACCGAAAAATCTGTTGTTCCACCTATAGCGGAACCTTGGGGGATAAGATTCTAGATGAATCCCACCCCCAAGTCAAAGCGATAATCGCAGTGCGATTAGTTCGCTACAGCAGTCAAGCCGCTTTGATCGATAGCAACGCCAGCACCCATGGTGGTGGAGAGGCTAACTTTCTTGATGTACACGCCTTTTGCCTGAGATGGTTTGGCTTTTTTCAGCGCAACCAGCAGAGACTCCAGGTTTTCCTTCAGCTTGTCTGTGTCGAAATCAACCTTACCGATAGTGGTATGGATGATACCGTTTTTGTCGTTACGATAACGAACCTGACCTGCTTTAGCGTTCTTAACAGCTTCAGCAACGTTAGGAGTAACGGTACCCACTTTCGGGTTAGGCATCAGACCACGTGGACCCAGAACCTGGCCCAGTTGACCTACAACGCGCATTGCATCCGGGGAAGCAATAACCACGTCGAAGTTCATCTCGCCTTTCTTGATCAGGTCAGCCAGATCTTCCATACCTACCAGCTCTGCGCCTGCAGCTTTAGCAGCTTCAGCGTTAGGGCCCTGGGCAAATACGGCAACGCGAACGCTGCGACCGGTGCCGTGTGGCAGAACGGTAGCACCACGAACGTTTTGGTCTGATTTACGAGCGTCGATGCCGAGGTTAACGGCAACGTCAACGCTTTCTACGAATTTAGCGGTGGCCAGCTCTTTCAGCAGAGCAACAGCTTCGAGGATGTCATACTGTTTAGTAGCA
This sequence comes from Serratia sp. J2, assembly GCF_046269175.1. Taxonomy (NCBI): domain Bacteria; kingdom Pseudomonadati; phylum Pseudomonadota; class Gammaproteobacteria; order Enterobacterales; family Yersiniaceae; genus Serratia; species Serratia sp. J2. Next base: position 26,359 of record NZ_JBKABN010000043.1, read on the forward strand.
TCAACTTTGTCACGGATCACGCGCATGCGCTTGGTCAGCTTAGCCATTTCTTAATCCTCCACTACCAGGCCCATGGAACGAGCAGTACCTTCGATGGAGCGAATCATCGCTTCAACGTCAGAACCAGTCATGTCCGCAGCTTTGGTTTCTGCGATTTCACGAACCTGTGCACTAGTCACTTTGCCAACTTTATCTTTGTTTGGCTTGCCGGAACCAGATTTAACACCAGCCGCTTTCTTCAGCAGAACTGCTGCCGGCGGGGTCTTGGTTACGAAAGTGAAGGAGCGATCAGAATAAACTGTAATAACAACCGGGATCGGCAGGCCTTTCTCAACGCTGTCAGTCTTAGCGTTAAATGCCTTACAGAATTCCATGATGTTAACACCTTGCTGACCCAGAGCTGGACCAACTGGTGGACTTGGGTTAGCCATACCGGCTGCAACTTGCAGCTTAACGTAGGCTTGTACTTTCTTGGCCATTGAAATTTCCTCGTTTGGGTAATATCGCCTCCTGAGAGGCTCCCCGTGTTTCGTCTCGCTGCAAGAGCAAGACATCTAAAAACAAAAGGCGCGAAATTATAGTTCAATTTCGCGCCTCTGACAAGCCACAAATCCGCTCATCCTGCTGATTATTCGATCAGCCTTTTTCTACCTGGCTAAAGTCCAGTTCCACCGGCGTTGCACGGCCAAAGATGGAGACAGACACTTTCAGGCGGCTCTTCTCGTAGTCCACTTCTTCAACGACACCGTTAAAGTCAGCAAATGGACCATCGTTGACGCGCACCAGTTCACCCGGTTCGAACATCGTTTTCGGACGTGGCTTATCACCAGCCTGCTGCAGGCGGTTCATAATAGCGTCCACTTCTTTATCGCTGATCGGTGCTGGACGATCGGAAGTTCCACCGATGAAGCCCATAACACGAGGGACACTGCGCACCAGGTGCCAGCTGGCGTCATTCATCACCATCTGAACCAGTACATAGCCAGGGAAGAATTTACGCTCACTCTTACGACGTAGACCACCACGGATCTCCACCACTTCTTCGGTGGGAACCATGACTTCGCCGAACAGTTCTTCCATATCGTGCAGTTTGATATGTTCACGCAGCGATTGTGCTACGCGACCTTCAAAACCGGAAAACGCCTGAACGACGTACCAGCGTTTTTTTGGGGCTTCAGACATTTTAGAACCTCAGGCCAGTAATAAACGATACCAGACGGACCAATATACCATCCAGGCCCCACAGAATCAGTGACATCACGGCGGTTACCGCGGCAACGATCAACGTGGTGTGTAACGTTTCCTGACGAGTTGGCCAGATCACTTTACGTACTTCAGTACGCGCTTCGCGCGCAAACGCAACGGTGGCTTTGCCTTTAGTGGTCATCAATGCCACTGCACCTGCAACGGCAATAACCACGACAACGGCCAACGCACGCAGCGGCAGGCTGAAATCACGGTAGTAATAGTTACCGACGATAGCCACAACCAACAGAACGGCGACGATTGACCACTTGGCCGCTTCAAGGCCGCGCCCGCTCCCTTGAGCCTCGGTATTCGCACTCATAAACCAACCTGTCACTAATGATTCGAACAAACAACTTTGCCTCGCAATGCGAGGCAAACCAAACCGAACAGATGCCGCTTGGCAGCATCTCGGTGTTTTACGCCATGACGTATTTCAGTCAATACCGTTTAAGAGCCCATCTCACCAATGATTATGACTGCAAAATCGCTGATGAGATAGGTTCTAGTTCACAGCGTAGAAAAAGGGCATCAAATGATGCCCTTTTATCGCATGTCGCGTCAAATATTATCCGCGATTAAGCGATAACTTTGGCAACAACACCAGCGCCAACGGTACGGCCGCCTTCACGGATTGCGAAACGCAAGCCTTGGTCCATC
>NZ_JBKABN010000044.1:0-27482 GCF_046269175.1 Serratia sp. J2
GTAAAAGCGCCTTTTTTCAACAGCTTGACTGACTAGTATCAGTTCATGCCGTATTTTTTCAATTTCTTACGCAGTGTACCGCGGTTGATCCCCATCATCAGGGCAGCGCGGGTTTGGTTGCCACGGGTGTACTGCATCACCATGTCCAACAGTGGCTGTTCAACTTCAGCCAGTACCAGCTCATACAGATCGTTAACGTCTTGACCGTTCAGTTGAGCAAAATAGTTCTTCAGTGCTTGCTTAACCGAGTCACGCAGAGGCTTTTGAGTCACTTGGTCCTGTGAGTTCACGGTTGAAACGGTCAGTACGTCAGAATTTACGCGTTGTTCGAACATAGTTCTGTCAGCTCTTTTTTGTTACGCAAGATTTTCGAAATATGCCTCCAACGCCTCCAGCTGTTCGCTGGCATCCTCTATGGCGTTGAATGTGCGCCGAAACTGGTCATTAGGGGCATGCTCCTGTAAGTACCAAGAGACGTGCTTTCGAGCAATCCGGAATCCCTTGCCTTGGCCGTAAAAGCCGTGCAATTCCCGAATATGCCCTATTAACAAGCGCTTCACTTCGCCAAGTGGCATCGGTGGCAGCAGCTCCCCAGTGTCCAGATAATGCTGGATTTCCCGGAAGATCCAGGGTCTCCCCTGAGCAGCACGGCCTATCATCAGGGCATCAGCCCCAGTGTAGTCGAGCACTGCTCTGGCTTTATGCGGGTCAGTAATGTCGCCATTCGCGATAATCGGAATGGAGACATTCTGCTTAACTGCCCGAATGCTGTCGTACTCCGCGTTGCCGTTGAACAGGCAGGCACGGGTTCGGCCATGAATCGTCAGGGCCTGTATACCACAATCTTCGGCCAGTTGGGCAATTTCTACACAGTTACGGTTCTCTGGTTCCCAGCCGGTTCGGATCTTAAGTGTTACCGGCACATCCACCGCGTTAACCACCGCGAGGAGGATCTGTCTAACCAGATCCGGGTACTGCAGTAACGCAGACCCTGCAAGCTTCCGGTTCACTTTCTTGGCTGGGCACCCCATATTGATGTCGATGATCTGTGCACCGCTGGCCACATTAATGCGCGCCGCGGCGGCCATATCATCAGGATCACATCCGGCTATTTGCACGGAACGGATCCCTGGTTCATCGCTATGTACCATACGCAGACGTGACTTATCCGTGCGCCACACCTCCGGGTTGGAGGAGAGCATTTCGGATACAGCCATCCCAGCACCCATTGCATGACATAAGGTTCTGAATGGGCGATCTGTGATGCCGGCCATCGGGGCCGCAATCAGGCAATTTGTTAACTGGTGGTGTCCAATGCGCATAGACAAAGACTGACCATACTGTGTCCGCAAGGGCGCGTATATTACGCATTTTTTCATTCAGATGAAAGGCCAAACTTTGACCAATCGACAGTTATTGGGCAATAAAAGTGCGCTTATGCACCCTTTATGAAAATATTATGTTTATTTAACAATTAGTTGTGTGATTGTGCTTAATTTTCGTGCGCAAAAATATTCCACTAACGACAGGATTTTATCTTTACGTGCCGGTAATAACAGATCGTAACATCAGGTTATTTGTAACATTCTCAGCTTAATACTTTGACAAATCGGCAAGAATGGTGCTGGGAATTACCGCCACCCCAGTGAGGGCAGCGGCAGTTGGCGCTGGCAAAAATCAATCGACGATGACGCGGCCGTTCAGCGGCTGTACCGGGCGATTGTTGTTATGGTGGACTACCGAGTGGAATTGACTGATTTGTTCGGCAGAAGCGCTTACAGGCTGATCTAGCACCAACCAGCTGACCCCTTCAGAACAGGGTGGCGTCGTCAGCGAACCGCTGAAGCGGTAAAAGTTAAACTGTTTCGGCAGCAGCGCTTTGATATCCAGCGGTTTGTTCAGCACGGCGGTCTGATCGACAGCGGCAGGCATTTGTTGCCAGGCCTGCGCCAGTTGCGGATTGGCTTTACCTTGCTGGAACATCAGGGCCAGCACCGCCAGGGCACCGTCTTTGTCTTTGTAGACAAAGTGTGCTTCCAGGGGGAACTGCTTGCCGTCGATCTCGTTTTCACTCGGGGCGTGGAAATGGAACTGCTGTAGCGTGAAGGTGTCGTTGTCCAAGCGCAGGGTGTTGCCTTCGCTGACGTTGACTTGAATGGTGTGCCCGTTGTTGACGATTTGTTGTTTGCCCTGCTGGAAAGCCAGCTCAAGCTTGCCGTGCTGGGTTTTCAGCGCGCCCTGAATGTTGACCGGGGACTGGTTTTTACCGGTTTCACACAGTGAAAAATCGGGTGAAAGCTTACCCCAATGCGCCGGGTCTTCCTGGCCTTCATAGCCCCAATGAGCATGTTCTGCGGCACCGATCGAGAAGCTGGCGGCCAACAGGGCAGCCAGCAACATTTTTCCTTTCATTTCCTAATCCTTGTCCAATGAAAATACCAATTATCCTGGGTGGGCGGCTCGTATGCTGCGGGCCACCTTCACTCCGAGCAGGAGAATACGCCCAGCAAGTGTCGGGATAAACTGGCGGATTCTTAGGAAAAGAAAAAACCATCGGAACTGTTTAAATTTCCGATGGTTTTTGGCAAGCAGGGAAAATGTAACTAGTTGCGTTGGCCGGTGATGCGGCACCATTCTTCACGCTCGGCCACCGGGTCGAGATTGAATTTATCCTGATAGGCTTCGGCTACGCTGGCGGCTTGAGTTGCCAGTACGCCTGACAGGCCCAGATAGCCGCCGGATTTTGGCAGGTCGCTGATTAATGGTGCCAGTTCACGCAGCGGGCCAGCGAGAATGTTCGCCACCACCACATCGGCCAGCAGATCGGCTGGCTGGTCTTTTGGCAGATACAGCTCAAGACGCTCTGAAACGCCGTTACGCTGCGCGTTGTCACGGCTGGCCTGAATGGCCTGGGGATCGATGTCGATGCCAATGGCGCGGGCGGCACCGAGTTTTAATGCGGCAATCGCCAGGATGCCGGAGCCACAGCCGAAGTCGATGACGGTTTTGCCAGCCAGATCCAATCCATCCAGCCATTGCAGGCAAAGCGCGGTGGTCGGATGGGTGCCGGTGCCAAACGCCAGGCCTGGGTCTAGCATGACGTTCACCGCGTCCGGATCGGGCACGTCACGCCAGCTTGGGCAAATCCACAGGCGCTCGCCAAAACGCATCGGGTGGAAGTTATCCATCCACTCACGTTCCCAGTCTTTATCTTCCAACTGCTCGATTTTGTGGCGGAAACCGCTGCCCAACAGCGGATGCTGTTCAAGTATGGCGACCACTTCGGTCATATCGGTTTCGGCATCATACAGGCCGATCACATCGGTATCGCCCCACAGCAGGGTTTCGCCCGGCAGCGGTTCAAATACCGGGTTGTCGTGGGTGTCCTGGAAGGTGACCGATACTGCGCCGCTTTCAACCAACGCATCGCTCAGGTCTTCTGCCTGGCTGCCGGTGGTGTTCAGTTTTAATTGGATCCAAGGCATAACAATTCTCTCAAGAGGGTAAGGACGACGGCAACTGGCGCTTTTCGCCGTAGACGTTACCGAGATAAAACGCCAACAGGCTGAGTAACAGCGAAGGCACAATAGGGTGCAATCCGGCCAGTTGCAGGCCGAAGCTGGCTAATAGCGTATAGCATAACGCACCGGTGACCATTGAGCTAAGGGCTCCCTGCGCGTTGGCGCGTTCCCAGTACAGGCCCAGCACCAGCGGCCAGAGGAATACCGCTTCCAACCCGCCGAACGCCAGCAGGTTCAGCCAGATGATCATTTCAGGCGGGCGCCAGGCGGCCAGCAGCACCAGTAATCCGAGGATCAGCGTGGTCAGGCTGGAAAAGCGTTTGATCATCTTCTCATTGTTCATCTGCAGCGGACGCACGCCCAGATAGAGGTCTTTGATGATGGTGGCAGAGGATTGCAGCAACTGCGCATTGATGGTCGACATGATAGCCGCCATCGGTGCGGCCAGGAAGATCCCTGCGGCGTAAGGGGGCAGCACGGTGATCATCAACGTCGGGATCACCTGATCGGGGATCTTCAGATCCGGCAGCACCGCACGGCCCAGGGCGCCAGCCAGATGCATACCAAACATCAGAATAGCCACCACGATAGTGCCGAGGATAATGCCACGGTGCACGGCTTTGCTGTCTTTATATGAGATACAGCGCACGGCGGTGTGCGGCAGGCCAATCACGCCAAAGCACACCAGGATCCAGAACGAAGCCATAAACGGCAGGCTGAGGATCTGATCGCCGCCTTGCGGTGAAACCAACGCCGGATCGATCTGTTGCAGCTTATCGACCGCGCTATGCAAGCCGCCCGCCGCGTGGATCACCGCAACCAGCAGTAATATCGTGCCTATCAGCATCACCAGCCCCTGCATGGCATCGTTCAGCACGCTGGCACGGAAGCCGCCAAACGCGGTGTACAACGCAATACTGATACCAAATATCAGTAGGCCGGTGTCGTAAGGAATGCCCGCAGCGGTCTCGAGCAGGCGTGCGCCGCCGATAAACTGAACCGTCATTGCCCCAAGGAAGGCCACCAACAGGCTCAGGCTGGCCAGCCATACCAGCAAGCGGCTCTTATAGCGGGCGAACAGCATGTCGTTAAGGGTAATGGCATTGTAGCGCCGCGCCAGAATGGCAAACTTTTTCCCTAGCACGCCAAGTGAAAGCCACACGGCGGGCAGTTGGATCATCGCCAGCAGCACCCAGCCGAGGCCGTATTTATAGGCGGCACCCGGCCCACCGATAAACGAGCTGGCGCTGATATAGGTGGCGGTCAGCGTCATGGCCAACACAAAGCCGCCCATCGAACGGTTACCGAGGAAATATTCACTCAGGAAGTTACCGCTTTGGCGACGGGTATAGGCATACACCGAGAGGCCAAATACCAGCAACAGATAGGCGATCAGCGGCAGAATGACCTCAGTTTGCATCGCTATCCTCCAGGGGGATATCGCGGAAGATGCCGCGTACCATCAGCCAGCACAGGCCAATAAACAGCAGTGGTACCAGCAGGCAGGCCATTTCGAACCAGTGTGGTAGCCCGGTGATCCCGGCGTTGCTGTCTGGCAGATAGGCCGCCAGCGACCAGGCCAGCAGGTAAAGCAGCGTCAGGCCCAGTGCCCAGCGTGCTTCGCGGTTAGCTTGAACAAAGCGTTGTTCCATCCGTGCCTCCAAGGGGTTTACGGTTATGGATTGGCAAAGGAGGGGATTTTACGACAAGGGACGGTTTTGCCAAGCCGTTATGTTGGCAATCGGGATAAAAAACCGGCCAAAGGCTGGCCGGTTGATGGGCTTTACGCCTGTTGTGCAATAAAATGCTCAATCTGCGCCAGGCTGGATAGCCCTTCCATCGGCCCCTTATGGGAAACCGCCAGGGCACCGCTGGCATTGGCATACTGCAACGCTTTTTCTGCGCTGAAGCCGGACAGGAACAGGCTGACAAAGGTCGCGCCAAAGCAGTCGCCTGCTCCGGTCGGATCGACCATTTTGCTGTTATAGCCTGGAGTGTGTAGCTCCTGCGTCTGGCCGTTTTGTTGCTGGTAATGGCTGGCCCCTTTCTGGCCGCGCTTGATCACGATGTGGCTCACGCCGCTGGCCAACAGTTCCTGTACGATATCCGCTTCCTGTTGGTTTTTGCTGCTGGCAAAGTGATGCACTTCTCCCTCGCTCGGCAGGAAGATATCGGTATATTCGAGGATGTAATCGAAGGCCTGGCTCATCTCCGGGATATTGAGCATCTCTTTGCGAATGTTGGGATCGAACGACACCGTCCCCTTATTGGCCTTGACGATCTGGATCGCCCGGCGCATGGCATCGATGATGCGGAATGAGAACAGCGAAGAACCCATAATGTGGAAATGCTGGCACTGGTTCAGCAAGCCCAGATCGATATGGTCGGCGGTAAAGAAGCCGCAGGCGCTGTTGGGGATATTGAAGATAAAATCGCGTTCCAGCGGGTTGCGATAGCTGACAAATGCCGTGCCGGTCGGGGCCTTGTCGATCACGCTGATGCCGTCGGTGATCACCCCTTCCAGACGCAGGCGCTCGATATTCAGGCGGCCAAAATCGTCGTTGCCCACGCAGCCAAACAGCGTGGAGCCAAAGCCAAGCCGCGCCACCTGAGCGGCATAGATAGCCGGTGCCCCGCTGGGGAACGGCCCAAGAAACTCGCCTGGCTGAGTGAATCCCTGATTATAATTTTTTGAAAGGAATTCAACCAGTAACTCACCCATCGTGCAGATGCTAACTGACATAAGTGCCCCTTTATTCCCCGATCGTTTCCCGGTTGGCCCAGGTAAAACATTCGTTATTGGTGTAGCGGATGCTGAAGTCGGATTCGAATAATTGCTGCTGATAATGTTCATTCACGCCACGGTTGGTCACCAGATTGTCCACCTGGCTGAGGTGGCCGATAGTCCCGATCGCACTGGCCTGAATGGGCAAATGGGTAATGATGGCGGTTTTATTCTGCGCCTTGTCCAGGCAGCGTTGGTAATGGGACGCCAACAGCGGCTGATCGATATTCAGGATGCCGGAGCTGTCCGTAATGCTGGCCTCGAGAATGCAGTGGTTGATGGTGAACTGTTGGATCACGCTATCCAACGCTTTACCGCTCAGCGCGGTATGCGAGCGGATCAACTCCCCACCCGCGACGATAATCTCACCGTCCAAAAACTGATCGGCCAGGATCGCATGCTGTAAGTCATTGACGATCAGCCGCAGCTTTTTCAGGCCGCTCAGGAACGGGATGATCTTGCGGCAGATATCGCCATGGCCGAGAAATAGCGTATCGCGATCGGCAATCATCCTGGCGCAGTGGCGGGCGATTTCCAACTGGTTAGCCAGCGTGAGTGGGGGCAGGGCGATCCCTGGTTCGGTCGGCTCCGCCAGCGGCTGCGTTGGGGTTGCAATGGCACCGCCAAAGGATCGCTTGAGGTAGCCTTGCTGTTCCAGGTAGCTGAGATCGCCACGGATCGTCACGCCGGAAACCCCTAACTGGGCAGAAAGATCGTCGACCTTGATCTCCCCTTGCTGGCCGACGATTTCAGCAATTTTCAATCTGCGTTTCAGCAGGTTAGATGACTTTCTGGGCACATTCGCCCCCATCGTTAAACGGTAATAAGGGCTACTATATCCTTCATACTTTCTAATTGAAAGTAATACCCTCGCAGGCTTTCGTTATTTTGAAAGTCAGGATTGGGCGAGTACTTAGGTTTATATTTTTATTATTATTCATGTTATTAGGTTATGTTCGTGGGAGGGGATACACCCGAGATAGGGTAATCTTCAGCGCACAAACACCGGAACATACCTTATTTTTCGTAATCAACATCTAGTTATATTACGTTTTGAAAGTTATTTGATAATATTCGATCCCTGTCACGCTTTTTTGCGCGTTTTCTCTCTATATTCGGTTTCACTTGGAAAGTTTATCTAACTAAATTTTCATTTTGTAATTACCGACTGCGGTATCAGGTGCGGGATCGAGGAGAATCGATGTACATCATTTCAAGCAAGAATATGCTGCAGAAAGCGCAGCAGCAAGGGTACGCGGTGCCAGCATTCAACATCCACAACCTGGAAACCTTGCAGGTGGTGGTCGAAACCGCTGCACAGTATCGTTCGCCAGTGATCCTGGCGGGAACGACCGGCACTTACCGCTACGGTGGGCTGGAAAACATCATCATGATCGTCAAGGCACTGGCGCATGAGTATCAGATCCCGCTGGCGTTGCATTTGGATCATCACGAAGAGCCCGCCGATATCTACCATAAGATCAACGCCGGGATCCGTTCCGTGATGATCGACGGCTCTCACTTTCCTTTTGAAGAAAACGTGGCGCTGGTCAAACAAATCGTTGAATACAGCCACCGCTACGATGCTAGCGTTGAGGCTGAGCTAGGCCGCCTGGGAGGCCAGGAAGACGACCTGATCGTGGAAGGGAAAGACGCTATCTACACCTCGCCGGAGGCGGCGGTGGAGTTTGTTGCCCGTACCGGGATCGATTCGCTGGCGGTGGCTATCGGTACCGCGCATGGTCTGTACCAGTCCGAGCCCAAGCTGGATTTTGCCCGCCTGGAACAGATCCGCGATCGTGTGGAAGTGCCGCTGGTGCTGCACGGGGCTTCCGGCCTGAGCGATAGCGATATCCGCCGCTGTATCCGTTTAGGCATCTGCAAGGTCAACGTGGCTACCGAGCTGAAAATCGCTTTTTCGGATGCCCTGAAAGAATATTTCCACCAGCATCCGGATGCCAATGACCCGCGCCACTATATGCAGCCAGCGAAAAGCGCTATGCAACGGGTAGTGGAAAAAGTGATTGGCGTGTGCGGCTGCGAGGGCCAATTATAACTATTAACGCGTAACACCCCTACAAAACAGCAAGCTAAACAAGCAGAAATAATAAAAACTGAGGATAGATCATGCATAAATTAAAGGTATTAGGTTCGGTGCTGGCCATCGGGTTGGCAGTATTCTCGCAGGCAACGTTCGCCAAGGAATATAAAATTGGTGCATCGCTGCTGACGCAACAGCATCCGTTCTATATTGATCTGGCCGACGCAATGAAAGCGGAAGCCAAGAAAGACGACGTGGTGCTGAATATTTCGATTGCCAATCAGGATCTGAATAAACAACTCTCTGACGTAGAAGACTTTATTACCAAGAAGGTTGACGCCATTATTATTTCGCCGGTGGATTCCAAAGGCGTGCAGGCGGCGATTATCAAAGCGGAGAAAGCCGGTATTCCGGTTATTACCGTTGATGTGGCCGCCGAAGGCGTGCCGGTGGTCACTCACGTGGCGACCGACAACTACGCCGGTGGCGTCGAAGCGGGCAAGCTGATGGGCAAACTGCTCAACGGCAAAGGCAAGGTAGCGATTATCGATTATCCGGCGCTGCAATCGGTGGTGGCACGCGTGGACGGCTTCAAGAAAGGGCTGGCCGATACGCCTGACGTGAAGATCGTGGCGATCCAAACCGGCATCACCCGGGCGGAAGCGTTAACCGTGGCGCAGAACATGATGCAGGCGCACCCGGATCTGAATGGCCTGTTCGGTTTTGGCGATGATGCTGCGCTGGCTGCGGTGATCGCCGCCAAATCCGCTCGTAACGACAATATCAAGATCATTGGTTTCGACGGGATGAAAGAGGCTCGCGACGCCGTCGACAGCGACAAGACCTTTGTGGCCGTTATCCGCCAATATCCAGACCAAATGGGCGCCAAGGCTATTGATGCTGCCGTTGACCATCTGAACGGCAAGCCAGTCGCCAAGTTGATCCCAGTTGCACCAGGTGTTTATACCGGTAAATAACACTGCTCGTTATCCCAAGCTTCAGTGGCTAACCCTTACCCCAACCCTCTCCCAAAGAGAGAGGGAGTTGGTCGGAGTGCTTGATTGGTCCGTGCTGCTTCGGGAAGTGAGTAGTAAGAAGCAAGAGGACTGGGTATTACACAGAGAAACCAACGAACTCGATCGGTCCACTCTCCCTTTGGGAAAGGGCTGGGGTGAGAGGCCACGTGGGTGGAGGAAATAATGACGGATACGGTGCTGGCGGTAACGGAAATAGCCAAAAGTTTCGGCCATGTTAACGCATTAAAAAATGTCAGCCTGAAAATACGCAAAGGTAAAGTCCATACGCTACTGGGCGAAAATGGTGCCGGTAAATCCACGCTAATGAAAATCCTGGCAGGAATTTATCCGCCGACCAAAGGGGAAATACGCCTCAAAGGGCAAAACGTCACTATTAACAACCCGCAGCATTCCAGAAAGTTGGGTATCGCGATTATTTTTCAGGAACTGAGCCTGAGCAATAACATGAGCGTAGCAGAAAATATCTACGCTAATAATGAGCCAACCCGCTTTGGTTTTATTAACGATAGCCAGATGGTGAATAATTGCCAACGCCTGCTGGCGGACTTGGCTATTCCGCTCGATCCACAGCAAATTGTCGGCACCATGTCGATGGCCCAGCGCCAACTGGTAGAGATTGCCAAGGCGCTGAGCTACCCAGCAGATGTCGTGATCATGGATGAACCAACGTCGTCGCTGAGCGATAACGAGGCCGACATCCTGTTTGGCATCATCGACAAGCTGAAACAGCGCGGCTGCGCGGTGATTTATATCTCGCACCGCATGGATGAGATCATGCGGGTATCTGATGATATCTCGGTGCTGCGCGACGGCGAGTTCATTGCTACCCATGATAAACACCAGACCGATATTCACCGGCTGATTGCCCAGATGGTTGGCCGCGAAATGACCAATATCTACCCGCCACGCATCGGCGAACCCCCTTCAGCAGAGCAAGTGCCGGTGCTGGAAGTCAGGCAATTTTCGCAGGACAAACTGTTTCACGATATCCATTTCTCACTGCGTGCAGGTGAAGTGCTGGGCTTTTTTGGGCTGGTGGGGTCGGGGCGTTCAGACGTAATGAAGGCCATTTTTGGCCTGACCGGCTATCAGGGTGAAATTCGCATTGATGAGGCGGTAGTCACTATTCGCAATCCAAAGCAGGCGATAGAGCATGGTATCGCCTTCGTGACGGAAAACCGCAAGGAGGAGGGGTTGGTGCTGATGCATGACGTAAGCATGAACACCCATCACGTCGCCTTTCAGTATGCGGGCTCCAGCCTGATCAACCATAAGCACGAAGAGGCGAAAACCCAGCAGGCGATCCGGCGGATGAACATCAAGGTTAGTTCGCCCCACCAACTGGTCAGTACTCTGAGCGGCGGCAATCAGCAAAAGATTGTGCTGTCGAAATGGTTGGAAAAAGTGCCACGGATCTTAATCCTCGACGAGCCAACGCGCGGCGTGGATGTCGGTGCCAAGTTCGAGATCTACAACGTCATACGCCAGCTTGCTGCGCAGGGCACTGCCATTATCTTGATCTCTTCCGAACTGCCGGAAGTCATGGCGCTCAGCGATCGGCTGGTGGTGATGCGCGCCAAGCAGATCGCCGACGTTTTTGCCACCGCTGGACTCACGCAAACCCAGGTCATGACCGCAGCAACAGGAGTGAAATAATGAGCGATAAAGTGCTGGCCGCCGAGGGCCATTCGGCGTTCAACGGGCCAGGGAAACTGGCAAAAGCCGCCAAGCAGTACGGCGGCATACTGGCGGGCCTGGTGGCCTTGGTGATCCTGTTCAGCGTGATCAACGACAGCTTCCTGAGCGTGAATAATATTACCAATATTATTTTGCAGGTCTCGATCATTGCCATCACCGCCTATGGCATGACGTATGTACTGCTGCTGGGGGATATCGATCTTTCGGTGGGGTCAACCATTGCGCTGGTGGGGACCTTTGCTGCGCTTGGTCTGTCGTTTGGCATCCCGTTTATTCTGGTGATCCCGCTGTCGATTATGGCCGCGCTGGTGCTGGGCCTGGTTAACGGTAGCCTGACTGCGCTGGCCGGTATCCCGTCGTTTATCGTTACCGTCGCGACGATGGGCATCTTCCGGGGCATTGCCTATATCGTCACCGACGGCACGCCGATCATGATCAAAAACGAGGCGTTTTTGGCGCTGGGCAACGGCGAGTTCCTTTATATCCCGATCCCAATCTGGATCCTGTTGGTGTTGCTGATCGTCAACCATTTCATCCTGTCGAAAACCACCTTTGGGCGCAAAATTTATATCACCGGCGGCAATAAAGAAGCTGCGATCTATTCGGGGATTAACGTTTCCGCGCTGAAAATAAAGGTCTTTATGATCACCGCCGTGATGGCGGGCATCAGCGGCATGATCCTGGCTTCACGGCTGTATTCCGGCCAGCCTAATGCCGCGTTGAGCTATGAGCTGGACGCGATCGCCGCCGCGGTGTTGGGGGGCACCAGCCTGAATGGCGGCTACGGCACGGTGATCGGCACCATGATTGGTGCCCTGACCATTGGGGTCATCAACAACGGTATGAATTTAATGAACGTGCCTTATTTCTATCAAATGGTGGTGAAGGGACTGGTGATCCTTATCGCGGTGTATGTCGACGTCAGAAACAAGAAGAAACGTGGCTAACGATCACAGGCAGATTTGTATAAGGAACGGGACAATGAGAAAAATTTATACCATCGGCGAGATCCTGGTTGAGATCATGGCCGATAAAGTTGGCCAATCTTTTACCCATCCAGGCTCATGGAATGGCCCTTTTCCCAGCGGCGCCCCGGCGATTTTTATCGACCAGGTGACCAAGCTGGGCGGGCAGTGCGGCATCATCAGCTGCGTGGGTAACGACGGTTTCGGCACGTTGAATATCGAGCGCCTAAAGGCTGACGGAGTGGATACGCGCGGTATCCGTGTGTTGCCGCATGAGACGACCGGCAGCGCCTTCGTCACTTACCACTCCAACGGCGATCGCGATTTTATTTTCAATATCAAGAACGCAGCCTGTGGGAAATTATCGGCCGAACATGTGAATGCCGAACTGCTGCAGGACTGCCAGCACTTCCACATCATGGGGTCATCGCTGTTTTCCTTCCATATGGTGGACGCGGTGAAGAAGGCTGCAGGGATCGTCAAAGCGAACGGTGGCACCTTGTCTTTCGATCCGAATATCCGCAAGGAAATGCTCAATATCCCCGAGATGCGTGATGCGCTGCATTACGTGCTGGAGCTGACCGATATCTATATGCCGAGCGAAGGGGAAGTGATGCTGCTGTCCTCCCAAACCACGTTGGATGAGGCGATTGCTCGCTACCTGAAGGACGGCATTAAAGAAGTGGTGGTGAAACGCGGCAGTAAAGGGGTGAGCTATTATTCCGCGGATGAAACCCTGCATATCGACAGCTATGCCGTAGACGAGGTTGATCCGACCGGGGCGGGCGACTGCTTTGGCGGCGCTTACATTGCTTGCCGGTTACAGGGGCACAGCGTTTCCCAGGCGCTGCGCTATGCCAATGCCTGCGGTGCACTGGCGGTAACCCGGCGTGGGCCAATGGAAGGGACCTCTACCTTCGCTGAAATCGACACTTTCTTGCAGCAGCAACGGACCGTGCCGGTCGGCGCGCTGTAAATAACATTCCAACGTCTTGAATATTCAGTTCAGGACATTGCTTTACCCTATGAATTTCAAGTCACAGCTAGGCGACAAGCTTGTTCATCCCCAGGAGCTTTCTTTTAGAAAGTGGCTGGGGTGGGCAAGTGCAGGTAACAACGCTGTGACTTGAAAGGCGACGGGTAAATGAGGCCATAAGCATGAAATCTATTATCCAGCAGCATAAAAGCGGCAAGCATATTGGTATCTGTTCGGTTTGCTCGGCACATCCGTTGGTGATTGAGGCCACGTTGCGTTTTGACCTGGCTAGCCAGCGTAAGGTATTGATTGAGGCCACCTCCAACCAGGTGAACCAATTTGGCGGCTACACCGGGATGAAACCGGCGGATTTCCGTGAGTTTGTGTATGCCATTGCCGCCAAGATTGGCTTCCCGCAGTCACGGTTGATATTGGGGGGTGACCATCTTGGGCCGAACTGTTGGCAGGATGAACCGGCTGGGCTGGCGATGGAGAAAGCCGAACGCCTGATTGCCGATTACGTTCAGGCTGGGTTCAGTAAAATTCATCTGGATGCTTCCATGTCCTGCGCGGACGATCCGGTTCCTTTACCGCCAACGGTGGTGGCCGAGCGTGCGGCGCGGCTATGTGCGGTGGCGGAAGCGGCTGCCACCTCAGAGCAGCGGCAGGCGCTGAGCTACGTGATAGGTACGGAAGTGCCGGTTCCGGGTGGGGAAAGCCACGCTATCGCTCAGGTACACGTCACGCGGCCACAGGATGCCGCCGAGACCATCGAGACGCATCGGCAGGCGTTTGCTCGCTTAGGTTTGGAGCAGGCCATGGAGCGGGTGGTGGGGCTGGTGGTGCAGCCGGGAGTCGAGTTCGACCATTCCACGGTGATCCACTATCAGCCGGAACAGGCACGCGAGCTTTCCGCCATGATTGAGTCAACGCCGTTGGTGTTTGAAGCCCACTCTACGGATTATCAAACCCCGAAAGCGTTCCGCCAGTTGGTGCGCGATCACTTTGCGATCCTGAAAGTCGGCCCGGCGCTGACCTTTGCCCTGCGTGAGGCGATCTTCAGCCTGGCGTTGATCGAGAAGGAGCTGATCGCCGCAGAACAGCAGAGCCACGTGCTGGCGGTGATCGACAGCGTGATGCAGGATGAGCCCAAGTATTGGAAGAAGTATTACGATCCGCGCCATTCGAAGGCGATGATCGATCTGCACTACAGCCTGTCCGATCGGATCCGCTATTACTGGCCTGAAGCGCGCATCAGCGCGGCCATCGACAAGCTGGTGGCAAACCTGAGCGGGGTAACCATTCCGTTGGGTATGCTGAGCCAGTATTTCCCGCTGCAATTCCCACGCCTGATGGCTGGTGAATGTGCTGGTGATCCACATAGCCTGATTATCGACAAGATCCAGGAGGTTTTGCGGGCGTATGCTTATGGGTGCGATACCCCTCACCCCAACCCTCTCCCACAGGGAGAGGGAGCTGTCCGGAGTTCTTGATTGGCCCGTGCTGTTTCGGAATCAAGGTGAGTCAGCCGGTGCTAATGATGAATCACTACATTTTCAGCCTAACTCGATCGGTCCCCTCGCCCTTTGGGAGAGGGTTAGGGTGAGGGGCAAAATCCCTCTCTCCATTAAATAAAAAAACACCGCAGAAGTTCTCATGCGGTGTTTTTTATTAGCCCAATATCGTTAACCGATAATCAGGTTTCCTGCAGACCCAGCTTCTTCTCCAGATAGTGGATGTTGGTGCCACCATGCTGGAAGTTTTCGTCGGTCATGATCTTCTGCTGCAGTTCAACGTTGGTTTTGATGCCATCGATGATCAGCTCAGCCAGGGCGTTCTTCATGCGGGCAATCGCCACGTCACGGTTTTCACCGTAGGTGATCAGCTTGCCAATCATGGAGTCATAGTACGGCGGCACGGTATAGCCAGCGTAGATATGAGATTCCCAACGCACGCCGAAACCACCAGGAGCATGGAAGCGGGTGATCTTGCCTGGGCTTGGCAGGAAGGTGTTCGGGTCTTCGGCGTTGATACGGCATTCCACCGCATGGCCTTGCACCTTCACTTCGTCCTGTTTGATCGACAGCGGCTGACCGGCAGCGATACGCAGCTGCTCTTTGATCAGATCCACGCCGGTGATCATTTCGGTAACCGGATGTTCTACCTGGATACGGGTGTTCATTTCAATGAAATAGAACTCGCCGTTCTCATACAGGAACTCAAAGGTACCTGCACCGCGGTAGCCGATTTCCACACAGGCTTTTGAACAGCGTTCACCGATGTAGCGGCGCAGCTCTGGGGTGATCCCCGGTGCTGGTGCCTCTTCGACCACTTTCTGGTGTCGGCGCTGCATGGAGCAGTCACGTTCAGCCAGATAGATGGCGTTGCCCTGGCCATCTGCCAACACCTGAATTTCGATGTGGCGAGGGTTTTCCAGGTACTTCTCCATATACACCATGTCGTTGTTGAAAGCCGCTTTGGCTTCCGCTTTGGTCATGGAGATGGATTGTTCGAGATCTTTGTCGCCGCGCACAACGCGCATGCCGCGACCGCCGCCGCCGCCGGAAGCCTTGATGATCACCGGATAACCGATGCGCTTGGCGAAGGCACGGTTTTTGTCCATGTCATCGGTCAGCGGGCCGTCGGAGCCTGGTACGCAAGGTACGCCGGCTTTTTTCATCGCGCTGATGGCAGAAACCTTGTCACCCATCAGGCGAATGGTTTCGGCGCGTGGGCCGATGAAGATAAAGCCAGAGCGCTCTACCTGCTCGGCAAAGTCGGCATTCTCGGACAAGAAGCCATAACCCGGGTGGATCGCCACGGCGCCGGTAATTTCGGCGGCGGAGATGATGGCCGGGATGTTCAGATAGCTTTTAACTGACGGGGCAGGGCCGATACAAACGGTCTCATCCGCCAGCAGAACGTGTTTCAGATCGCGGTCGGCACTTGAGTGAACGGCAACGGTTTTGATGCCCAGTTCTTTACAAGCGCGCAGGATACGTAGCGCGATCTCGCCACGGTTGGCGATAACAATTTTATCTAGCATGGTGCGCCTCGTTATTCGATGACGACCAGTGGCTCGTCAAATTCAACCGGTTGGCCGTTTTCTACCAGGATCGCTTTAACCACACCGGATTTGTCCGCTTCAATCTGGTTCATCATTTTCATGGCTTCAACGATGCACAGAGTATCACCGGCGTTCACTTTCTGGCCCACTTCCACGAAGGCTTTCGCGTCCGGGCTTGGGGTGCGGTAGAAGGTCCCTACCATTGGTGAACGAACGATATGGCCACTCATGGCCGCTGGTGCTGCTGGGGTTTCTGCGGCAGCAGGGGCAACGGCGGTGGCCAGAGCAGGTTGCTGCTGCTGGGCTGGCATTGCGTACTGCTGCATCATTGGGTAAGCCTGCACCGGTGCGGCACGGCTGATGCGAACCGACTCTTCGCCTTCAGAGATTTCCAGTTCAGAAATGCCTGATTCTTCAACCAGTTCGATCAGTTTCTTGATTTTACGAATATCCATGAGTGTGATTCCGTACTCTTTTTGTGTAGCAATTAGTGGGTTTTTGACAAACGGCGAACCGCTGCCTGTAAAGCAAATGTGTAGCCATCCGCGCCGAGGCCACAGATCACGCCTACCGCGATATCAGACAGGTAGGAGTGATGACGGAAAGGCTCACGAGCGTACACGTTGGACAGGTGGATCTCGATAAACGGGATCTCTACTGCCAACAGTGCATCGCGCAACGCCACGCTGGTGTGCGTGAACGCGGCGGCGTTAATCAGGATAAAATCCGTATTGCCGCGTGCCTGATGAATGCGATCGATGAGCGCATGCTCGGCGTTGGACTGCAGATGGCTCAGGGTGATATCTAGCGCGAGCGCCTGGTTTTCCAATCCGTTAACAATCTCTGCCAGCGTAGCGCTGCCGTACTTTTCCGGCTCACGCGTCCCCAGCAGATTGAGATTGGGGCCGTTCAGAAGCAAAATGTGAAACTTATCCGCCATTGTGCTGGTATCTCCGGCAATAAAACCATCATCGTAGAAAATAACCCGATGTCACCGATTTGTCACCTGTTACGCGCAGATTTTGCTGCAGCGACAGGTTCAAGGTCGGGCATTATAACGATATCGTGGCAATTCGCAGCTAAATACTGGTCTTATCAGCGAAGATATTCAACCCTAAATCAGCAAACACCCAGTGCCGCTATTGGATTATGAGGGGTAGAACACAGAAAAGTTCCGCGCCCCGGTAGGGGATTTTTACCGTCAATCTTGCCGGTTTTAGCGTGGTTTACGCCACCACGAGCGGAATTTCTTGTAACGCAGAGCTAACAACAGCAGCGCCAGCGAGGCATAAATAAAAGGCTGTGGTGACAACGTTTTTACCGACCAAAGGTAGTGGATCGGTGCCAGGATCGCCACCAGATAGACGAAGTTATGCAGCTTCTGCCAGTTGGCCCCCAATTTACGCTGCGCCCATAGCGTTGAGGTGGCCGCCAGGGCCAACAAAATCAACCAGCAGAGGATACCTAGCGTCAGATAGGGGCGGGTTACCAGTTCGCGCCCCAGCAGGCCTATGTTGCTCAGCCCCAGTTCCAGCGTCGAGTAGCTTACCAGATGCAGCGTTCCCCAGGCAAAACACCACAAACCCAGCAGACGTCGGCAACGGATCAGCAGCGGCTGGCGCGCGTAGCGGGCCAATGGAGTGACGAGCAGGGTGGCCAGCAGTAACTTCAGCGTCATCCTGCCGGTAAAATGCTGGATATCTTTGGCCGGATCGGCACTGAACCAGCCCTGATCGACGGACAGCACCAGCCACAGAAAGGGCAGGAATGCTGCCAGGTAGATGGCAACTTTTAGCCAGGTGATCTGCTTGGGGGTTAAGCGCACTCAGAAGTTCTCCCGTAAATCGAGGCCGTGATACAGCGAAGCCACCTGATCGGCATAACCGTTGAACAGCAGCGTCGGCTGACGTTTCACATCCAGGATGCCGCCAGAACCGATAAAGCGCTCGGTGGCCTGCGACCAGCGCGGATGATCGACATGGGGATTCACGTTGGCGTAAAAACCATATTCGTTGGGAGCAGACAGATTCCAGGTGGTTGGCGGTTGTTCGCGGGTCAGGGTGATTTGTACGATGGACTTGATGCCCTTGAAGCCATACTTCCATGGAGTGATCAGACGCACCGGAGCACCGTTTTGCGGTGGCAGCATCTTGCCATACACGCCCACGGTCAACAGAGCCAGTGGGTGCATGGCTTCATCAAGGCGCAAACCTTCGACATAGGGATACTTGAGGCCACCCCCAATAAAGCGATCTTTCTGGCCGGGCATCTGTTCTGGATCGTACAGCGTTTGAAAAGCCACGTAGCGCGCGTTGCTGTTGGGCTCGGCCAGCTTAAGCAGTTTGCCCAGCTCAAAACCGATCCACGGCACCACCATCGACCAGGCTTCAACGCAACGCATGCGATAAATGCGTTGCTCCAGCGGGAATCGCTTGAGTAAATCGTCGATATCCAGCGTTATGGGTTTACCGACTTCGCCGTCGATTTTTACCTTCCAGTCCGTCGTTTTCAGATCGCCCGCGTTGGCGGCGGGATCGGCCTTGTCCAGACCAAACTCGTAGAAGTTATTGTAACCCGAGACTTTTTCTTCAGGCGTAAGCTCCAGTTTGGCTTGCCAGGCTTCGGGCTTGCTGAAGTCCAACGCTTTACCCGGCGGGGCTGGGGGCCGATCGTTACCTTTGAACCATGACAGCAAGTCGGCTTGTGCCTGGGTGGGCAAAGCCAGCGAGGCTGCCGTGATCCCTAACGCCTGGAGTACCTTGCGCCGCTGATAGAACACGCTTTCCGGCGTGACATCGGCTTCGGTCAGTTTTCGCTGTTGTTTCATCTTTTTTCTCCGCAAGTGATGGTGTAAGCATGGCGTGAAAGCCAACTTTCTGCGAGAGGGTGGATGTAAAGAGAGGTAAACGAGAGGTAATTTCTTGTGGTGAATAAGCAGGCGCCGGATGCGGCGCCCAACAGATTACGGGCGGATTTTTACCAGGGTGCGGCCAGTGATCTGATTGTTCATCAGCGCGGTAGCAGCGGCAGGCACGTCTTCCAACTGAATTTCCTGTGTGGCTTGTTCATAGAAGCTTTCTGGCAGAATACCGGCCAGACGTTCCCAGGCGGTTTGGCGACGATGCAGCGGCGTGAGCACCGAATCAACGCCTTGCAGACGCACGTTACGCAAGATAAACGGCATCACGGTAGTCGGCAACTTGTAGCCTCCCGCCAGGCCGCAGGCGGCAACGGTGCCGTTGTAATTCATCTGCGCCAGCACGCGAGCCAGCAATTTGTCACCGACGGTGTCGATGGCGCCAGCCCATAGCTGTTTCTCCAGCGGGCGCGGTGTTTCAATATACTCGCTACGGGGCAGGACGGTTTTGGCACCGAGGGATTTCAGATAGTCGGTATTGCTGTCGCGTCCGCTGATGGCGGTGACGCTATAGCCCAGTGCGGACAGTAGGGCGACCGCCGTGCTACCTACGCCACCGCTGGCTCCGGTGACCAGAACGTCGCCGTCCTCCGGTTTCACTCCACCTTCTTCCAGTGCCATCACGCACAGCATGGCGGTAAAGCCGGCAGTGCCGAGGATCATCGCTTTGCGTTCACACAGCCCTTGTGGCAGCGGGACCAGCCATTCGCCGCTAACGCGGGCCTGTTCGCCCAACCCGCCCCAGTGACTTTCGCCAACGCCCCAACCGGTGAGCACTACGCTCTGGCCTGGTTTAAAACGTGGATCTGTGCTGCTGTGTACCAGGCCGGCAAAATCGATACCAGGCACCATTGGGAAGTGACGAATAATTTTCCCCGTGCCGGTGATCGCCAGGGCATCCTTATAGTTGAGACTGGACCAGTTGACGTCGACCGTCACATCCCCTTCTGGCAACTGCTTACTATCAATATTCTTGACTTGTGCCAGGGTTTTTTCGCCATCTTGTTCCAATAATAATACTCGCATGCATCGCTCCACGTTTTTTCATATATCATATGAATGTATGGTTCAGTATTGTCTGACTATATGCATAATAAAAAAGCCTGTCCTGATAAAGGACAAAAAAATAGTGCTTAATGGTTTTCTTCGTCGGCCAGGCTTGATAGCTTTGTAAAGCTAACCTGATGCTTGGCAAAGAAATTGAAGTCGCTTCATGATTTTTAAATATCAGGGTATTGCGTTGTTTTCAATCGAGCAGGAACGGGGCCTTGGAACATCAAAAGGTGGCTCTTCATTTTATCATCGCGCAGAAGGCACAGGGATGAGATTTACAACCAAACTCTCTGCTCTAATCACCCTGCTCGTCGCATTGGCTATGTTCTTGATGCTGATGGGGTGTTCATACAGTTTCTTTTACGTGACTCAGGAACGCCTCGAGCGCCGTTTTGAAGCCCTGGCCACTTCCATCGATCAGGCAATGCTGCTCCAACCCCTGCAGGCTCAGGATAACTGGCTGCCCTTGGTGATGCGGCCGCTAGGTATCGTTGCGATTCATGTCGATACCGAAACCAGCAACCTTTTCTCCTACAGTCTGCCGACCATCAAAGCCCCTTGGGCATCGCTGGCTGGCTACCGCCAAACCTCGTTAAACATGATGCATCACCCCGGCACCCGGGTGAATGTCACCTACCTCGATCCGTTCGCCAGCGACGTGCGTTCATTACAGTCCACGGCGGCGGTCACGCTGTCGATTGTCATCATGGTGGTGATCCTGCTGTTCAGTTTACGCTGGCTGCGCGAACAAGCAGTAGGTGAAGATCGCCTGGAGCGACGGGCGCGGCGCATTCTCAACGGCGAGCGTGAACAGGTGCTGAAGGGAGACATTCGCGAATGGCCCGCCAGCGTCAGCGGCGCGTTGGATCGTCTGCTGGCCGATTTGGCCGAAGCACGTGAGGAGCGCAGCCGGGTAGATACCTTGATCC
The DNA here is from genome assembly GCF_046269175.1 of Serratia sp. J2. Lineage (NCBI taxonomy): Bacteria > Pseudomonadati > Pseudomonadota > Gammaproteobacteria > Enterobacterales > Yersiniaceae > Serratia > Serratia sp. J2. The sequence goes on from NZ_JBKABN010000044.1 coordinate 20,990, forward strand.
GTGCTTTTGCCGCGCAGGATGCGAAAACCGGCCTCAATAACCGGCTGTTCTTTGATAACCAGCTCACGACTCAACTGGAAGATGTCGGGTCACACGGCATCGTCATGATGGTGCGCCTGCCGGATTTCGATACCCTGCGTGAAATTCACGGCAACGCGGCGGTGCAGGAGCTGATGTATTCATTGGTCAACCTGCTGTCCACTTTTGTCATGCGTTACCCTGCCGCCTTACTGGCCCGCTATTTCCACAGTGATTTTACCGTTCTGCTGCCACACCGCACGCTGAAAGAAGCGGACGGCATCGCGGCGCAGCTGGTCAACGCGATCGACTCCTTGCCCTCAACGGCGCTGATTGACCGCGAGGCGTTCTTGCATATTGGTATTGTTGCCTACCGCGGCGGGCAGACCACGGAAGAAATCATCGATTACGCCGAACAGGCAACCCGCCACGCCGTACTGCAAGGCGAAAACGGCTGGTACGTCTATGATAGCGATGTGCCAGAGAAAGGGCGCGGCAGCGTTAAATGGCGCACGCTGCTCGAACAGGTACTGGCGCGTGGCGGCCCTCGTTTATATCAAAAACCGGCGGTGACGGTGGAAGGCGATGTGCATCACCGCGAAATCATGAGCCGGATTTATGATGGCGCACAGGAACTGTTGCCTGCCGAATATATGCCGCTGGTCAATCAGCTTGGGTTGGCGGAAAGCTATGACCGCCAGCAGATGAATCGGATTATTCCTTTATTGGCACTGTGGCCGGAAGAGACGCTGGCGTTTCCACTATGCGTTGATTCATTATTGCAGCGCAGTTTCCAACGTTGGCTGCGCGATACCCTGTTACAGTGTGAAAAAAGTCACCGCAGGCGAATTCTGATTGAACTTGCAGAGGCAGATGTGTGTCAACATATCGACCGTTTGCGTCCGGTGCTACGATTGCTGACCGGATTGGGCTGTCGTCTGGCGGTTTCTCAGGCTGGGTTGACGGTGGTTAGTACCTCTTATATCAAGTCGTTACCGGTGGAGATCGTCAAGCTTCACCCAGGGTTGGTAAGGAGTATTGACCGGCGGGATGAGAATCAGCTGTTCGTTCAGAGTCTGACCGGTGCCTGCGAAGGCACTCAAGCGAAGGTTTTTGCCGCCAGCGTGCGTACGCGCAACGAATGGCAGACGCTGAAAGAGCGCGGGATCCTGGGTGGGCAGGGGGACTTTTTCGCTTCGCCAGAGCCGATCGATATAGCTCGCAAAAAATATTCGCGTCGATATCGTGTTTAACCTGATGACCGGGCAAAAATTAACGTAGAATGGCCCGTCTTTTCCTGTGGGCGTCAGCAGGTGCTTACCACCGGTGACAATCAGGAAAAATGTTAGATTTTATGAGCTGTGTTACTGCCGTTTGGTACGTTGATTTGGTGGCTAGCTGAGCCTTTGTTGAGGGATATCAGGCCCCATTCGCTTTCCGTGCATTCGGTCACAAATAACGCAGACTAATTTTCACCGAAGTAGGACGTTTTTGCGCCTTGTCGCTGCTTCGTGTGGTTGGTAAAGTAGGCGGATTTTATTTTCCGCCCCCAGCTTGCAGGATTATCCTTTCGTTATGTTTAAGAAATTTCGTGGCATGTTTTCTAATGACTTGTCCATCGACTTGGGTACCGCCAATACCCTGATTTATGTTAAAGGACAAGGCATTGTACTGAATGAACCGTCGGTGGTTGCCATTCGCCAGGATCGTGCCGGTTCACCCAAGAGCGTTGCGGCCGTAGGTCATGACGCCAAGCAGATGCTGGGGCGTACGCCTGGCAATATCGCGGCTATTCGCCCAATGAAAGACGGCGTGATCGCCGACTTCTTTGTCACCGAAAAAATGCTGCAGCATTTCATCAAGCAGGTTCATAGCAACAGCTTTATGCGCCCAAGCCCGCGCGTACTGGTTTGCGTACCTGTTGGTGCTACCCAGGTTGAACGCCGTGCGATCCGTGAGTCCGCTCAGGGTGCAGGCGCGCGTGAAGTCTTCCTGATTGAAGAGCCTATGGCTGCGGCGATCGGTGCGGGTCTGCCAGTATCGGAAGCCACCGGCTCCATGGTGGTTGATATCGGTGGTGGTACCACTGAAGTGGCGGTGATCTCGCTTAACGGCGTGGTGTACTCTTCTTCTGTGCGTATCGGCGGCGACCGCTTTGACGAAGCCATCATTAATTATGTGCGCCGTAACTACGGTTCACTGATCGGTGAAGCCACTGCAGAACGTATCAAGCACGGTATCGGCTCAGCCTATCCAGATGACGAAGTGCGTGAAATTGAAGTGCGTGGCCGTAACCTGGCTGAAGGTGTGCCGCGTGGGTTCACCATGAACTCCAATGAAATTCTCGAAGCTTTGCAGGAACCTCTGACCGGTATCGTCAGCGCGGTCATGGTTGCGCTGGAACAGTGCCCGCCGGAACTGGCTTCCGACATCTCCGAACGCGGTATGGTGCTGACCGGTGGTGGCGCATTGCTGCGTAACCTGGATCGCCTGCTGATGGAAGAGACCGGTATCCCGGTAGTGGTGGCTGAAGATCCTCTCACCTGTGTGGCTCGCGGTGGTGGCAAGGCGTTGGAAATGATCGACATGCATGGCGGCGATTTGTTCAGCGAAGAATAGTGAGCAGCCCCAGAATGGAGGGATCGTAGCGGATGACGGTATTAACCTGGCATCTGGTGCGTTCCCCTTTCTGTTGTCGAGGAACGTGCATAATTTATGAAGCCGATTTTTAGCAGGGGGCCTTCCCTGCAACTACGACTTTTCCTGGCAGTGATCGTGGCGATTGCACTGATCGTTGCCGACAGCCGGCTCGGTACGTTCGTTAAAATACGAAACTACATGGACACCGCCGTCAGCCCTTTTTACTTCTTGGCTAATGGGCCGCGTAAAGTTTTGGACAGCGTATCGGAAACGCTGGCTACCCGCCAACAGCTAGAGCTGGAAAACCGTGCTCTGCGGCAGGAACTGTTACTCAAAAACAGCGATAATCTTCTTCTTGGCCAATTCAAACAGGAAAATGCCCGTTTGCGTGAGCTGCTAGGCTCGCCGTTGCGCCAGGACGAACACAAAATGGTCACTCAGGTGATCTCCACCGGTTCAGACCCCTATAGCGATCAGGTCGTGATTGATAAAGGGTCGGACAACGGGGTGTATGAAGGCCAGCCGGTTATCAGTGATAAAGGCGTGGTCGGGCAGGTGGTGGCGGTGGCTAAAATGACCAGCCGCGTCCTGCTGATCTGTGATGCTTCCCATGCGTTGCCGATCCAGGTATTGCGCAATGATATCCGGGTGATTGCCGCAGGCAGTGGCTGTACGGATGACCTGCAGCTGGAACATCTGCCGGGCAATACCGATATCCGCGTCGGGGATGTGCTGGTCACCTCCGGTTTGGGCGGGCGCTTCCCGGAAGGCTATCCGGTAGCTGTGGTGTCTTCGGTAAAAGTGGATAACCAACGCGCCTATACCGTGATCCAGGCGCGGCCAACCGCTGGTCTGCAACGCCTGCGCTATCTGTTGTTACTGTGGGGCGCCGATCGCAACGGCACTATGCCGCTGCCGCCGGAAGAAGTTCACCGTGTTGCCAATGAACGCCTGATGCAGATGATGCCGCAGGTATTGCCACCGGCCGATGCCATGGGCCCACCGGCTCCGCTGCCCGCTCCTGCTACCGGTACCGTTCAGCCGCCACCGGTGGGGACAACCCGATGAATCGCTATCGCAGCAACGGGCGCTGGATTATCTGGCTGTCATTCCTGGTGGCATTAGTGCTGCAAATCATGCCGTGGCCGGAGCAAATCTACATGTTCCGGCCGTCCTGGCTGCTGCTTATCCTCACTTACTGGGTGATGGCGCTACCCCACCGGGTTAACGTCGGCACCGGGTTTATCCTGGGGCTGATCATGGATCTGATCCTTGGTTCCACGCTCGGCGTGCGTGCGCTAGCCATGGGCATCATCGCCTATCTCGTCGCGTTCAAATTCCAATTATTCCGCAATATGGCACTGTGGCAGCAAGCGCTGATCGTCGTGCTGCTATCATTGGCTATGGACGTGGTGGTGTTCTGGGCGGAGTTTTTAGTGATCAACGTTTCTTTCCGCCCCGAGGTGTTCTGGAGTAGTGTGGTCAACGGCGTGCTTTGGCCGTGGTTATTCCTGCTGATGCGCAAGATCCGCCGTCAGTTTGCCGTACAATGAGGTTATAACGATGTTTTCGCTCTATCTTGCTTCCGGTTCTCCCCGTCGTCATGAACTGCTGACTTTGCTCGGCGTACCGTTCGAAGTCATTCTGACGCATACTGAAGAGCAGCGGCAGGAAGGGGAAGCGGCGGAAAATTACGTTCGCCGTCTGGCGCAGGATAAGGCCAGAGCGGGTGTAACCCTGGCGCAACAGGATTGGCCCGTGCTGGGGGCAGATACGATCGTGGTGTTGAACGGCCAGGTGTTGGAAAAACCGCGGGATGAAGAGCATGCGGCGCAGATGCTGGCGGCCTTGTCCGGGAAGCAGCATCAGGTGATGACCGCCGTGGCGATCGCCGATAAACAGGGCGTTTTATGCCAGTTGGTGGTCACCGACGTGACGTTCCGCAATCTGTCACCACAGGATATCTGCGACTATATCGCCACGGGCGAACCGATGGATAAAGCGGGCGCTTACGGAATTCAAGGCAAGGGTGGTTGTTTCGTCAGAACGATAACCGGAAGTTATCATGCGGTGATGGGGTTGCCGCTGGTCGAAACACATGAGCTGCTCAGTCATTTTGTCGCATTACGAGAGGTAAGAACCGGTTGATGCCACCACTAGATTTCCCGTCGCCGCCATAGCGTGAGCGCAGGAAAGATAAGGGGCAGGCGCTACACCGGCTCTGAGGAGAAAGCATGACAGCTGAGCTACTGGTAAACATTACGCCGTCGGAAACGCGGGTTGCCTATATTGACGGCGGCATTCTGCAAGAGATCCATATAGAGCGCGAAGCCAAGCGTGGCATCGTGGGCAATATCTACAAAGGGCGTGTCAGCCGCGTGTTACCCGGCATGCAGGCGGCCTTTGTCGATATTGGCCTGGATAAAGCGGCCTTCCTGCACGCCTCCGATATCATGCCGCACACCGAGTGTGTTGCCGGTGATGAACAAAAGAATTTCTCTGTGCGTGATATCGCCGAACTGGTGCGCCAGGGGCAGGACCTGATGGTTCAGGTGGTGAAAGATCCGCTTGGCACCAAGGGCGCACGCCTCACTACCGATATCACCCTACCTTCGCGCTACCTGGTCTTTATGCCGGGCGCTGCGCACGTGGGGGTTTCCCAGCGTATTGAAAGTGAAGCCGAACGCGAGCGTCTTAAGCGCGCCGTGGCAGGATATTGCGACGATCTGGGCGGCTTTATCATCCGCACCGCGGCGGAAGGGATCGGTGAAGAAGAGTTGGCGCAGGATGCCGCTTTCCTCAAACGCTTGTGGACCAAGGTCATGGAGCGTAAAAAGCGTAACCAGACCAAGTACAAACTGTATGGTGAACTGGCGTTGGCGCACCGTATCCTGCGCGACTTTGCCGGGGCGGCGCTGGATCGTATCCGCGTCGATTCACGCCTGACGCATGACCAACTGGTGGAATTTACCGGCGAGTACATCCCGGATATCACCAATAAGCTGGAGCTGTATACCGGCAGCCAGCCGATCTTCGATCTGTATGACGTCGAGAACGAGATCCAGCGAGCGCTGGAGCGCAAGGTTGAATTGAAGTCCGGCGGTTACCTGATCATCGATCAAACCGAAGCCATGACCACCGTGGATATCAACACCGGGGCCTTTGTCGGCCACCGCAATCTTGATGAGACCATCTTCAATACCAACATCGAAGCGACGCAGGCCATTGCCCGCCAGCTGCGGTTGCGCAACCTGGGCGGCATCATCATCATTGATTTCATCGATATGAACAATGATGAACACCGCCGCCGGGTATTGCACTCGTTGGAGCTGGCGCTGAGTAAAGATCGGGTAAAAACCACGATCAATGGTTTCTCTCAGCTAGGCTTAGTGGAGATGACGCGTAAACGCACGCGTGAAAGTATTGAGCATGTGCTGTGTAACGACTGCCCGACCTGCCAAGGGCGCGGAACGGTGAAAACGGTGGAAACTGTCTGTTATGAGATTATGCGTGAGATCGTGCGCGTGCATCATGCTTACGATTCCGATCGTTTCCTGGTCTATGCCTCTGCGGCCGTGGGTGAAGCGTTGAAAAGTGAAGAGTCACACGCGCTGGCGGAAGTGGAAATTTTCGTTGGCAAACAGGTCAAGGTGCAGATCGAACCGTTATACAGCCAGGAACAGTTTGACGTTGTGATGATGTAATACCCCTCACCCCAACCCTCTCCCACGGGGAGAGGGAGCTGGTACGGTGTTGTGGTTAAGTATGGTGTTCTTGATGTGGCTTAATAATCTGTGATGGTCAGGTAAATTTCTGCAACTGATAACGAACTCTT
>NZ_JBKABN010000045.1:0-26295 GCF_046269175.1 Serratia sp. J2
CACAAGGCAGCATTTCTATCACTTTTCGTACTGGATGCGGCTGAATTCCTGGGAAAAACGGTCCACCTGCTGCCAATCTGTATATTCCACTTCTTTACTGGTATCCGTCTCTCCGCCGGTCATTTTCATGATAAAGCGGATCATGACGCGATCGAACCAGCGATAACGTGGATAACGCAGCGCGCCAGCGAACACGGCGCACTGCTTTGGCTGCCAAGGTGATGACAATAAGAACTTGCGGGTGTAGGCGTTGGTTTGCGGCGAACGCTTTTCCGGTTTGCGTGCCGTCAGGTTAACCGCGAAAAACGCGCTAGGCATCTGATTCAGCTGATCAGCGTGGCGCTTCACAAATCGGTGTAATGCCGTATTGAAATGCCCGTAACGTATCGACGCTCCTATAAGTACCTGTTGGTACTGCCCAAGCTCGATATGCTCTGCCTGCTGCAGATCGATAACGTCGCAGTTCAGGGTATCCTGCAACTGGTTAGCTATATAAGCAGCAATAGAATGCGTTTGTCCGTCACGGCTCGAATAGAGAATCAGTGCCTTCATGGCGTTACTCCTCGTAGATACATTTACTCACGCCAGAAAGTCGGTGTGAAGAGAACCAGCAGCGTAAACACTTCCAAACGGCCAAACAGCATGGTCAACACCAGTACCCACTTTGCCGGTGGCGGCATGGTGGTAAAGTTATCGGCGACAACGCCGAGGCCAGGCCCCAGGTTATTCAGCGTAGCCGTTACCGCGGCAAAGGCCGAGAATTCGTCCACGCCGGTGGCGATAATGGCCAGCATGCTGACGATAAATACCAATGCATAGGCGGAGAAGAATCCCCACACCGCTTCAAGAATACGCTCCGGCAATGCGCGGTTGCCTAATTTGATGGTGTAAACCGCATTTGGGTGCACCAGCCGCTTCAACTCACGCGACCCTTGCAGATACAGCAGCAGGATGCGAATCACTTTCAAGCCACCGCCCGTTGAACCCGCGCAGCCACCGATAAAGGCAGAGCAGAGCAGGAGCATTGGCAGGAACAGTGGCCATTTGGCGATGCTGTCGGTGGTAAACCCTGCGGTGGTGGCCATCGACACCACTTGGAAGAACGCCTGATTGAGCGTTTCCAGGCCGCTTTTATATATACCGTGCCACCACAGAACCACGGTACACACCGCCACCAGCGTGAACTGCACGGCGATAAACATGCGAAACTCCGGATCGCGCCAGTACACTTTCAAACTGCGTCCGCTGAGCAAGGCAAAGTGAAGGCCGTAGTTACAACCGGAGATCAGCAAGAACACCGCGATAATGGTGTTGATGGTCGGGCTGGCGAAGTAACCCACGCTGGCATCATGCGTTGAGAAACCTCCAATAGCGATAGTTGAGAAGCTATGGCCGATAGCGTCGAACACCGACATGCCGGCGCCCCATAACGCCAACGCACAGGCCACCGTCAGCAGCACATAGATCAGCCATAGGGTTTTAGCCGTTTCGGCAATACGCGGACGCATTTTGTTATCTTTCAACGGACCCGGCATTTCCGCCCGGTATAGCTGCATGCCCCCGACGCCGAGGATAGGCAGTATGGCGACAGCCAGCACGATGATCCCCATCCCCCCCATCCATTGCAGCATCTGGCGGTAGAATAAGATGGCTTTAGGCAAGGAGTCTAACCCTACCAGGGTGGTGGCACCGGTGGTGGTTAAACCCGAGAAGGATTCGAAAAAGGCGTCTGTCAGGGAAAGATTGGGCCGCTCGGAAAACAGGAAAGGTAATGCCCCCACGCTGCCCAGTACGGTCCAGAACAACACCACAATCAGGAAGCCTTCACGCGGCTTTAATTCGTGCTTCTGCTTGCGGTTTGGCCACCACAGCATCAAGCCAATGGTCACGGCTACAAAGAAGGTCTGGCTGAATGCCCGTCCCGCTCCGTCGCGGTATATCAATGCCACCAGGCCAGGAATAAACATTGTCCCGGAAAACAGGATAACCAGCAGGCCCACAATACGGGTTATGGCGCGAAAATGCATTTCAGCACGATCCTTAACAATTCAGTTGGTGGGAATTATTGCGATATAGGGACTAATTGCAAACTTCCACGGCTGAGATCGCGTAATTTATTCCCGAATGCCTCAGTACCCGTGGCCGGTAGCGCCAGATGTAACACCACGGCAGCACCGTAATCCCCATGCACAATCCGCCCTTCACTAAGCTGTAGCAAATTTTCTACCATTGCCAGCTGAGCATAGTCGCACTGCAAAGTATATTCGAGCTGCGGGACTTTATAGCTGACAACCAGCTGCTTGAGCGCCTGTTGTACGCCGCTACCGTAAGCCCGCACCAGACCACCGGTACCCAGTTTGATCCCGCCATAGTAGCGAACTACCACCGCGGTTATTTCACCGATCCCACTGCCCATTAGCTGGCTCAGGATGGGCTTGCCCGCAGTGCCGGAGGGTTCACCGTCATCGGAAAACCCCAACTGCTGCGAATCATTCGGTGCCCCCGCAACAAAAGCCCAGCAATGGTGCCGGGCCGTTGGATGCTCGTCACGCACCTGCTGGATAAAGGCTTTGGCCGCCTCGACCCCGCAGGTAGGTGCCAGCAGAGTGATGAAACGGCTTTTCTTTATCTCTTCACTGACGCTGATGACAGCGCCAGGAATGGGGTAAGGCTGCATCAGGCCAGGTTCAGATCGCGCGTCATATTCTCAATACGCTTTTCGTGGATCACGATATTGTCCTCAATGCGGATACCACCGTAAGGTTTCAACGCATCGATACGATCCCAGGCAAAGTGTTTACTGAACTCGCCACTACGCCAAGGAGCCAACAGGGACTCAATGAAATACAGGCCCGGCTCAATGGTCAGCACCATACCTGGTTGCATGACACGGGTGCAGCGCAGGAAGGGATATTTTGCGGGTGCTGCCAGATGAGTACCATTTTCATCCTGCATAAACCCGGCGGCATCATGTACCTGCAAACCAAGCGGGTGGCCTAAGCCGTGCGGCAGGAACGGACAGGTGATGCCTTGTTCGACCATCGCCTCTTCGCTGATGCCCGTTACCAGCTTATGATTTTTCAACAGTTTGGCGATGCGTTGATGCATCTGTACATGGTAATCCGTGTAGCGCACCCCGGCTTTCATGGTATCTATCAGCGCAAGCTGTTCACTGTTGAGATCTTTCACCAGATGGGCGAATGCATTGTCGCTCTGAGCCGCATAGGTGCGAGTCAGGTCGGCAGCGTAGCCGTTATATTCTGCCCCCGCATCGATCAGGAAGCTGCGGGATTCGGCCGGAGGTTGATGATCCAGCTTGGTGTAATGCAGCACCGCCGCATGCTCATTCAGGGCCACGATATTATCGTAAGGCACGTCCGTATCACGATGGCCAGTGGCGGTCAGATAGGCCAGGTTGATATCGAACTCGCTCATACCGGACTGGAAGGCTTCATGAGCGGCACGGTGCCCCATTACGGCCGTTTTCTGCGCTTCGCGCATGCAGGCCAGCTCATAGCCGGTTTTGATCGAGCGGCGGAAATCGAGGAAATTCAACACCGCTTGCGGGTTGATGTGCTCGGCCGCAATGCCAAGAGAGAGGGCCCGCTGTTGTGCATAGCCAATATAGCCTACACGCTCACGCTGCTGTGGCAGTTGGCTGGCGATATCATCGGCATTGGTCAGCGGCAACAGTTCAATGGATTTGGTCCAGAAGCTGTTGGGTAGCGGTTCAACGCTATGCCAGTAATCCACCGGGGAATAGAACCACAGCTTTGGTTTGTTAACGCCGTCCACCCACAACCAGCAGTTCGGCACCGACGTTACCGGCACCCACGCCTTGAAGTTGGCGTTCACTTTAAACGGGTAGCTGTGGTCGTCCAGAAAGACCCGTTGCAGCTCGCCTGAATGGATTAGCAATGCATCCAGATTGTTGCGCTCTAATACTTCACGAGCTCGTTGTTGCAGTGTTGCCAGGTGGTCGTTATACAAAGAAGCCAGCGTTTCCATCACAGTACCCTTATGCCCTCAGAACGGAATGAGCCATCTTAACACACTGATCCCACGCTCCAACCCCATCTCCTCTTGCATGAGGTGTGCTTCGCAAACCGCTGCAAACAGATTACATCCCTGGGCGATATGGCCGCTACGCGCCAAAGTTTCGCGCCCAAGGGTGAAAAATAACTTGATTTGGTATCAATCAATTAGCCATTTCCCCTGTGATCCGGTTTGCAAATATGCAATCTATTATTTGCAATTTATTAACATAAAAACCACACTCCTCATCATCTGGTCATACCAGATCATCTGCGCTGATTCAGGAGATCGACATGCTCTACCAAGGCGAAACATTACAAGTACACTGGCTCGACAACGGCATCGCCGAGTTGGTGTTCAACGCACCAGGCCCGATCAACAAGCTGGATACCAGCACCGTTGCCAGCCTGGGTGCCGCACTCGAGGTGCTGGAACAGCAAACCGAGTTGAAAGGGCTGCTGCTGCGCTCTGCCAAATCCGCATTCATCGTGGGTGCCGACATCACCGAGTTCCTCTCGCTGTTTGCCGCACCGGCCGAAAAGCTGCATGAATGGCTGGTGTTTGCCAATACCATCTTTAACCGGCTGGAAGATTTACCGGTGCCAACCATTTCCGCCATTAACGGATACGCGTTAGGCGGCGGCTGCGAATGTATCCTGGCGACCGATTTCCGTATCGCCTCTCCAGACGCACGCATCGGCCTGCCGGAAACCAAACTGGGCATCATGCCAGGATTCGGGGGTTCAGTACGTCTGCCACGCCTGCTCGGTAACGACAGCGCGCTGGAAATCATTGCCGCCGGGAAAGATATCGGTGCAAAAGACGCACTGAAAGTCGGCCTGGTCGATGCCGTGGTCGCACCGGAGAAGCTGGTGGAAGCCGCGCTGAAAGTGCTGCAACAGGCGATCGACGGCCAACTCGACTGGCGTGGTTACCGTCAGCCAAAGCTGGAGCCGCTGAAGCTAAGCCCAATCGAAGCGGCAATGAGTTTCACCACGGCCAAAGGCATGGTGATGCAAACCGCAGGTATTCATTATCCTGCGCCGATGACCGCAGTAAAAACCATCGAAGCCGCCGCCAGGCTTGGCCGTGACGAAGCGTTGAAACTGGAAACCGCCAGCTTTGTGCCTTTGGCCCGCTCTAACGAAGCGCGCGCCCTGGTGGGCATTTTCCTCAACGATCAGTTTGTGAAAGGCCAGGCGAAAAAACTGGCCAGAAACGTTGAAGCTCCGAAACAGGCTGCCGTGCTGGGTGCAGGAATTATGGGGGGCGGTATCGCCTACCAATCCGCGCTGAAAGGTGTGCCGGTGATCATGAAGGACATCAGCGACAAATCCCTGGCTCTCGGCATGAATGAAGCGGCCAAGCTGCTGAATAAACAGCTGGAGCGCGGCAAGTTGGATGGCCTGAAGATGGCACAGGTGCTGTCAACCATCCAGCCAACGCTGGACTATGCCGGTATCGAACGCGCCCAACTGATTGTTGAGGCCGTAGTTGAAAATCCTAAGGTAAAAGCGGCGGTGTTGTCTGAAGTGGAAGCCCTGATCGGCGAAGATACCGTACTGGCCTCCAACACCTCAACCATCCCGATCAATCACCTGGCAAAATCGTTGAAGCGCCCGCAAAACTTCTGCGGTATGCATTTCTTCAACCCGGTGCACCGCATGCCGCTGGTTGAGATAATCCGCGGTGAACACACCAGCGACAGCACTATCGCTGCCGTGGTGGCCTACGCCACCCGCATGGGCAAAACGCCGATCGTGGTCAATGATTGCCCTGGGTTCTTCGTTAACCGAGTGCTGTTCCCGTATTTTGCCGGGTTTAGTCAGCTGCTGCGCGACGGCGCCGACTTCCGTCAGATCGACAAAGTGATGGAGAAACAGTTCGGCTGGCCGATGGGCCCGGCGTATCTGTTGGATGTGGTCGGTATTGATACCGCGCACCACGCCCAGGCGGTGATGGCCAACGGTTTCCCTGAACGCATGAGTAAAAATTACCGCGATGCGATCGACGTGATGTTCGATAACCAACGCTTCGGCCAGAAAAACCAGCTGGGCTTCTACCGCTACAGCCAGGATAGCAAAGGCAAGCCGCGTAAAGATAACGACGAGCAAACCGACACTCTGCTGGCAACCGTGAGCGCGTCGGCCCAGACCTTCAGCAGTGAAGAGATCATCGCTCGCATGATGATCCCGATGATCAACGAAGTGGTACGCTGCCTGGAAGAAGGCATTGTGGCCAGCCCGGCAGAAGCGGATATGGCATTGGTTTACGGCATCGGCTTCCCGCCGTTCCACGGTGGCGCATTCCGCTATCTGGATACGCTCGGCACCGCCAATTACGTCGAGATGGCCCAGCGTTACGCTAACCTGGGGGCACTGTATCAGGTGCCAGCCGGTCTGCGTGCCAAGGCGGAACGTAATGAAAGCTACTACCCGGTGGCGACAGCAGCGCTGTCTGATATCTCCACTGGCCAACCGGCATGAGGTTATAAAGATGGAAAACGTAGTTATTGTTGATGCCGTACGTACGCCAATGGGCCGCTCAAAAGGCGGCGCTTTCCGCCAGGTACGCGCGGAAGATCTTTCCGCACATCTGATGCGTGCCGTGTTGAGCCGTAACCCGGCGCTGAATGCCGCTGAGATTGATGACATTTACTGGGGCTGCGTGCAGCAGACGCTGGAACAAGGCTTCAACATCGCCCGTAACGCCGCACTGTTGGCTGAGATCCCACATAGCGTGCCAGCGGTAACGGTAAACCGCCTGTGTGGTTCTTCCATGCAGGCCTTGCACGACGCAGCCCGCGCAATCATGGTAGGTGACGCTCAGGTCAGCCTGATCGGCGGAGTGGAACATATGGGCCACGTCCCGATGAACCACGGCGTAGACTTCCATCCTGGCCTGAGCCGCACCGTGGCAAAAGCGGCCGGAATGATGGGCCTGACCGCAGAAATGCTGGCCAAAATGCATAATATCAGCCGCGAAATGCAGGATGAATTTGCAGCTCGCTCCCACCAACGTGCCCATGCCGCTACGTTGGCTGGCTATTTCAAAAACGAAATTATCCCCACCACCGGCCATGACGCCGACGGCGTACTGACGCGTTACGATTATGATGAAGTGATCCGCCCGGAAACCACCGTTGCCAGCCTGGCGGCATTGCGCCCGGCGTTTGACCCGGTCAACGGCACCGTCACCGCAGGCACCTCTTCCGCACTGTCTGACGGCGCTTCCGCCATGTTGATCATGAGCGAATCCCGCGCCAAGGCACTCGGCCTGAAGGCGCGTGCCCGCATCCGCTCAATGGCGGTCGTGGGATGCGATCCTTCGATCATGGGCTATGGTCCGGTGCCTGCCAGCAAACTCGCGCTTAAACGCGCCGGTCTGAGCGTACAGGATATCGATCTGTTTGAATTGAATGAGGCTTTTGCCGCCCAGTCGCTGCCCTGTATTAAAGATCTGGGGCTGCTGGAAAGCATGGACGACAAGATCAACCTTAACGGCGGTGCGATTGCCCTGGGCCACCCATTAGGCTGCTCCGGCTCCCGCATCTCTACCACCCTGCTGAATAATATGGAACGCCGTGACGTGCAGTTTGGTCTGGCCACCATGTGTATCGGCCTGGGCCAGGGGATCGCCACGGTATTTGAACGCGTTTAGCTGTGTCTGATTGGATGCCCCAAAAGGGCATCCCAAAGGTTTTGTTGCCGTACTTCCCGCCTGTCAGGGGCGGGTTTTTTTATGCCTGGAATTCGGCACCAATAAAAACGGGGCAGCACCTGGCCACCCCGTCTTTACTGCTGCACGTACAATCAGATGAACGCGAAAGCATCGCCAAACATGTGCGCTTCCAGCGCGCCACGCTCGGCACAGAAACGCTCACGGGCAATTTTCGCCATCTCGAAACGACCTGCGATATAGATATCATGCTCCGCCAGCGAGCCAAAATCCTGCAACACGGCGCTCAGCACCGTACCACTGCGGCCACGCCAGTCGTCTTCCGGCTGTTCAACAACCGGAATAACCTTCAGATTTGGGTATTGCAGTGAAATCGCTTCCAGTTCGTTGAGATCATACAGATGCTTCAGCTCACGCCCACCCCAGTAGATAGAGATATCGCGATTGGGTTGCTGTTCCAGCGCGGTCAGTAAAATCGAGCGCGCGTAAGAGAACCCGGTACCACCGGCAATCAACACCAGCGGGCGCTCGCCCTCTTCACGCAGCCAGGCTTCACCATGCGGAATATCCACGGTGATGGCCTGCTCTTTCAGCACCCGATCCATCACCGCCATGGCATACAGGTTCAGTTCAGAAGCACCAATATGCAGCTCGATATAATCTTGCTGTGCTGGCGTCGAGGCCACAGAGAACGGGCGTTTATCACGCTCATCCATCACTACCATCAGGTATTGACCTGCTTTGAACGAAAACGGTGCCTCTGGCACCAAACGTACCCGATAAACGGTATCGGTAATGGCCTCTACGGAGGTCACTTTACAGCTCAGGATTGTCATGCGTTCCTCTGTCGGGTCATCACTGGCGCTAAAGCGTCGGTTCTCGGTCACTGAATATGGCGAGCTCATCCCAGATGTCATCGATGCGCGCACGCACCTTCTCATCCATCTTGATCGGACGGCCCCACTCTCGTTGGGTTTCTCCCGGCCATTTATTGGTGGCATCCAGGCCCATTTTCGATCCCAACCCGGAAATCGGCGAGGCGAAGTCCAGATAATCAATCGGCGTATTCTCCACTAAAACGGTATCCCTTGCCGGATCCATTCGGGTGGTTATCGCCCAAATCACATCATTCCAGTCACGCGCATTCACGTCGTCATCGCAAACGATGACAAACTTGGTATACATAAATTGGCGCAGGAAAGACCAGACCCCCATCATTACGCGTTTGGCGTGTCCTGCGTACTGTTTTTTGATGGTCACCACCGCCAGGCGATAGGAACACCCTTCCGGCGGCAGGTAGAAATCGACGATTTCTGGAAACTGTTTTTGCAGGATCGGCACAAACACTTCGTTCAGCGCCACTCCCATCACAGCAGGTTCATCCGGCGGGCGGCCGGTATAGGTCGAGTGATAAATCGCATTGCGCCGCTGGGTAATATGGGTCACGGTAAAGACGGGGAAGTGATCGATCTCGTTATAGTAGCCGGTGTGATCGCCATACGGGCCTTCCGGCGCCAGTTCCCCTTGCTCGATATAGCCTTCCAGCACAATTTCCGCACTGGCGGGAACTTCGAGATCGCAGGACAGACATTTGACCACTTCGGTCTTGTTGCCGCGCAACAGCCCGGCAAAGGCATATTCGGACAGATTATCCGGCACCGGCGTCACAGCACCCAAAATGGTGGCAGGATCGGCCCCCAGCGCAACGGCGACCGGGAAACGTTCACCAGGATGTTCCTGACACCACTCCTGATAATCCAGCGCGCCACCACGGTGCGAGAGCCAGCGCATAATCAGCTTGTTCTTGCCCAATACCTGCTGGCGATAGATCCCCAGATTCTGGCGCTCTTTGTGCGGGCCACGGGTAACCGTCAGCCCCCAGGTGACCAGCGGGGCGGCATCTTCCGGCCAGCAGTGCATCACCGGGATACGGCCGAGATCGACATCTTCCCCTTGCCACACCTGTTCCTGGCACGGGGCAGAGCCCAGCACCTTGGTCGGCATATTCAGCACTTGTTTGAACTTGGGGACCTTGTCGAACAGATCGCGAAAGCCCTTCGGTGGCTCTGGCTCTTTGAGGAACGCCAACAGCTTGCCCACTTCGCGCAGCGCACTGACGTCTTCCTGCCCCATCCCCATCGCCACCCGCTTGGGCGTGCCGAACAGGTTACAGAGCACCGGCATATCGTAGCCTTTCGGGTTTTCGAACAGCAACGCCGGGCCGCCCGCTCGCAGCGTACGATCGGCAATTTCTGTCATTTCCAGATAGGGATCAATCGGCTGGCTGATGCGTTTTAGTTCCCCTCTCTTTTCCAGCAACGAGAGGAAATCGCGTAGGTCACGGTATTTCATGCAAGCCATTACACCATTGATTTATAGAAGATTTAAACGATGAACCCTGAAAATCTCAAGGTGGCTCGACGTTTAATTAACTGGCTGATTTTAAGGCGTTTCACAGCAAAGGGATAGATTAACAAATTCTAGCCAATCTGCCCACATTAGCGCTACTGGTTTGGGTTGTCATCACAATGCTGAATCTGTAGGGGCGCCGCATGCTGCGCCCCTTCGGTTTATCAATGGCAGATGAACGGCACCAGAGAGCGCAATGCCAAAGTATCCTGATACTCCTGTATCTCTACCCCGTGGCGGAACACCTTGAAGCCCTGCTCCCTGGCGCTGAAGTAGCGCAGATCGTTGCCGCAGACGTGCAGCAGGCTGCCTTCACGCAGTGCGACAACCGACTCGCTCGGATTCACTGCACAGAACTCTGCCAGGCGCTCATCACGGGTTTCACCCATGTGGCCGCTGATATGGGCATCAATATAGTGTGGGTTGATCTGTAGCGGGAACAGCCCCAGCGCAGGCAACACGACGCTGTTGCGCACCGGCATATCATTGGTGGTACGGATGCTCGGCGTCGCCACGTTGCAGCCAGCGCTCCACCCCACATAGGGTACTTCACGCTCACGCACCGCACGCTGGATTGGCACAATCAGGCCATTTTCATGCAGCATCTGGTTCAGCATCCAGGTATTGCCGCCGCTGACCAAAATACACTCGGCCTGCGCGATCGCTTCTGCCGGAGACTCGGCATGATGGATGCTGGTGACCTTGATACCCAACGTCTGCGACAGTTCCCCCGCACGCTGGTCGTAATCACCGCGGATCATGGCATAAGGAATAAATACGGCTGACGTGATGTTACGGCGTTCAATCATGGCCAACAGCTGGCTCTTGGCATAACCGAGCAGTTCGGCCTCGCCGGAAAGCTTGCCGTTACTTAGCAAAAATAGCTCCATGTCTCTCCCTCAGTGCAAGAATGATAAAGACGTCACGTTGAGTGTCAGACGTACCCACCAATATTGTGACAGTCACAAATTTTGAATCTATGGTTATACCTGAACCAGGCAAAAAAATGTGTGACTTTATGCCGGCTACCGTGGATTGCCGCAAATCATGGCAACAAGATGAACGCTTGCGTCACTAGGTATCCGTAGTGGCTTTTGGTATGCTTAACGGCTGACAGAAAGGCATGTGAAACTATGGAATCTTGGTATTTACTTTATTGTAAGCGCGGCCAGCTCTTACGGGCCCAGGAACACCTGGTAAGGCAAGCCGTCAACTGCCTGAGCCCAATTATTACGTTGGAGAAAATCGTGCGTGGCAAACGTACCGCCGTTAGCGAACCGCTGTTTCCCAACTACCTGTTTGTTGAATTCGATCCGGAACGTATTCACACCACCACGATCAGCGCAACCCGTGGTGTCAGCCACTTTGTGCGATTTGGAGCCTTACCGACCCAGATACCTTTACAGGTTATCGAAGAACTCCAGACACATAGCGAAGAATACTATGTAGATCCAGAGACCCCGCAACCGGGCGATAAGGTGCTGATCACCGATGGCGTGTTTGAGGGCCTACATGCGATCTACACCGAACCCGACGGTGAAGCCCGCTCGATGCTGCTGCTGAATCTGATCAACAAGCAGATTAATCAGAGCATCGATAACCGGCAGTTCCAGAAACTTTAATGCAAACAGGCACCCAAGGGTGCCTGTTTTGTCTGCTACCGATTAACGGCGCATCGCATCATCATGCAGCCACTGGGCAACACGCTTGGCGAAGTAGGTCAGCACACCATCAGCCCCGGCACGCTTAAAGCACAGCAAGGATTCCATCACCGCCGGTTGCTCCTGCAGCCAGCCGTTCTGGATCGCCGCCATATGCATCGCATATTCGCCCGATACCTGATAGGCGAAGGTCGGCACCCCGAAGGTATCTTTGACACGGCGCACCACGTCCAGATATGGCATCCCCGGTTTCACCATCACCATATCCGCGCCTTCCTGCAGATCCTGAGCAATCTCTTGCAGGGCTTCGTCGCCGTTGGCCGGATCCATCTGATAGGTTTTCTTGTTGCCGCCTTTCAGGTTACCGGTGGAGCCGAGCGCATCACGGAACGGGCCGTAATAGCATGAGGCATATTTGGCGGAATACGCCATGATCTGGGTATTAACCAGGCCTTGCAGCTCCAGTTGATCGCGGATCGCGCCAATGCGGCCATCCATCATATCGCTGGGAGCCACGATTTCGGCACCGGCTTCAGCATGAGATAGCGCCTGGCGAACCAGAATTTCTTTGCTGATATCGTTGATCACGTAGCCATGCTCGTCGATCACCCCGTCCTGCCCATGGGTCGTATACGGGTCGAGCGCCACATCGGTCAGGATCCCCAGCTCCGGCACGGCATCTTTCAGCGCACGCACGGTGCGCTGCACCAAACCATCCGGGTTGTAGGCTTCCTCAGCATGCAGCGACTTCAGGCCAGGCTCAATCACCGGGAACAGAGAGATCACCGGTACGCCGAGTTTGGCAATGGCTTCCGCCTCTTTGATCAGCAGATCGATGCTCATGCGCGATACGCCAGGCATCGAGGAAACGGCTTCCTGACGGTTGCTACCTTCCATGACAAACACCGGGTAGATCAGGTCATTGACCGTTACCTGATTCTCGGCGACCAAACGGCGGCTGAAGTCATGACGGCGCACACGGCGCATACGGCGACCAGGGAAGGTGCCCGGAAATGCATAGCTCATAATTTTCTCCTAACTCAGACCAGCCGGAATAACCGGCGGGCGTTCTCATCAGTTTTCTGGCCCAGCCACGCGGGATCTTCTTCGCGCCAGGTTGCAACCTGCCGAATGATATGGGGCAGAAAACAGGGTTCGTTGCGGCGAGATGCAGGTTTCGGGTGTAAATCCCGAGGCAACAAATAGGGGGCATCGGTTTCAAGCAGCAGACGATCGGCCGGGATTTGGGGTAACAAGGCACGCAGTTCCAGACCCCGGCGCTCATCACAAACCCAACCGGTGATACCGATCGACAACCCCAGCGCCAGACAGTCCTGTAACTCTTCGGCGCTGCCGGTGAAGCAATGCACAACTGCGGCGGGCAGTTTATCCAACCAGGGAGTCAGCAGTGCAACAAAACGTGCGTGTGCGTCCCGGCAATGCAGGAAGACCGGCATATTGAGCTCGGCGGCCAATGCCAGTTGAGCGGTGAAAGCCAGTTCCTGCTGTACCGGGGTGGAAAAATTGCGGTTAAAATCCAGCCCACACTCGCCAATCGCGGCCACGAAGGGCTGCGATGCAAACCGGTGAATATGCTGCGCGACCTCATCGTTCCAACTGCTGGCATCATGCGGATGCACGCCCGCCGTAGACCAGCAATAGCCACTATGAGCACGGGCCAGGTGGCTGGCCGCCTCGCTTTGCTGTGCGTTGGTGCCGGTGATCAGTATCCCCGTCACGCCTGCCGTTTTGGCTCGCTCAACCACCTGTGTGGCATCTTTGGCAAATTGGGAGCTGGTAAGGTTGACGCCAATATCAAACATGGATTTTTCCAAAGCAAAAGCCGCCCGATGGGCGGCTTAGGGACAGACGAGTATCAGGATGCTGGTGGCTCTTCGCCTTCCTCTTCTTCCTCTACCGGCTTGCGCCGCTTCCCTACATAGAAGCGGGCGAAGAACACGCCAACCTCAAACAGCAGGTACATCGGGATCGCCAACAGGGTTTGCGAGAACACGTCCGGCGGCGTCAACAGCATGCCGACCACGAAAGCCCCGACCAACACATACGGGCGTTTCTTACGCAGGTCTTCTGGCGTAGTGACACCGCTCCAGCACAGCAGAATAATGGCAACCGGCACTTCAAAAGCCACGCCGAACGCCATAAACAGCGCCATGACAAAACTCAGGTAGTTGCTGATATCGGTCGCAATCGTGACGCCGATGGGTGCAGTTTTGGCAAAAAAGCCAAAGGCCAACGGGAACACAACAAAGTAGGCAAACGCCATCCCCAGATAGAACAACAGGCTGCTGGAAACCAGCAACGGCATCATCAGGCGGCGTTCATGCTGGTACAACGCAGGAGCGATAAAGGCCCAGACCTGATAGAGAATGAAAGGCGCGGCAACGATCACCGAAACCATCATCGTCAACTTGATCGGAGCAAAGAACGGTGAAGCCACGTCGGTGGCGATCATGCTCGCCCCGGCAGGCAACTGCTCGATCAGCGGTGCAGAAACGATCTGATAAATATCGTTAGCGAAAAACACCAACACGATAAAGATCGCCAGCACGCTGATGATCGAATTTAACAGCCGCTTACGCAGTTCAATCAGATGACTGATAAGCGGTTGGGTATCTTCAACGGCCATGTTTTAACGTTCGCCACTAGGTTGTTGAGACGCAGGGGATTTATCCGCCACAGGCTCTGGGATGGCCTGCTTTGCAGGGATTTGCTGATCCACGACCGTTGCCTGAACCACGGGGGGCACCACCGGCTCGCTTTGCACGGCTGGTGCAGGTTCAGTGGGCTGCGGTGTGGCAACAGGTGCCGAAGCGGTAGTCGCCGCTTCCGCCGGAGTCACGCCGTCGTGGATGGCTTCAGGATCGGTGACCACTGGATTGTGGATGGTATGCGGTGGCTCGTCCTTATCGACGTGATAAGAACGTTTCAGCGACTCAGCCGCCTCTTTCAGCTCATCCATTGAAGCTTTGAGTTCCGGCGTTAAATTCTGCAAGCCCGCTTTCTCCGCCTTCTTCAGGCTTTCCTGCAGTTCTTGCAGCTTCAATTCCTGCGTCAGCTCATTCTGCACCGAAGCTGCCAGAGAGCGCAGCGCTCGGATCCAGCCCGCAACGGTTCTGACCGCCACTGGTAACCGTTCTGGCCCAAGTACCACCAGGCCAATCACCAGTACCAGCAGCAGTTCACCAAACCCAATGTCAAACACGGTTTATACCTGCTCTTTGTTCTTCGACTCTTCCGCTGCTTTCACTTCCGGCTGCTTATCGGTGATAGGCTTGGCCGCAAAGTCAGCATCGTGGTTGGTTTTTTCAGTGGTGTTGGTTGGTGCAGCGCTGTTGTCGTCGCCAATGGCTTTTTTGAAGCCCTTGATTGATGCACCCAGATCGGAGCCCAGCGTACGCAGTTTGTTGGTACCAAACAGCAGCACCACGATCACCGCGATGATCAACAATTGCCAAATACTAATACCGCCCATTACAGTTACCTCTAGAGATTAAAAGGGTAATTTTCAAGTTGCCGCATTATATACCCTTCATCTTTGTGTTGGATATGCCCCGTTTTTGCAGGGCTACAGCGACAACGCTTAACCTGATGGTTAATTTATTCAGACGGTGCGTTTCCAACCGACGACCCAGGCCACTACGCCTGCGGCCATCATCCAGGCAGGAAACACCTCCACGCCTCCCAGCAGTAAAATCGTACCACTGACTAACAGTGTAGCGCCAACCCCAAACAAATACCGTGATTGACCTTGCCGAACGCGTTGCGCCTGCATCTGACCGGTCAATTTATCGACGCTTTGTTGCAACAGTTTGTGCTGTTGCAGGCTGTCATAAAACAGTTCCGGTAACTCAGGCAGTTTCTCGGCCCAGAACGGCGCTTTTTCTTTCAGCGCGCGGATCACCGCCGGAATGCCTACCTGATCCCGCAGCCAGCTTTCCAGGAACGGCTTTGCCGTGGTCCACAGATCCAGTTGCGGATAGAGCTGGCGGCCTAGGCCCTCAACGTACAGCAGCGTCTTTTGCAGTAATACCAGTTGCGGCTGCACTTCCATATTGAAACGGCGTGCGGTATTGAACAGGTTCAAGAGTACGTTGCCGAACGAAATTTCCGCCAGCGGTTTTTCAAAGATCGGCTCGCAGACAGTACGAATGGCGAACTCAAAATCTTCCACGTTGGTATCACGCGGTACCCAGCCAGAATCAACATGCAGCTCCGCCACCTTACGGTAGTCGCGGTTGAAGAAGGCGATAAAGTTTTCCGCCAGATAGCGCTTGTCGTCTTTGTTCAGGGAACCCACGATACCGCAGTCGATGCCGATATAACACGGATCTTCCGGGTGCTCATAGCTGACGAAAATATTGCCTGGGTGCATGTCGGCATGGAAGAAGCTGTCGCGGAACACCTGGGTAAAGAATACCTGGACGCCACGCTCGGCCAGCAGTTTCATATTGGTGTTCTGCTGTTCCAGAGCCGCAATATCCGATACCGGGATGCCGTAAATCCGCTCCATCACCAGCACGCTCTCACGGCAGTAATCGGAGTAAACCTCTGGCACGTAGAGCATCGGGCTACCGTCAAAATTACGGCGCAGCTGGATGGCGTTGGCCGCTTCACGCAGCAGGTTCAGCTCATCGAGCAGGGTTTTCTCATATTCACGCACCACTTCGCGCGGGCGCAGACGGCGACCGTCCGGCATCAGCTTGGGCACCCAGCCTGCCAGGCGATACATCAGGCGCACATCGGCTTTGATAATCGGCCCAATGTCCGGGCGGATCACCTTCAGCACCACCTCTTGGCCGGTCGTTTTCAGCCGGGCGGTATGCACCTGGGCAATCGAAGCCGACGCCAGCGCCTGCTGGTCAAAGTCATCGAACCAGGTTTCCAGCGGGCCGCCCATCGCCAACTCGATATGCTTACGTGCCAGCGCACCATCGAACGGCGCCACTCGGTCCTGCAACAGCGTCAGTTGGTCGGCAATGTGGGGTGGGAACAGATCGCGGCGGGTCGACATCATCTGGCCGAACTTGATCCACACCGGGCCCAGCTCTTGCAGCGCCAGGCGCAGGCGTTCGCCCAACGGCTGGCCTTTATGGCGGTTCGGCATCCAGAACAGCAGGCGGCGGCCAATGCGCAGCGGCAGCGTCAAGCGCATCTTGGGGATCAGTTCATCCAGTCCATAACTCAGGAAAACGCGCACGATCAAATACAGGCGGCAAATTTCGCCAGGGGTCATCGCTTACCCTCCAACTTGTCCAGACGAGCAATCAGTGCGTCCACACTGCGAAC
Source organism: Serratia sp. J2 (assembly GCF_046269175.1). Classification (NCBI taxonomy): domain Bacteria; kingdom Pseudomonadati; phylum Pseudomonadota; class Gammaproteobacteria; order Enterobacterales; family Yersiniaceae; genus Serratia; species Serratia sp. J2. The sequence continues at coordinate 17,091 of NZ_JBKABN010000045.1, forward strand.
GGTGGCATCAACCTCTTCGTTAAACCACACCACTTCAAGCGGGCCGGGAGCCATACGCCACTCTTCGGTCAACGTTTCGGCCACGTAGCGTTGCTGGCTCTGCAAACCGGATTTCAGCAGGCCTAAACCTTTACCTACGATCTGACTAACCCCTTGCGCAGCGATGTCGCCCACATAAGGCGCCAGCCATTCCGCCGGATCCCACTCTGCCAGATCGAGCAAACCGACCAGCTGTTGCACCACCTGAATATCGCCTTCGACAATCAGCTCACCGCTACGCATCAGCGGGGAAAGTTGCTGGCGATCGCGTAATTTCAGCAGCACCGGTACGCGGGTTTGCACCGTACAGTCGGCGCTATCTTCTGATTGGCCAAGCACATCCACGCGCTGTTCGCTGAACAGCAGTACCAACGGCGAAGAAAGTTCCTGTAGCTCGATACGTAACACTTTACCCGCCAGCCTTTGGCGGGCGGCTTTCATGCTACGATCGCGAAACAGCAGGCTATTAAGCGAGGTTTCCAGCACGCCGGTCAGTAACGGGGTTAGCAGCATCGGCATTTCCATATCAGAACTTGAAGCCCCGGTGCAGCGCCACGATGCCGCCGGTCAGGTTGAAGTAGTTGACGTTCTCGAAGCCGGCCGCAGCCATCATCCCCTTCAGGGTTTCCTGATCGGGGTGCATGCGGATCGATTCTGCCAGATAGCGGTAGCTGTCCGGATCTTTCACCACCAGCTCACCAATTTTTGGCAGCACGTGGAAGGAATAGGCGTCGTAAGCCTTGCTCAGCGGCTCCAGCAGCGGCTTGGAAAACTCCAGCACCAGCAGGCGGCCACCCGGTTTCAGCACGCGGAACATCGAGCGCAGTGCTTTGTCTTTGTCGGTGACGTTGCGCAGGCCAAAGGAGATGGTGATGCAGTCAAAATAGTTATCCGGGAACGGCAGAGCTTCGGCGTTGGCCTGCACGTAGCTGATATTGCCAACGATACCGTGGTCACGCAGCTTTTCGCGCCCCATCTTGAGCATGGAATCGTTGATATCCGCCAGCACCACCTGCCCCTGCTCGCCCACCATGCGGGAGAACTTGGCGGCCAGATCACCAGTACCACCGGCCAGATCCAGCACACGCTGGCCGCGGCGTACGCCGCTGCAATCGATGGTAAAACGCTTCCAGATACGATGGATACCAAACGACATCAGGTCGTTCATCACGTCATATTTTGCCGCTACCGAGTGAAAAACGTTGGCCACCATGGCCTGCTTCTCGTCTCTTGCTACGGTACGAAAGCCAAAATCGGTGGTTTCCTGCGCTTGATCTGCCATTGTCCTGCCTGCCATTCAGTCAATTTAGTGTCGTGGAGTGTACCAGAAAGCCGCGTAATACCCCACCTTGCAACGGTATCATCCGTGCGATGCGCGATGCGGTTCTTCGTTACTATCGTCGTTCTCTTCCCCAGGCAGCGAGGCGATATCCTCGTCTGGCTCAGAGAGCAGCTCATCATCCTGTTGTTCCGATGCCTGCTGCGCCAAAAGCGGGTTGATGGGACGTTTAATCTCAACCCCAAGCGCGCGGAAGCCCTCGATGCGGCCGATAAGATTACCACGACCTTCGCTCAGTTTATTCATCGCCTGGTGATAACTGCCCTGCGCCCTATCCAGGCTCTGCCCCAGGGCCGACATATCGTCAACAAACAGGCGCATCTTGTCATACAGGCGGGCGGCGCGATCGGCGATCCGCTGGGCGTTCTGACTCTGGTGCTCATAGCGCCACAGGTTGGTAATGGTACGCAGCGCCACCAGCAAAGTGGTTGGGCTGACCAGCATGATATTATGTTGCAATGCCTCGCTAATCAGCTCCGGCTCACGATCGATGGCCAACAGGAAGGCCGGTTCCACCGGGATAAACATCAGCACATAATCCAGCGAACGCAGGCCAGGCAGTTGTTGATAATCCTTACGGCCCAACACGCGAATGTGCCCACGCAGCGAAGTGATATGCTCGGTCAACGCCGCTTCCCGTTCGAAGTCATCTTCACTGTTGAAATAACGCTCATAGGCCACCAGCGACATTTTGGCGTCGATCACCACGTCTTTACCCTGTGGCAAACGCACGATCACGTCTGGCTGCATACGGCTTTGGCTATCCAGCCGCACATTAACCTGCGTCTCATACTCATGTCCTTCACGCAGGCCAGAGGCTTCCAACACGCGGCTCAGCACCACCTCGCCCCAGTTACCCTGGGTTTTGTTATCGCCTTTTAGCGCCTTGGTGAGATTGAGCGCCTCGCGAGCCATTTGCGCATTCAACTGTTGCAGATTACGGATTTCGTGCGTCAATGTATGGCGTTCGCGTGCTTCCTGGCCAAAGCTGTCCTGCACCTGGCGGCGGAAACCGTCCAACTGCTCGCGTAACGGCAGCAACAGGCGATCCAGGCTTTGCTTATTTTGCTCATCCACCTTGCGGCCGCTGTTTTCGAAAATGCGGTTGGCCAGGTTCTCAAACTGGGTGGTCAAACGTTGTTCACTGCTGATCAACAGCCGCTGTTTCTCTTCTGCGGCCATCCTGGTCTCTTCCAGGCGGATCGTCACCTCACGCAGTTCGGCTTCCTGAGCGCTGTTGACTTCACGCTGCGCCCGTAGCTCCTGGTTCAGCAATTCACATTCATTGCGCCAATGGTTGAGCTGTTGCAGCCTCTCCTGCCCGGCGGCCAGTTGGCTGTGCAGGGTGCGCAGTTCCAGATCGTTTTGCCGTAGCAGCTGTTCGTGGCGTTGCAGCGTCTCTTGGCGGGAGGCATTTTCAAGCTGTGCCTGCTGTAAAGACTGTTCCAGCAGACGCAGGTCGGTTTCATGTTGCGCACCGTGCTGCTGCGCACGCAGGCTGGCGATCAACCACCCCAGCAGTAAACCTATCGCTACGCCACCAATACCGTAAACCAAACTGGTATCCACCCTGCCTCCTGTCATACATGCACTTGCGGCGCGTTTTACGCCTGATGCCTGCCACGTTAAAGGGAGCCTGTATGGATGTCCAGTCTGTTTTTATGTGGAAGTGAGCGCGGTAACCACGGCGGTACCGCGCTAATAAGGCAGGTTAAAACAGCTTGAAGCGATATTCGGCGATAAACTCGCCGGACAGCGAGTGGGAGGTCTGCGAATGCCCATCCACCAGTATCGGCGTTTTATTGCTGTTCTTATAAGACCAACCCGGCCCAGCCATGGCGAATACCGTCAGGTTTTTCAGCTTGGGATGGGAGGGAGCCCAGCGGCCAAAGACGTTGATCTCACCGGTACGCACCGCGGCACCTTGGTAGCTAAACTGGCCCACGTTGCCCGCCAGCCCGGCGGTAAACTCAGGCGTGATGCGGTATTCGGCCATGGTGGCCAGCATGGTTTCGCCATCGCGCATATAGTCTTCACCCGCATAGGCCATGGAGGTAAAGGTACCGCGTGAATTTTTGGACATATGGCGCGGGTAGAAACCAAGCTGGCCGTCGCCCTTCGGTGCTCGCGTATGGGCGATGCCGACCTTGACGCTCCATAGCGGTTCCTGCCATTTGGCATCCAGCGCATAGTGGTTGGCGTTATGATCGAAGTTGCGCTTGCTCAGCGCCATCTGTTTATAGTCATCCAGCGCCTGAGTGGTGTAAATCTGGCTGCCCAGGCTGAGTTTCTCATTGGCTTTGTACCCCACCCGCAAGATCTGGCGGCGTAAATAGTCCTGAGATTCCCCATAGGCCAGTTGCCCATTAAATTGCTTATTCTCATAGCCCAACTCAGCGCTGGCGAGATGGTTGATATAGCGGCCATCGTTGGTCTGCAAACGCAGGCTGTCAGGGGAGTTACGATCCATAGAACGTTCAACATACGCGCCGCGCAAAGAGAGCCCGGCACCGGATACGCCACCGGACCAACCCAGGTAAGTCGTAGGCGACAGGCGAGTGGAGGTGGAAATCACGCCGTAGTTACGCAACACCTGCCAGCCAGCCTGCGCATTCAGCGCCGCGCCACCTACGTCGCCTTTCAGCTTGATATAGCGTTGGCCCACCTTGCTATAACCAGCAGCATTCTCTTTGCTGTTGCCGGGACCGTTGTTATATAGCACCCCACGAGTATTGAAGTAATCGCTGGCACCCAACTTTACCGCGCTGTAGTAATCGAGATTAACGCCGATAAAGTCCGCCAGATAGCCAGACTGATAACCCAGCGCCAGCCCTTGCCCCCAGGCGTTGTGCACCTCTTTTGGGTTGGCGGCATCTTCCTTGAGGTACTTCCAGTAGTTTTTCAGCGACAGTTCAGCGTGGCTGTCACTGAAAAAGGACGAATCCAGGACGTCATCAACGCTGGCCTGGGCCGCGGTGGAGAATAGCGAAATAGCGATCAGACAGCTTAAAGCAGAACGTTTCATTATTGTTATCCCCGAAAAAGGTATAGAAAATCCCTGCCGAGGCGATATGCTATCGCCTCAGATAATATCCCTGAGCCAAAAGGGTGCGTTATTTTTATTGGGTAATAATCAAGGTGCTTTATTTAGTAACGCTTTCCCTTTAGCGACATAAGTCATATCGCCAATATCGGTTACGGTATATTTCCCGTTTTTATAAGTCATCTTGACGACTGCCGCATTAGTCAGTGGCTTATTTTTGTTCGGGTTATCGGTCATATCGGAAATCATCATCTGCATCGAGAGCCCGGAAGAGACCGCCAGGATGTTTTTATCCCCATTCTTTACGGCATTCTGCACCATGGTATGCAAGGCTCGTTGCATACGGGTTTTGACCTGCAGCGCACTTTCCGCCTCTTGCTTATCATCGCTTTGCGTGATGGCATCCACCATCGGGATCAGGCTGACCTTGCCTTCGCCCATTTGCTTGAACATCTCGGCACCAGAGGCCAGGCCCAGCTTCTTGGCAGCAGCGTCGGCCATTTCTGCGTTAGCGCGCCCTTCAAAACCGCCGAAGAACATTTCGCGCAGGTCGGTCAGTTCCGTGACCTTGGCATCCGACTTGCCCATTTCCTTGAGGATCACCTGCATCGTTTCACGCTGGCGGCCAGCGTCGCTGGTGTAGAAGCTATCGAAAGGGATCCCCTTCAACCCGGCACCCAGATAGCGCGCGGTTTCGATCCCAGCCGGTGTCAGTGGTGAGTCAGCCCAGCCCTGCACGCGATCGTAGGTATTGAGCAGCGTTTTACCGTGGCGAGCAAAATAGATATCGACGCTATCGCTTTGCGCGGCAGTGACGTTGAAAGCCGCAGCAGAGGAAACGGCAACTACGGAGGCCAGTAGCCAGGTTTTAATTTTCATTAATTTTTCCTTAGTGAACAAAATAACGTCTATAGGTTAATTTTTTTAATCATCGGCAGATCATTTGCCAAAATAAGGGCGAAAAAAAACCCAAACCCATGACATTGGTTCGTCAACGGGTTTGGGTTTTGCCTGTTTATTCACAGTAACAATCCACTTATTGGGAAAATAACACTGTTAAAAAAATAAGGGAATTAAAAAGCACCGGATAAGGATAAATTCGTGATCGAATTCTCACTGTGACGCTGAATAATTAAAATATGAGGCTAATTGGCACGGCACCGGTTCATGCCATCCACTGGGTAAACCATTTGATACCAAAGGCGCCAGGTGCCAGGATGCCGAAAGCCCAGACCATTGCCGAGGCCACATTGGCAATCTGGAACGCGGTTTGCGGCATGGCACAGATGCCCCCCACCAGCGGCACCACGGCGCGCAACGGCCCGAAGAAGCGCCCAAAGAAAATGCCCAGTACGCCCCATCGCTCAAAAAACGCATGGCCACGCACCAACAGCTGTGGATTGCGTGACAGCGGCCACATATGAGCGACACGCCCCTGATAGTGATAGCCGACCCAATAGGAGAGCCAGTCACCAAAGAAGGCACCGGCGGCGGCCGCAGCCCAGAGCGGCCAAAAGGCAATGCCGCTCTCGCCAATCAACGCCCCCAACCCCAGCAGAATAACCGTGGCAGGCAACAACAACGAGAGGAAGGCCAGCGACTCGCCAAATGCAAGGAAGAAGACGATCGGGATCGCCCAGGCTTCATGCTGGCGTACCACTTCACCTACCCAGTGAATGACGTCATTGAGGCTCATAGCCTGCTCCTTTTGAGAACGGATCCGACCTCAAGAATACGCAGTCCCCTCCCTCACTGGTTAAACCCCGGTTAAACATGGTGCCGTTATTCCAGATAGAGTGCCTGCAACGTCTCGAGCTGGCGTTGCCCCAGCCCATATTCGGCCTCCAACCAACGGCTGGTGGAGCCATATTGCTCATGAATGCAACCCAACGCGGTCGCCAGGAACTCTTCACGTGCGCTGAGCACATAGGCAAACTGCGCCACCGAGGCGTCGTTCAGGCGGCTAGAGATCTGATCCAGCATGTGTTCACGGTAGCTCGCCAGCGTGGTTTCCGTCAGCAGATAATCTTCCATTACCGTAGCTTCATCCGCCCCCAGAGCCAGCAACACCATCGCCGAACCGACTCCGGTACGGTCTTTGCCTACCGCACAGTGCTGCACAATCGCACCGCCTTCAGGCTGAGCCAGCAACTGCGCCAGTTGGCGATAGGCGGCGTTATTGAACGGCAGGCGGCGGTACAGCTCCAGCATAAAAGCCCGGGCATCAAACTTGGCCAGCGTTTCGTCGGTGAGTTTTTCAAGGTTGGCATTCACTTCGCTGCTGAGTGGATTGGCCGGCACGTGGTAATAGTCGGCTCCCGACCATAGCACGTCAGGTTTGGCCTGCACTTCGTCGAAGTCGCGGTAATCCAGCACCGAACGCATTGGCATCTGAGCCAGGTAGCGACAGTCGTTTTCACTCAAGCGATCCAGAGCGCCGGAACGAAACAGCAGCCCGCGTTTGATACGGCGGCCATCGGCCACGCTGTTGCCGCCTAAATCGCGGAAGTTGATACCACCGTCAAGCGGCGCAAGTGAAGGATGGAGCAGGATCTGAGCGGTCATAGACGTCCTTACATTGATTGTCTCGGGATATGCCGCCACATCAGCCAGCAATCGGTAAACACCAACAACAGAAGGCCAGCAGCATGACGCAGAGGGGGATAACCGTAACAGAAGGGGAAACGGGCCGTCAAACGGCCCGCTTTTAACGAGGATTTGGATTACAGCAGACGGCGAGCAGCCTCAACGACGATTTGCACCGCCTGGCTTTCAGTCTTCTTCATGGTTTCCGCATTCGGGATCTCTTGCTGGGTGCGGTTAACGATCACACCGGCAACCATCCCCGCACGCAGGCCCTGGCTGGCGCACATGGTCAGCAGGGTGGCGGATTCCATTTCATAGTTCATCACGCCCATCGACTGCCACTCTTCCATCGAGCCCTTAAAGCGGCTGACCACACGGCCGGAATAGGTGTCGTAACGTTCCTGGCCTGGATAGAAGGTATCGGAAGAGGCGGTCACGCCGATATGCGTGGTAGCACCGCTGGCCTTGGCGGCTTCAACCAGCGCAGTGGTACAGGCAAAGTCCGCCACTGCCGGGAATTCCATTGGGGCAAAGTGCAAGCTGGCACCGTCGAGGCGCACAGCGGCGGTTGTCACCAGCACGTCGCCCACGTTGATATTGGCCTGAATGGCACCGGTCGTGCCGATACGCAGGAAGGTACGAATACCCAGCTGTGCCAACTCTTCAACGGCGATCGAGGTAGACGGGCCACCGATACCGGTTGAGCACACGATCACGGCCTTGCCATCCAGTTCTGCACGCCAAGAGGTAAATTCGCGGTGGGAAGCCAGGTGAACCGGGTTTTCCATCAGCTTGGCAATTTTCTCAACACGCTGCGGATCGCCAGGGACGATGGCCAATGTAGCGCCTTGCAGATCGTTTTTAGTGAGACCGAGGTGGAAAACGTCAGACTGAGACATGGGGGACTCCTCATGGATACGGTTTTTGGGAGGAACAAACAGAGATTCTACTGACAATCGCTGTTAAATTTCGTGATGATCATCACCTTGAATAAAGAAACAGAAATTCATCTACATTATTTTTGTGATTTAAATCACATAAAAAACCCTGACAAGCTTAATCTCCACTCAGTTTATACCAAGTTGCTGCCTGAGCAGTCATTGCTATCCTGCGCGAAAATTCGCCATGCTGTGCTAATAAGCGCTAATCTGCCTATAGTTAACTGCCGCGCTTTTTCTCTAACGCATGGAGCCTGCAATCAATGAAAACAGAACAACAAATAACGTTAAAACAGGCCAAAGGGGGATTTACCCCGGCCGTCGCACCGTTGGCCACCTCGACCATTCTGACCGATGTGCAGGATATACACGTGGGGGAAACCACCATCCCTTCGCAGGGGGACGATCTGCCAGCCTATATCGCCAAACCGGCCCATCATCAAGGGCCGTTCCCAATTGTGCTGGTCGTGCAGGAAATTTTTGGCGTGCATGAACACATTCAGGATCTGTGTCGCCGTTTGGCTAAGCAGGGCTATCTGGCCATCGCTCCAGAACTCTATTTCCGCCAGGGCGATGCCAGAGAGTACAGCGAAATCAGCGAGCTGATGCAAAAGCTGGTCAGCAAGGTGCCAGACAGCCAGGTATTGGCCGATCTGGATCACGCTGCGCACTGGGCAACGCGCCACGGCGGCGATGCCAGCAAGTTGGCGATCACCGGTTTCTGCTGGGGCGGCCGCATCACCTGGCTGTATGCCGCGCATAATCCGCAGCTGAAAGCGGCGGTGGCCTGGTACGGCAAGCTGGTGGGGGAGAAAACCTTGAATTCGCCGAAGCACCCGGTTGATATCGCGACCGATCTTTCGGCGCCGGTGCTTGGGCTATACGGTGGACAAGACGGCGGCATTCCGCTGGATACGGTGGAAACCATGCGCCAGGCGATCCGTGCGGCCAATGCCGATGCGGAAATCGTGGTGTATCCAGAAGCGGGGCATGCTTTCCACGCCGATTACCGGCCAAGCTATAACGCGGAGGCTTCCACCGACGGATGGCAGCGCATGTTGGCCTGGTTCAGCCAGCATGGTGTGAAATAGAGGGGCACATCCCTACATGCCAAGTTGGGTGAGGAATATCAGCAGTTTCAGGGGCAGCAAGTGCCCCTGATGCTTGTCACCAATATCCCCTCACCCCAACCCTCTCCCGATGTAAAGATCAGGGGCTACATGAACACGGGGACGGGGAGAGGGAGCCAGTCCGGAGCCG
>NZ_JBKABN010000046.1:0-26061 GCF_046269175.1 Serratia sp. J2
CTGGGGTGAGGGGAAAACCACCAAAATAACGCACTAAGCGCTGAAAATTGCACCAATCCCACCAAATATCCGCTTTACATGCACACATCGCGCACGTACCATTGAGCTAGTACAAAAGAACTCAAGGCCAACGGCCAATCAGGAGCAATAATGTCTGCGGACACCATCCAGAAGCTTTCCCGCCCTTCCGTCCTCGGTGGCGCGATGATCATTGCCGGCACCGCCGTAGGTGCAGGTATGTTCTCTATCCCTATCGTAACTTCTGGCGTGTGGTTCAGCGGCTCCGTGGCGCTGCTGATTTATACCTGGTTCTGTATGCTGATCTCCGGGCTGATGATTCTGGAAGCCACCATGAATTATCCGGCGGGCGCCAGCTTCCACACCGTGGTCAAAGATCTGCTTGGCAAAGGCTGGAATACCCTTAACAGCCTGTCGATCACCTTCGTACTCTATATTCTGACCTATGCCTATATCTCGGCGGGCGGTTCGATCATCGCCCATACGCTGGAAGGCGTCTTCGGCGCCAACCAAACTCTGTCTGGATTGGTGTTTGCCATCGTCGTGGCCTTTATCGTCTGGTTATCCACCCGCGCCGTGGATCGCCTTAGCACCATTCTGATCGGCGGCATGGTGATCACCTTTGTATTGTCCGTCGGTGATATGTTCACCCACGTGCAGCCTGCCGTGTTGTTCAACCAGGGCGGCAGCGACGCCAACTACCTGCCCTATGCGCTCGCGGCATTGCCTTACCTGCTGACCTCGTTCGGCTACCACGGCAACGTACCTGGTCTGGTGAAGTATTATCAAAAAGACAGCGGTGCCGTGGTGCGCAGCCTGGTATACGGCACCTTGCTGGCGCTGGCGATCTATATCCTGTGGCAGTATGTGATCCAGGGCAATATCGCCCGTGATGCCTTCAAGCAGGTGATCGCCGAAGGGGGCAACATCGGCAGCCTGCTCAAGCAGATGGGTAACGTTTCCAGTAGCTATGCCGTAGGCCAACTGCTTAACGCCTTCTCTTATATGGCGCTGGCCAGTTCATTCCTGGGGGTGTCGCTGGGGCTGTTTGATTTTCTCGCCGACTTCTTCAAGTTCAAGGATAACCAGGCAGGCCGCACCAAATCGGCACTGGTGACCTTTGTGCCGCCAACCCTGGCCGCGTTACTGTTCCCGAACGGTTTCCTTTACGCCATCGGTTTTGCTGGCCTGGCCGCCACCATTTGGGCGGTGATCGTTCCTGCCATGATGGCACGCGCCAGCCGCCGCCGTTTCCCACAGGCCAGCTATCGTGCTCCCGGCGGCCAAGGCATGATCCTGTTCATCATCCTGTTTGGGGCGATTAACGCCGTGGCCCACGTGCTAACGCTATTAGATCTGCTGCCGGTGTTCAAATAAGCCTCAGGGGCGGCCACGGCCGCCCGTTTTCCCCACTCTTTTTGCGCGCGGCTCTTGCCTGAAAAGCACGGCGCGAGTAACTTGTCGCAACTTCCTAAAATCTATGTTGACAGGGTATTCCAATGGCAAGAGCGAACGAAATCAAGCGCGGTATGGCGATCAATTACAACGGCAAACTGCTGCTGGTAAAGGACATCGATGTCCAGAGCCCAAGCGCCCGTGGTGCCAGCACGCTGTATAAAATGCGCTTCTCCGACGTCCGTACCGGGCTGAAGGTAGAAGAGCGTTTTAAAGGCGATGATATTCTGGACACCATCAGCCTGTCCCGCCGCAAGGTAAACTTCTCCTATATTGACGGCGAAGAGTATGTGTTCATGGACGATGAAGACTACACCCCTTATATCTTCAAGAAAGATCAGATCGAAGATGAGCTGCTGTTCATCCCTGAAGCGGGCTTGCCGGGTATGCAGGTACTGACGCTGGATGGCCAGGTGTTGGCGTTGGAGCTGCCGCAGACCGTGGATATGGAGATTGTTGAAACCGCTCCGGGCATCAAAGGAGCCTCTGCCAGTGCGCGTAACAAACCGGCCACCATGGCGACCGGCCTGACCATTCTGGTACCGGAGTACCTGAGCAGCGGTGATAAAATCCGCATTCATATTGCAGAACGCCGCTATATGAGCCGCGCAGACTAGTCAACGGTAGGGGCGCAACCTGAGTGCGCCCTGCTTTTACTAGAGTAATTCCGGGAAAAACCGCCGCTTTAACGCCAGCTCGACCCCACGAACCTCCGCCAAACCTTTCAACCGACCAATGGCCGAATAGCCCGGATTGGTTTTCTTCTTCAGGTCGTCCAGCATCTGGTGACCATGGTCTGGTCGCATTGGGATAGGCCGCAGATCGCCCGCTTTATGACGGCGCTGTTCTTCTGCCAGGATAGCTTCAACCACCGCAACCATATCCACATCCCCTTGCAAGTGCGCCCCTTCATGGAAGGTTTTAGGGTTTTGCTCGCGGCAGGTAGCGCGCAGGTGGGTAAAGTGAATGCGATCGCCAAAGGTTTCAATCATCCGCACCAGATCGTTGTCCGCACGCACGCCGTAAGAACCGGTACACATGGTGAAGCCGTTATAGATGCTATCTACCGTCTCTTTCAGCCACTGCATATCTTCAATGGTGGAAACAATACGTGGCAAGCCGAGGATGGGGCGCGGTGGATCATCGGGATGCACTGCCAACCTGACACCCACCTCTTCCGCCACCGGCACGATAGCGCGCAGGAAGACGGCCATATTTTCGCGCAACTGCGCCTTATTGATATGATCGTACTCCGCCAGCCGGGCACGGAACTGATCGAGCGTGTATCCCTCTTCCGCCCCAGGTAACCCGGCAATGATGTTACCGGTCAGCTTGGCAATATCTGCCGTACTCATCGCCTTGAAATAGCTTTGGGCCTGGGCCTGCTCTTCGTCGGTGTAATCTTTTTCTGCCCCACGGCGGCACAGGATATGCAAATCGAAGGCCGCAAAGGCGATCTGATCAAAGCGTAAGGCCTTGGAACCGTCCGGCAGTGGGTATTCCAGATCGGTACGCGTCCAGTCGAGGATCGGCATAAAGTTGTAGCACACGGTATCAATGCCACATTCCGCCAGGTTGCGCAGCGATTGTTGATAGTTGGCGATATGACGTTGGTAGTTGCCGCTGTGGGTTTTAATTTCCTCGTGCACCGGGATACTTTCCACCACCGACCACACCAGTCCTTTTTCCGCCAACAGGGCCTGCCGCGCCTTGATCTGTTCAACCGGCCACACTTCGCCATTAGGGATATGGTGTAACGCGGTCACTACGCCGGTTGCACCTGCCTGACGCACATCGTCCAGCGAAACCGGATCGTTCGGCCCATACCAACGCCATGTTTGTTCCATTGATTTATCCTTGTAAAAGTCGCTCTGTCATCGTTGAAGCGGTATCGGTGGTGAGGTAGATCGCAAAATCAAATCAATCCTGTTATACCACATTGCAGTAGATATCATTCATCTTTAACCTTACTGATTAGCGGCGTGCTGTCAAAACAGAAACGTCGATTGATTGATCCAACTCACGATCCTGGGATATTTTGGACTGACCAATTTCATTCACCTCTCTACCGCCATACACTGGCGGTTGTTAACAGATACGCGAGAGCCGGGCATACACCTGCGGCTAACTGGTCTGATAGCTTTATACCAGCGATCAACCGGCCCTTGCTCTCGTCATGGAGCCATTAATGAAAACTATCGCCAACTCACCGTTGCCCGCCAAGACACAACTGCCCCAGTACGATCGCCAGAGCCTGCGCAGCCGAATTGTTCACCTGGGTTTTGGGGCTTTTCACCGCGCTCACCAGGCATTGCTGACCGACAGGGTACTCAACCGTAACGGCGGCGATTGGGGGATCTGCGAGATCAGCCTGTTCGGCGGCGATAAGCTATTCCAGACCCTGCGCGATCAGGATCACCTTTACACCGTGTTAGAAAAGGGCGCGGCGGGCGATCAGGCCATAGTTGTGGGAGCCGTTCACGAAAGCGTACATCGCAAATTAGAAGGCATCGACGCCGTGCTGGAAAAGCTGGCCGAACCGCAGGTGGCGATCGTCTCCATGACCATTACGGAGAAAGGCTACTGCATCGAACCGGGTAGCGGCCAACTGGATCTGCAACACGACGCGATCAAAGCCGATTTGGCTAATCCGACCCAACCCACCACGGTGCCGGGGATCCTCGTGGAAGCACTACGCCGGCGTCGAGAGCGCCATCTACCCGCCTTTAGCGTGTTGTCCTGCGACAACATTCCAGAGAACGGCCACGTGGTACGCAATGCGGTGACCGGGCTGGCCAAAGCGCGCGATCCACAACTCGCCGAGTGGATCGCTCAACACGTCACCTTCCCCAGCACCATGGTCGATCGCATCGTTCCGGCCGCTACGCCAGAAACGCTGGATGAAATCGCCGCCGCTTTGGGTGGCGTGCGTGATGAATGCGCTATTGCCTGTGAACCCTTCATTCAATGGGTGGTGGAAGATAATTTTGTCGCTGGCCGCCCACGCTGGGAGGATGCCGGTGTACAACTGGTGGATGATGTTCTGCCGTTCGAGCAAATGAAACTGCGGATGCTCAACGGCAGCCACTCCTTCCTGGCCTACCTCGGTTATCTAGCGGGTTACCAATACATTGTTGACTGCATGGCAGATGAGAATTATCGCCGCGCCGCACACCATTTGATGTTGAACGAGCAGGCTCCGACGCTGCAGGTCGCTGGCATCGATCTGGCCGCCTACGCCGAGCAGTTGATCGAACGTTACAGCAACCCGGCACTGCAACACCGCACCTGGCAGATCGCTATGGATGGCACGCAAAAGTTGCCTCAGCGCCTGCTGGAATCGATCCGCTGGCATCGGCAATATGGCGGTAGCCATGCGGGGCTCGCGCTTGGCGTCGCGGGCTGGATGCGTTATGTCGGTGGGATTGATGACGCAGGGCAATCGATTGATATCCGCGACCCGATGCTGGCCACGTTGCAACAGGCCGTCAGTTGTTCACAGGACGGTGAACCCCGCGTGGCTGCATTGCTGGCGTTGAAAAGCGTGTTTGGCGATCAGTTGCCAACGGATAGTGCGTTTGTGGCGGAAGTAACACGGGCCTATCTGTCATTGCGCGATCGAGGAGCGCGCCAGACGGTAAAAGATTGGGTAACCACCCAGTTGAATTGATCTCTATCGGCCGCCATGCCAATCAACCAGGCATGACGGCCACTTGACTGAATGTGGATTAACGGTATTCCACCGTCATTATTCCGAGTTTTTTTTGCTGATCCAACCACTTGATTTCGCTCTTGCCGAGATTCTCTGGCAACTCTTTGCTACCGCTCTCCAGGCTCGCTAACTGGTGTTTGCTGGTGTAGTTTTTCCCGTCGCGATAGCATTGCGTTTGTGCCGTTGAGTCAGCGACTTCCACCGTGCAAGGGCCTTCGACAATGGCACCATAGAAGTGGATCACGCCTCCGGTAGCTGCATTGGCCACGCCTGCTGCCAGCCATGAAAACAACATTCCTGCGATCAAAAACAACCGTAAGCTTTTCATGGGCACCTCACTTGTTATTAAGCCAATATAAACCTGAAAAAAAGTTCTTGGATTAAACGCAAGTTAGAGAGGTTTCATCTATTTATCATTTAGTTAGATGGGGTTCCACCTCTCTGGCGGCGCATAATTTATTGCCGCAAAATACAGATTTCAAGTCGGAAAAGTCTTAATTTGATATCCAGTAACGGCCAGTTGGCAGACGGCTTACCGTACGCAGTCCTGGTCAGTCGGTTGGGCAATGAAAGGTATGAAAACGAAACAAAGTGCGGGGTCTGGGGATGTCATGCCGAGCCCCACTCGGCATGACAGAGGACTTAACGATAAATTACCGTCATTATTGCGAGTTTTTTCTGCTGGTCTACCCACCGCATTTCGGTGGTACCGATATTCAGCGGAAGCTCTTTACTGCTGGCATCAAAACTTGCCAGCCTTTGCGTGCCTGTGTAGTTATGCCCGTTACGATAGCATTGGGTATTCGCCGTTGAGTTGCTAACATCTACCGTACAAGGCCCTTCGACAATGGCACCCACGAAGTTGATAACGCCACCTGTGGAACCCGCATGACTTGCTGCCATCCATGAAAACAACGCTCCTGCGATCATAATTAACCGTAAGCTATTCATGGCAACCTCACTTTTGTTAAGCCACTTTAAAGATAGGTTATTTTTTTAGGAATAATCGCAAGGATAGGTGGTTTTTTTTATGGCTAATCGGTGCATTAAGGTCGTGGAAACAATACGGTACGGTACAATTGACTTTGTTAATGCCACGTTTTTTATGGGAAAAGTCCTAACATTTCAGCAGAAAAAAAACGCCAAAAACAGGCGGTTTTCATGCTTATATTTGTGATCTGGCACGCCTATGTGCAAACGCGATAAAAAAGCAAATAATTGCTCACTTTCAATCAATTAAAAACATCATTAACGGGGATCTCCAAATGACAAAAACCAATCTGATCACAGGCTTTCTCGGTAGCGGGAAAACCACCACCATTCGACACCTGTTGGCCACCAAGCCGGAAAATGAGCGCTGGGCCGTGCTGGTCAACGAGTTTGGCGAGATTGGTATCGATGGCGCCCTGTTGGCCGACAGCGGTGCGGTGTTGAAAGAGATCCCCGGTGGCTGCATGTGCTGCGTTAACGGGTTACCTATGCAGGTAGGGTTGAATATGTTGTTGCAACAGACCAAACCCGATCGGTTACTGATTGAACCCACTGGATTAGGTCACCCCAAGCAGATCCTGGCGCTGTTGACTCAGGAAACCTATGGCGGATGGATCGATTTGCTGGCAACGATCTGTGTGCTTGATCCCCGCCAACTTGGCGAACCTCGCTATAGCGAAAATGAAAATTTTCGCGATCAACTGGCTGCGGCCGACGTCATCATCGCCAATAAAATGGATACCTGGCAGCCGCAAGATGCTCAGGCACTGGAAGCCTGGCAAACGTTACATGGCCAGCAGCGGCCGGTCTTTTCCATTGAGCAGGGGCGCATGGATATCACGCTGTTGGATCGGCCACGCACCAATTGCACAGAATTGCCGGACGCACAGCATCATCATAGCCACGCCAAGACCCAAGGATTAGCGGCGTTGCGTTTGCCTGAAAACTCCCGCTGGCGCCGAGCCCTCAACCAAGGCCAAGGATTCACCAGCTGCGGCTGGATTTTCGATGGGGAAACCGTCTTTGATACCGTCGGTATGATGGAATGGATCAGGCTAGCTCCGGTTGAGCGGGCCAAGGCGGTCGTACGCATTGCCGAAGGCAGTTTGCTGATCAACCGCCAAGGGCAGGATCTCAGTATCGAGACGCGTCCCACCGCTCCGCTCGACAGCCGTATCGAATTGATCCACAGCGACGAGGCCAACTGGAATGCTTTGCAATCGGCCTTGTTTAATATCCGTTTAAGTTAATGCTTTTAACGTTGGCATTATTTTTTTGATTTTTTTACAGGTTAGCCATGACACGCCGCAATTTACCCTTCATCCTCATGCTCAACGTCTTGGGCATCGTGCTATTTCTTTCCTGGTATTTACCCAAGGATCACGGGTTCTGGTTCAAGATTGACTCAGCAATCTTTTTCTTCTTCAACCAACATCTGGCCAGCGATGCCTGGTTTCTGAGAATGGTGGCGATCACCAACAATCGAATATTCGACGTCATTTCGCTCATCGCCATGGGGCTACTGTACCTTTTCTTCTACCTCAAGCAGGATGCCTTTGGACGCCGCCGTCTGATCGTTACCGGCGTCGTGATGTTGTTAACGGGAGTGGTGCTCAACCAGTTTGGTCACCTGCTGCCGGTAAAACACGCCAGCCCCACCCTGACCTTTGACAATATCAACCGGGTCAGCGAACTCACCGGGATCCCAACCAAAGACGCCTCCAGCGACAGCTTCCCTGGCGATCATGGCATGATGCTGTTGATTTTCTCCTGCTTTATGCTGCGCTACTTTAACCGCACGGCATTTGCCATCGCGCTGCTGATCACCCTGGTCTTCTGCCTGCCACGCATCATGATCGGTGCACATTGGTTTACCGATATTGCCGTCGGTTCGCTGTCGGTGGTGATGGTCGGTACCAGTTGGTGGCTGATGACTCCGGCCAGCGATGTTGTGATCCACTGGTTGAACTGCAGATTACCTGGTAAGTATCGCCCAACGCAGCCATAACTTTAGATTATGATAGCCGGGAGGCCAGCGCCTCTCGGTGATTTACCTGTCGCATCTTGTTTACTCAACAACCACACCGTTAACATGCCTACCCCATTAATTAACGCCAATCCAACATAACCGCTGAACCGCGTTTTTTTATATGAAGATTTACATTATGTTACATCACAATTTCATATAAAGAATGTCGGAAAAAGGCTCGCAATCCTCACTTCATTCCGGTACTCTCGGATGCGTTTGTGCCTGGTTTGGCTTGGCTCGTTAGTAAAAATCCGAAAACTGTGCGTTCCTGCACATTTCCGATGCTAACTGATTGTCCTTCCTGCCGGTGCCAACTAGTCTCGTTCCGTTTGGTATTTTTCAGATAACGACTAGCGTCGTTAAGGACTTCAAGGGAAAACAATTACAATGGTCAAATCTCAACCTTTTCTGAGATATTTTTTGCGGGTGTTACCTGCAATTGCGGCAGCCTTGGTGCTCTCCGCCTGTAGCTCAACAAACACTTCGAAGTTAGATAGATCACAAACTGAGATGCATGCAGTTAATGACAAAAACGGTCTTTTACTGCAAGCCTCTCAGGATGAATTCGAAGCGATGGTACGTAACGTTGACGTCAAGTCAAAGATTATGGACCAGTATGCTGATTGGAAAGGCGTCCGCTATCGTTTAGGTGGTGAAAGCAAGCGCGGCATTGATTGCTCGGCGTTTGTACAACGAACCTTCCGCGAACAGTTTGGTATGGATCTGCCCCGCTCAACCTATGAGCAAGAAGATATGGGCAAGCAAATCCAACGCGCCAAACTGCGCCCAGGTGATTTAGTGCTGTTCCGCGCCGGTTCTACTGGCCGCCACGTCGGCATCTATCTGGGTAATGACAAATTCGTTCATGCCTCTACCAGCAGTGGTGTGACAATCTCCAGCCTTTCGGATAACTATTGGGATAAACGTTATCGTGAAGGCCGCCGGTTACTGGGTAAAAGTTCCAGCTAACGGCGTAGTATCTGAATCAAGTCCTGAAAACCAAACAAACGAGACGAGAACGCTGCCCCAGGGCAGCGTTTTTTTTCACTGTAACGCTGGCGCCGAACAAACCCGCATCGCTATTTTCGATTATCACTGCGCCAGAAACCACGCAACGGTTGAAAAAATAGCCTATCATCGTCAAGTGACATGCCATTTCGTCACGCGCTATTTACGCTGTGTCTAAACAGACAGCCTTAGCGCAAGCCAAGCGAATAATGACGCAGGCAGGATCGGTGGGATATATTAATCACCAATAATATAACAAGAATATTTTTATGCTGCGCTCAGGGGGCGAGTAATGGGATTGAAGGGAGCATTTGCACGCCATGCGTCCAACACACGGCGTAGCCTGACTAAAAGCTGTATTGTCGCAGTCGTTTTCTTCCTTGTTTTTACCTCTGTCACTTTATTTCTGATCGATCATCAGCGCACGCAATATCAGCATAAAATCGAAACCCGTACGCAAAAATATGCCGTTAATTATCTCGATTATCTGCAAGAAATCATGCAGCAAATCATGCCGCTTACGGGGAAATCCTGCGAACAGGCCAAGTCCGACCTGACCTATCGTGCCGCTTTTACCACCGGCGTACGCACCTTTGTGCTGGTCAAAGACGGCTTTGCCTATTGCTCTTCGGCAACCGGTAACATGATGCTGGGAATGAGCCATATCTATTCCGATATTGACTGGCATAAACCACTGGATATGGCATTACAGCAAGGCACACCGATGGTACCGGGAAAACCGGCGATTGCCGTGTGGCTGCGCCAACCCGGGCCAGGCAACACCGGCATATTAGCCACGCTGGATCTCACCCTGGCGCCCTACCTGCTGCTCAGTTCACCCGATAGAGATACTCCCGGATTTGCCATCGTGATCGGCGAGCATGCGGTAACCACCTTCGGCACTAATATGATGCCGCTGGCGCAATTACCTAAAAGCCAAGCCAGCCGGCTAGCCGTCCCGGGCTATCCACTGAGTATGATCTTCTACCATCAATCCCTGACGGCTAATGATATCCGTTTGACCGTGTTGGGCAGCCTGGTGCTCTCCCTGATGGTGGGTGCGCTGTATTACTATATGCAGATACTGCGTCAAAGCCCCGAACGCGCGCTGATGAGAGGCATCAAACACAATGAGATCTTTGTTGAATATCAACCAGTGTTCCATTCCGCAACCAACACCATCGCCGGTCTTGAGGCATTGATACGCTGGCAGCATCCCACCGAGGGGCGCATTCCACCCGATCTGTTTATCCCCTATGCCGAAAGCGAAGGGCTGATCGTGGCGTTGACCCGCCACCTGTTCCGTAGGATCGTGGCCGATATCCCGCAATTGGTGCAAGCTCTGCCACGGGGCGCCAAACTGGGCATCAATCTTGCCCCTTCTCACCTTAATGCGCCTTCGTTCCATGACGATATCACCGAACTGCTGGCTAAGTTGCCGACCGACTATTTCACCGTGGTGTTTGAAATCACCGAGCGCGGCATGGTGGAAGAACAAAACGCCTTGGAAGAGTTTGAGTGGCTGCACCGCCAGGGCGTTGAGATCGCCGTGGATGACTTTGGTACCGGCCACAGCGCCTTAATCTATCTACAACGCTTCACCCTGGATTACCTCAAGATCGACCGCGGGTTTGTCAATACCATCGGCCAGGATACGGCGACCGCTCCCGTCCTGGATGCTGTGATCTCGTTGTCTAAAAAACTGAACATGCTGACCGTGGCGGAAGGGGTAGAAACCGCCGAACAGGTGAGTTTCCTGCAAGAACGCGACGTTAATTTTATGCAGGGCTATTATTTCAGTAAGCCACTGGGGATTGAGGAGTTTGTGGCCTTTTGCCAGAATAAGGCCGTTTTTGATTATCGGGCCGCAGTTAATCCCTGATATTTAAACTTCTTTACTCAGAAAACCAGCCTGAAATGCTATGCTACCGGCTGGATTAATTGACTTATATCCGACGTATTCCAAGTCTTGGCTTGAAAGGCGACGGGTATAGATAGCAGGAGCTTACCGTAGAGATGTCCGTACGCATTTTTGCTGCCTTGGTGCTTTCGGCACTCAGTTTTAGCATGCAGGCCGAAACCCTTAATGAAAGCTACGCTTTCGCCACGCTCGGTGAGCCGAAATATTCCACCGACTTTAGCCATTTTGACTACGTGAACCCGGCGGCCCCCAAGGGCGGCGATGTTCGGCTGGCAGCCATCGGCACCTATGATAACTTCAACCGTTTCGCCTCGCGTGGCGTGCCCGGTGAAAGAACCGGGGAACTCTACGATACGCTGTTCACCAGCTCGGACGATGAGCCTTCCAGCTATTATCCTTTGATTGCTGAATCGGCTCGTTACCCGGCAGATATGCGTTGGATGGAGCTGGATATCAACCCACGCGCGCGCTTCCATGATGGTAGCCCGATCACCGCCGCCGACGTGGCCTTCACCTTCAACAAATTTATGACCGAAGGGGTGCCGCAATTCCGTTCTATTTACAAAGGCGTCATAGTCAAGGCTATCTCCCGTCTGACGGTACGCATAGAACTCCCGGAGCCAGATAAAGATAAGCTACTCGGCCTATTAAACTTACCCATCATGCCAGAAAGCTTCTGGAAAGATCATAAACTGAATGAGCCACTGAGTATTCCTCCACTCGGCAGTGGGCCATATAAAATCGGCAGCTACCGATTGGGCCAGTACATTACCTACGAGCGCGTACGCGACTATTGGGCCGCCAATCTGCCAGTGAATCGTGGGCGCTATAACTTCGATACGCTGCGTTATGACTATTACCTGGACGATAAGGTGGCGCTGGAAGCCTTTAAGGCCGGGGCTTACGATTTCCGCGTCGAAGGCTCGCCAAAAAGCTGGGCCACTCAATATCAGGGCGGCAACTTTGCACGCAACTTCATCATCAAGCAGGATGAAACCAATCAGGCGGCACAGAATGCCCGCTGGTTAGCGTTCAATATCCAGCGCCCGATTTTCGCCGATCGCCGAGTGCGGGAAGCCATTACCCTGGCCTTCGACTTCGACTGGATGAACAAGGCGCTGTATTACGATGCCTATCAGCGCGCCAACAGCTATTTCCAGAATACCGAGTACGCTGCCACCGGCTACCCAGATGCTGCGGAACTGGCCTGGCTGGCCCCGCTGAAAGGCAAAGTGCCAGCAGAAGTGTTTACCTCGATCTATCAGCCTCCAACATCCGACGGCAGCGGCAATGATCGAGCTAACCTGCTGAAAGCCACCGAGTTGCTTAAACAGGCCGGCTGGGAAGTGAAAAACCAGCAGTTGGTCAACAGCAAAACCGGTAAACCCTTTACCTTTGAGCTGATGCTACCAAGCGGTAGCAATTTCCAATATGTGCTGCCTTTCCAGCATAACCTGAAGCGATTGGGCATCGATATGCAGATCCGTGAGATCGATGTCAGTCAATTCACCCGCCGCATGCGTGAACGTGACTTTGATATGATGCCGACGGTGTACCCTGCAATGCCTTTTCCCAGCACCTCACTACAAACCCGTTGGGATTCAGATTATATCACCTCGAGTTGGAATACCCCCGGCGTCAGCGATCCAGCTATAGATGACCTGGTACGGAAAATAGTGAAGCATCAAGGGGATGAAAAAGCGTTACTGTCCCTTGGCCGTGCGCTGGATCGGGTGTTGACCTGGAACATGTATATGCTGCCGATGTGGTACTCCAATCACGACCGTTACGCCTATTGGGACAAATTCTCTTCGCCAGCGGTACGCCCGGCCTATTCAATCGGGTTCGACAACTGGTGGTTCGACGTCAACAAGGCGGCACGCTTGCCGGCGCAACGGCAATAAGGAGCCTCCGGTGGCCGCTTATCTGATACGCAGATTACTGCTGGTGATCCCCACGCTGTGGGCGATCATCACCATTAACTTTTTCATCGTGCAAATCGCCCCCGGTGGGCCGGTCGACCAGGCCATTGCCTCTATTGAGATGGGGCAAACCAGCGGATTTGGCGGCGGTGGCGCGGGTGAAGGCCTTGGGCACATGAAGGCTGGCGCGGGCAACGTGGCCGAAGGCCAATACCGTGGCTCACGCGGCCTGGATCCCGAAGTGATCGCCGAGATCACCAAGCGTTACGGCTTCGACAAGCCGCTCCACGAACGCTATTTCACCATGCTGTGGAACTATATGCGCCTCGATTTCGGCGAAAGCCTGTTCCGCGGTGCCTCGGTGATGCAGCTGATTGGCCAGAGTCTGCCGGTTTCCGCGACCCTGGGGCTATGGAGTACACTGATCATCTATCTGGTGTCGATCCCGCTGGGTATCCGTAAGGCCATCCACAACGGCAGCGCCTTTGACACCTGGAGCAGCACGCTGATTATCATCGGCTACGCCATTCCGGCATTCCTGTTCGCCATCCTGATGATCGTGCTATTCGCCGGTGGCAGCTATCTGGACTGGTTCCCGCTGCGCGGGCTGGTTTCCAGCAACTTCGACACGCTGCCGTGGTACGGTAAAATCACCGATTATCTGTGGCACATTACCCTGCCGGTACTGGCAACGGTGATCGGCGGCTTTGCCGCCCTGACCATGCTGACCAAAAACTCGTTTCTTGATGAGATCCGCAAACAGTACGTGGTCACCGCCCGCGCCAAAGGGCTGGACGAGAAGAAAATCCTTTACCGCCACGTGTTCCGTAACGCCATGCTGCTGGTGATCGCCGGTTTCCCGGCCACCTTTATCAGCATGTTTTTCACCGGTTCGTTGTTAATCGAAGTGATGTTCTCGCTCAACGGCCTCGGGCTGCTGGGCTACGATGCCACCCTGCAACGCGACTATCCGGTGATGTTCGGAACGCTTTACATATTTACCCTGATCGGCCTGCTGTTGAATATCGTCAGCGATATCACCTATACCCTGGTCGATCCGCGCATTGATTTCGAGGGCCGTCAATGAGCCGCTTAAGCCCTATCAATCAGGCCCGCTGGGCACGTTTTCGCAGCAACCGCCGTGGTTACTGGTCGTTGTGGATTTTTCTGGTGGCCTTTGCGCTCAGCCTGGCCGCCAACCTGATCGCCAACGACCGGCCGTTGCTGGTGCGCTATGAGGGCCGCCTGTATGTGCCCTTTATGGTTAACTATAGCGAAACGACCTTCGGTGGGGAGCTGAATACCACTACCGATTTTCAGGATCCCTTTGTTATCAAGCAGATTGAGCAACACGGCTGGGCCATCTGGGCCCCGATCCGCTTTAGCTACAACACCATCAACTTTGCCACCGAAGTGCCCTTCCCATCGCCTCCGTCACGCCAAAACCTACTTGGCACCGACAGTAACGGCAGCGATGTGCTGGCCCGGGTGCTGTACGGTTTCCGTATCTCAATGCTGTTCGGGCTGGCGCTAACGCTGTGTTCCAGCGTGATTGGTATCTGTGCGGGAGCGACGCAGGGCTATTACGGCGGCCGATTCGATCTTTGGGGGCAACGGCTGATCGAGGTTTGGTCGGGGATGCCAACGCTGTTCCTGATCATCCTGCTGTCCAGCATCATCCAACCCAATTTCTGGTGGCTGTTGGGCATCACCATCCTGTTTGGTTGGATGAGCCTGGTGGGCGTAGTGCGTGCCGAATTCCTGCGTACCCGTAATTACGACTACATTCGTGCCGCCAGAGCGATGGGCGTGCCGGATCGCGTGATTATGTATCGCCACATGCTGCCTAACGCCATGGTGGCCACTCTGACCTTCCTGCCGTTTATTCTGTGCGGTTCGATCACCACCCTCACCTCTCTCGATTTCCTCGGGTTCGGCTTGCCGCTCGGTTCGCCTTCGTTGGGTGAGCTCCTTCTACAGGGCAAAAACAACCTGCAAGCTCCGTGGTTGGGCATTACCGCCTTCCTGGTGCTGGCAGTGTTGCTCTCACTGTTAATCTTTATCGGCGAAGCGGTGCGCGACGCCTTCGACCCAAGCAAGGCGCATTAATATGACCACTCCTCTGCTCGCTATTCAGGATCTCAGCATCGCCTTCCGCCAGGGGGGCAACTTGAATCAGGTGGTCAACGGTGTCTCGTTACAGGTGGAACAAGGGGAGACGCTGGCGTTAGTGGGTGAATCAGGCTCAGGCAAAAGCGTCACCGCCCTCTCCGTACTGCGGTTGCTGCCTTCCCCGCCGGTGGTGTATCCCGGTGGGGATATTCTGTTTAACGGCAACTCACTGTTACATGCATCGGAAGCCGAACTACGCAAAGTGCGTGGCAACCAGATCTCGATGATTTTCCAGGAGCCGATGGTGTCGCTCAACCCGCTGCACACTATCGAAAAACAACTGGCTGAAGTGCTGATGCTCCACATGGGCATGCGCCGTGATAGCGCCCGTGCCGAAATCATCCAGTGCCTCGATCGGGTGGGCATACGTAACGCCAAAGGGCGCCTGAAGGATTATCCCCATCAACTCTCCGGCGGAGAACGTCAGCGCGTGATGATCGCCATGGCGGTGCTGACCAAACCCAAGCTGTTGATTGCCGACGAGCCAACTACCGCGCTAGACGTAACCATTCAAGCGCAGATCCTGATGCTGCTGAAAGAGTTAAAGCAGGAACTGGGGATGGGATTGCTGTTTATCACCCACAACCTGAACATCGTGCGCCGGTTGGCGGATAACGTGGCGGTGATGCGCCAAGGGTTGTGCGTAGAGCAAAATAGCCGTGACGGCCTGTTTAGCGCCCCACAGCACGCCTATACCCGTCAGCTATTGGCTGCGGAAGACGTGGGCGAGCCTCTGCCGCTTCCGGCCAGCAATAAGCCTATGCCGCTGCTGAAAGTGGAACACCTGCAGGTCAGTTTCCCGATCAAACGTGGCCTGTTACGGCGTATCGTCGATCAGAACTACGCGCTGAAAGATCTAAGCTTCGAGATACAGCCTGGGGAAAGCGTGGGCCTGGTGGGCGAATCGGGTTCAGGCAAGAGCACGACGGGCCTGGCGCTGCTGCGCTTGTTGAGCTCAAAAGGTGGGATATGGTTTGATGGCCAACCACTGCATCAGTTCAATAACCAGCAGATGTTGCCTTACCGCAGCCGGATGCAGATCGTGTTCCAGGACCCTTATTCCGCGCTGAATCCACGCCTGAACGTGCTGCAAATCATCGCCGAAGGGCTGGAGATCCACCAGCAACTGACCGCAGAGCAACGCGAACAGCGGGTGATTGAGGCGTTGGAGGAAGTCGGATTGGATCCGGCTCTGCGCTATCGTTATCCCACAGAGTTTTCGGGTGGGCAGCGCCAGCGTATCGCTATTGCCCGCGCGCTGATCCTGCAGCCGCAGCTGTTGATCCTGGATGAACCGACGTCCTCGTTGGATAAATCGGTACAGGCGCAGATCCTGACGCTGCTGAAGTCACTTCAGCTTCGTCACCGGCTGGCCTATCTGTTTATCAGCCACGATTTGCAGGTGGTACGATCGTTGTGCCATCAGGTGATCGTACTGCGTCAGGGAGAAGTCGTGGAGCAGGGTGACTGCCAAACGATTTTCAACGCACCTGCTGCTGCCTATACGCAGCAGTTATTGCAGTTGGTTGATTAGCGGCATCATTCAGAAGGGGTACTGCGCGCTGAGCTGCTCGGCAATCGCCGCACCGACGTTTTTCAATCGGCACATGGCGGCACTCTCATCGCATTGGTGAACGAACAGGCAAGGCTCGCCTTCCCATTCAACGATGGAGCAATTGACCTGGATCTCTTGCAGAGACAGGTTGAGCTGCTGCATGACCCGCCAGGCTTCGCGCCCGTCATGGCTGAGCAGCTTGAGGCCGATCAGATCGTTATCTTCGTCTATGCCGCTAAGCGGTATCGGTTCAACCTTGCTGCCGGTAAAACCTGATAGCCAACGATAACTTTGCGGCAAGCGATGCACTACCGAAAGCTGGAAACTATCCACATGAAATCCCTAGTATGAAAAGATGAAACACTTTTTACATCACAGGATGACTTAGTTATAGCCGGGATCATCCGACTTTGCCGCCCACAAATGTTATTTTTAAGTAAAATTTGCAACAAACAATTAACCACATCCTGCGCTTGCTGATATCACTCAGTTTTTCTCCACCGTAGAAGGTTCTCTCACGGCATTTTGCGACTCAGCTCGCATTTTTGCGTTATATGTAACCCTTTCCCGTCGCGATCTCAACATTTTTTTCTTGCAATGCGGTTACTTTACAATCGGTATAATTTTACATTATGCAAACATATCGCTCAAATGCCCAAGGCAGGTTAAATCAATAATACTTTGATTTAAAATAAAATAAGGCCAATTAACCGCTAAGAAAACGCCCCACCAACCAGCGGGTTGCACCTCTGGCCACCTGACAAAATAATGCTGCCATATTTAACAAAAAAACTACAGTTCGTTTGACCGCCGTTTAGTTAGCCTGCATATATTTAGCAACAAACTTAAACTTGCAAACAGGTAGATTGGGGTCTAATTGCCTTTGATCTCCCTCTCCCCAAGGAGAGGGAGCTGGGCCGGAGCTGTCATCAAGTGCAGAAGTCAGTCTGTGGTTCGTTCAGTAACATCAAGGGCGGAGATCAGGTACAGGACTTAACATGTGGCTCATTCATTGGAAGAGCAAAGGTGAGCTCAGTAACGATAAAACAGCTCGACCGGTCCCCTCTCCCTGTGGGAGAGGGTTAGGGTGAGGGGCAAATCAGGCAGGGTTATTGCGCGGGCGGCTGGCATAAAAATAGAACAACACCGCAACGATGCTGCACAGCGCCATCGATGAAACCATCGGCCATGCGCTTTTGCCTGGCGCCATGGACAGTATCGCCCCGACCAGCGCGCCAATGCTGAAGCGCAACGTCCCAGCCAGCGAAGAGGCTGTTCCCGCCATATGGGGGAAATCGTCCAGGATCACCGCCATCGCGTTAGACGAGATCATGGCGATACAGCCGAGATAAACCGCCACCCCGAGCACCAGTGCCCAGAAACCCAGCCCGCTGGCGGTGACTGCCAGCAACCATACACCCATCGTCAATTGCACAAATAGACCAAGGCGGAACATTTTGACCGCCCCCAGGCGGCGCACGTTGCGGCTATTGATCAGGGTCGTCAGGAACAGAAACACGATGTTCAGCGCAAAGTAATAACCAAAATGCTGCGGTGAAACGTTATTCAGCTCGATATAGACAAACGGCCCGGCGCTGAGGAAAGAAAACATCCCGGCAAACGAGAAAGCACTGGCCAGCATATAGCTCAGCACGCGCTTGTGGCGGAACAACGAGCCGAAATTCCTCAACGTGGTGCGCAGATGGAATTTTTGCCGCCGCTCCTTGGGCAACGTCTCCTTGATAAAGAACGCCACCAGTACCGACCCCAACAGCGCCGCTGCCCCCATGGTCCAGAAGATGGCATGCCAGCTGAACCATAGCAGCAGCACGCCACCGATCATCGGAGCCAACAATGGCGCAATGGTCATCACCAGGATCACGAACGACATCATGCGTGAGAACTCGTCCTTGGTGAACATGTCACGCATCAGGGCGTTGATCACCACGCTTGCCGCCGCTGCAGCCAGCCCGTGCAGGAAACGCAAGTTGATCAGTTGCTCCACCGATTGGGCCATCGCACAGGCCCCACCGGCGATAGCAAAAATCAGCGTGCCCCACAGGATCACCGGTTTGCGACCAATGCTGTCGGACATCGGCCCATAGAACAGTTGACCAACGGCAAAGCCCAGCATGTAGGCGCTGAGCGTCATCTGCACCCGGCCCGACTCCACGCCAAACTCCTGAGCGATTATCGGCATGCTGGGCAAGTACATGTCGATCGCCAACGGCATCAGCATGGACAGCAGGCCCAGAATAAAGATCAAACCGAGGTGAGAGGTCCGGTTCTGTTGCACGTTCAACGACTCCTTGGTCGGTCGCAAAAATTAATCCAGCAGGTGCGGGGCGCCTACGCTGGCAATCTCTTCTTCGGTCAGCGGGCGATATTCTCCCGGTGCCAAATCGTCATCCAACACAATGGCGCCAATACGCTCACGGTGTAATTCGATGACCCGGTTACCCACGGCTGCAAACATGCGCTTCACCTGATGGTAACGCCCTTCGCTTATGGTAAGACGCACCAGGGTATCTTCGATTTTTTCCAACTTCGCGGGCTTGGTCAGATCTTTTTCGTTATGCAGTTGCACGCCTTGCTCGAACTGCTGAGCAGTATCGGCGGCCAACGGATGTTCCAACGTCACCAGATAGGTTTTCTCACACTGGTGGCGCGGTGAGGTGATGCGGTGCGACCATTGGCCGTCATCGGTCATCAGTACCAGGCCGGTGGTATCAATATCCAGCCGCCCTGCCGCATGCAGCTTGTATGCAACGGGTTCATCCAGGAAATAGAGCACGGTTGGATGATCCGGGTCGTCGGTAGAGCACACATAACCCTGTGGCTTATTGAGCATGAAGTAACGTGGCCCGTTCAGCTGTGACAACACGTTGCCATCAAACCGCACTTCCTGTTCCGGAGCCAGCTTGAGCGCCCCGCTCTTGACCACTTCACCGTCTACGGTGACACGTTTTGCACGGAGTTCACGCGCTACCAGCGCACGGCTGATACCCAACTGCTGAGATAAAAACTTGTCCAGTCGCATTGAATCTGCTTTGCCTGTCGTTGTTATGATCGCATTGATCTGGTTGCTAAATATGACGCCCCGTTGTCGCACCAGGTGCAAAAAACAGGTTCGAAGAGGATGTTCGCGTAGGGAAGCCGCTTAGTATAGCGACGGAAACGATGCCATAACAGGAGTAATTTCCATGCTTCTCGCACTGCGTAGCCGCAGAAGGCATAATAATAGAAATTTTTCCGCCGTCTGAGGAGCAAAATGTCACAATTTCAGTGGAATGTTACAGCCCACTTCAGCGAGCGGTACTAACGCATGGCTTTTACCCTACGCCCCTATCAGTTGGAAGCGGTCGACGCCACCATCAAGCATTTCCGACAGCACCCTGAACCGGCCCTGATTGTGCTGCCAACCGGCGCTGGCAAAAGCCTGGTGATCGCCGAGTTGGCAAAACGCGCCCGTGGCCGGGTGTTAGTGCTAGCCCACGTTAAAGAGCTGGTGGCGCAAAACCATAGCAAATACTGCGCTTACGGCCTGGAGGCCGACATCTTCGCCGCCGGGCTACAGCAAAAAGAGAGCAGCGGTAAGGTGGTGTTTGGCAGCGTGCAATCGGTAGCACGTAATTTGTCGCTGTTCGACGGCGCATTTTCCTTGCTGATCGTCGACGAATGTCACCGCATCAGCGACGATGACGACAGCCAATACCAACAGATTATTCAACACCTGCAAAAAACCAACCCGCAGCTGCGCCTGCTTGGCCTGACGGCCACCCCTTACCGGCTGGGCAAAGGTTGGATCTATCAATATCACTACCACGGCATCACCCGTGGTGACGGCAACAGCCTGTTTCGCGACTGCATTTATGAACTGCCGTTGCGTTATATGATTAAACACGGCTTCCTGGTGCCGCCAGAACGGCTGGATATGCCGATCGTGCAGTACGATTTCAGCCGCCTGGAGGCCAGAAGCAACGGCCTGTTCAGCGAAGTGGATCTTAACCGCGAGCTGAAACAGCAAAACCGCATCACGCCGCACATCATCAGCCAGATCGTCGAATACGCCGAAACCCGTAAAGGCGTGATGATTTTCGCCTCCACGGTGGAACATGCTCGTGAAGTGCATGGTCTGTTGCCAAGTGGGGAGGCGGCTCTGGTCAGTGCCGAAACACCGCCAGGCGAGCGTGACGCGCTAATCGAAGCCTTTAAGCAACAGCAGTTGCGCTACCTGGTTAACGTGGCGGTGCTGACGACGGGTTTCGATGCACCGCATGTCGATCTGATCGCTATTTTGCGCCCTACCGAGTCCGTCAGCCTGTATCAGCAGATCGTCGGGCGCGGTTTACGGCTGGCCCCGGGCAAGACCGACTGCCTGATCCTGGACTACGCAGGCAATCCCCACGATTTGTTCACGCCGGAAGTCGGCGTCAGCAAACCCCACTCAGACAGCCAACCGGTGCAGGTCTTTTGCCCTGGCTGCGGTTTTGCCAACCTGTTTTGGGGCAAATGCACCGAGAACGGCGACATCATCGAGCACTACGGCCGCCGCTGTCAGGGCTGGCTGGAAGATGATGAGGGGCATCGCGAGCAATGTGACTACCGCTTCCGTTTCAAATGCTGCCCGCACTGCGGAGCAGAGAACGATATTGCGGCACGCCGCTGCCATCAGTGCCAGGAGGTTCTGGTCGATCCGGACGATATGCTGAAAGCCGCGCTGAAACTGAAGGATGCGCTAGTCCTGCGCTGTGGCGGAATGGAACTGCAAAGCGGCAAGGACGACAAAGGGGAATGGCTGAAAGCCACCTATTATGACGAAGATGGCACCAGTACTAGCGAACGGTTCCGCCTGCAAACGCCCGCACAACGCAAAGCCTTCGAGATGCTGTTCCTGCGTCCGCACCAACGGGCACCTGGCGTCCCCTTCGGTTGGCAAAACGCGGCGGACATTCTGGCTCAGCAGGCGCTGCTGCGCCATCCAGACTTCGTCGTCGCGCGCAAACGCGGCCAGTTCTGGCAGATACGTGAAAAAGTTTTTGATTATCAGGGCCGCTTTCGCCGTGCCAATGAGCTGTATTAGCCCCGTGCGGCAGGTTTTCATTGCCCAGCGAGCGGCTTTCCGTTAAAATGCCGCCCGCTTTACCTGGGTTCGCCCAGTGTGAAAGCAGGTTATCGAGCCTGTTACTGGGTCGCCTGTAGCAGGGTAAATTTTCTTTTAAGAGAAAAAACAATGTTCACTATCAACGTACAAGTACGTAAAGACCAGGGTAAGGGTGCGAGCCGCCGCCTGCGTGCAGCAAACAAATTCCCAGCTATCATCTATGGTGGCGAAGAAGCTGCGATTGCTATCGAACTAGACCATGATTCTGTAAAGAACATGGAAGTTAAACCAGAATTCTACAGCGAAGCAGTAGTTTTGGTTGTCGACGGTAAAGAAACCAAAGTTAAGGTTCAGGCTGTACAGCGTCACCCGTTCAAGCCAAAACTGGCTCACATCGACTTCGTTCGCGTTTAATCGCCACGTTATCGATTTTCGGGACGCCGAAGTGAAAAACGCCGCAATTGCGGCGTTTTTTATTGGCGGTCATTCAGCGATGCTTACTTGCCGCCCGTGCGACGTTGTAACTGATCGCGCAGATTCGGTGGCGTACCTCTGATCGTCAGGGTATCGGTGGCCGCATCCCAGAAAATGCGCTCCCCCAGCAGCATCGCATCAAAGTTCAGGCTGATACCGCCGCCGCTGCCGGCAAATTTGGTCAATTGGCGTAACGTGCCGCGATCCGCCGGGAAGCTATCTTCCAGCTCGTAGCCCTGTTCGCTGGAAAACTGCAGGAAATCCTTCTCACCCACCGGGGCTATCTCTTTTGACAGTTCCTGCAGCTCGATCTCTTCACCGGCCTGCAACTGCTCATTACAGTAGCTGTAAACCTGCTGACGTACCGTCTGGCGTTCGTGTTTGCCTAGTTGAGCATCGGCACAGTAATCATCCACCGCCTGTAACAAGCCACGGTTTTGCGCTTTGGTATCCAGCCCTTCCGACGCCGCCAGGAAATCCATAAAGAAATCGGAGACCTTGCGCCCTACCCGTCCTTTGAGGAATGTCAGATAGCGCGTCGATTGCGGGTTGGTTTCCCATTCGGTCAGATCGATACGCGCCACAATGTCCGCGTGGTTGATATCCAGATAGTGGGTAGTGCGGATATCCAACTCTTCATTGACACGCGTACTGTTGCAACTGTTCAGCACCGTAATCAACAAGTATTCTACCGCCAGATAGCGGTAATGGGCGAACAGCACCACGCCACCGTCGGCAAACGGATATTTGGCCAATTCGTCGCGCAGACGGCCGGTAGCAGCACGGCTAAATGCGAGGAAATCTTCATCACCCTTACGACAACTGCGCAACGCGTCCGCCAATTCGCTTTGATCGTTGAACAAGCCGTAAGCCTTACTCTTGGCGCTGTAAACGCGATGCAGCTCTGCCATCATCTCTTCCACCGCCGCATTGGTGGTAAGAAGGGAATCGCGCAACACCACTTCCAGCGTCTGCTCATCGCGTTTTACCAACTGGTGCAGTGCAATCTGCTCGATATCCAGACTCATGATCAATCCTCCTGTTCTTTGAGCGCGTATTCAAGCACTGACGAAGCCGAAAGACAACGGGCATGGCAATACCTTAACGATCTTCACGCTATAAAAGAGCGGAAAATCACGGCTCTATACGGTAAGATATGGGACTTTGTCGAGCTTTGAGCACAATCTTTATGCCACAATCATCTCGTTACAGTGACGAACACGTTGAACAACTGCTCTCTGAGCTGGTCAACGTTCTGGAAAAACACCATACTCCCACCGACCTCTCTTTGATGGTGCTGGGCAACATGGTAACCAATTTGATCAACACCAGTATTGCTCCCGCACAGCGGAAGACACTGGCCAGATCGTTTGCTGAAGCCCTGCAGGCTTCTATCCGTGAAGATAAAGCGCATTAATAATTACTTATGGTGACAAACCGTCAGCGTTATCGTGAAAAAGTCTCCCAGATGATTAGCTGGGGGCACTGGTTCGCCTTATTTAACATTCTGCTCAGTATCGGGTTGGGCAGCCGCTACCTGTTTGTTACCGACTGGCCGTCCTCACTGCTGGGGCGAGTCTATGCGTTGGTCAGCCTGATTGGGCAGTTCAGCTTTATTGTCTTTGCCGCCTACCTGCTGATCATCTTCCCGCTCACCTTTGTGGTGATGTCGCAGCGCCTGCTGCGATTTATTTCCGCGACGTTGGCCACCACTGGGCTGACGTTGCTGCTGGTCGACAGCGAAGTCTTTACCCACTTCCACCTGCACCTTAATCCGGTGGTGTGGGAGTTGGTCATCAACCCGGACCAAAGTGAGCTGGCGCGCGACTGGCAGTTGGTGTTTATCGCCGTACCGGTGATATTCCTGGTCGAAATGTTGTTTGCGACCTGGAGCTGGCAGAAACTGCGCAGCCTGAACCGGCGCAACTTCGGTAAACCGCTGGCGGTGCTGTTCATCTGTTCGTTCTTTGCTTCGCACCTGATTTATATCTGGGCGGATGCCAATTTCTATCGGCCGATCACCATGCAGCGCGCCAACCTGCCACTCTCTTACCCAATGACTGCGCGTAAGTTCCTGGAAAAACACGGCCTGCTCGATCAGCAAGAATATGAGCGCCGCCTGATGCAACAGGGCAATCCAGAAGCGGCGGCCGTTGAATACCCGCTCAATAGCCTGAACTACAGCGATAAAGGCAGCGGCTACAACCTGCTGATGATCGTGGTGAACGGCGTGCGTACCCAGGATTTGGCGCAAGACATGCCGGGCCTAAGCCGCTTTGCCCAGGAAAACATCCGCTTCAGTGACCATTACAGCTCCGGTAACCATGCGGACACCGGCCTGTTTGGCCTGTTCTACGGTATTTCACCTACCTATCTGGATGGCATTCTGGCCGGGCGCAAACCGGCCGCGTTGATTAGCGCACTGAGCGATCAAGGCTATCAGTTCGGCCTGTTCTCTTCAGATGGTTTCAACGCCACGCTTTACCGCCAGGCGCTCTTGACCGATTTCTCGCTCCCGCCGGAACCGTTCGTGCAGAGCGATGCTGCCACCACGCATCAATGGCAGAGCTGGTTAGCCACTCAGAGCGGAAATAGCCCTTGGTTCTCCTATATCAATTTCAGCGGTGCAAAGTTCCCCGAAGGTGACAATAAGCTCTCGCCGGAAGCCTTTACCCAACTCTATCGTACAGGCGCGAAAGACGTCGATGCACAGATTGAGCAGGTGCTGGCAACGCTGAAAGAAAAAGGCCTGCTGGATAAAACCGTGGTGGTGATCACCGCCGAGCACGGTATAGAATTCAACGATACCGGCAAAGGCAACTGGGGAGCGGGCAGCAGCTTTAACCGCAGTCAGTTGCAGGTTCCGTTGGTTATTCACTGGCCCGGCACGCCAGCACAAACCATCAATAAGTTGACCAATCATAACGATGTGATGCGTACGTTGATGCAACGTCTGCTGCATGTGAAAACACCGGCTAACGACTACTCGCAGGGCGAAGACCTGTTTGCCGCACAGCGAAAAAACAATTGGCTCGCCACCGGTGACGGCAGCCAGTTGGTGATCACCACGCCAACACAGACGCTGACATTGGATGGCAATGGCAACTACCGTGCCTACGATCAGGACGATAACGAGATCAAAGACGAGAAACCCCAGCTAGCGCTGCTGTTACAGGTGCTGACCGATGTAAAACGCTTTATCGCCAACTAA
This sequence comes from Serratia sp. J2, assembly GCF_046269175.1. Lineage (NCBI taxonomy): Bacteria > Pseudomonadati > Pseudomonadota > Gammaproteobacteria > Enterobacterales > Yersiniaceae > Serratia > Serratia sp. J2. The sequence continues at coordinate 25,572 of NZ_JBKABN010000046.1, forward strand.
CTGCTTAAATCTAGAGCAATCGGTGAGGTAGCTGCTTGAATTTACATCTGAAAACGGTAGTATAGGGTTCTGCGTCGGCATGTAGCGCAGCCTGGTAGCGCACCGTCATGGGGTGTCGGGGGTCGGAGGTTCGAATCCTCTCATGCCGACCAACTATTTATAGAAAAACCAACCACTTAGGGTTGGTTTTTTTATGTCTGGAATTTGGCAATGGTAAAATTGCCGGCGAAATGAGTGATTCAGTTCAATACGTCTATACAGTACTGAGCCTCTTTTACCAAGTCTGCTTATCCTATGTTTTAACTCCATCTTTCCGTTTTAGCCTCATTTATGCCCCATAACAACATAAAGGCGGCTGACACCGACAGATAGAAAAGCGATCGAGGAAATACTGCAGGAAACGTGGGAAAGTGCTGATGACTGATTTCAGACGTGAAAATTGCAAATTCGCGGATAGTGACTATATTTCATAACTTGATGCCACCACGGA
>NZ_JBKABN010000047.1:0-25283 GCF_046269175.1 Serratia sp. J2
TATGGACCAAGGCTTGCGTTTCGCAATCCGTGAAGGCGGCCGTACTGTAGGTGCGGGCGTTGTTGCTAAAGTTATCGCTTAATCGCGAATAATTTATAAGCACTAAAAGAGGGCACTTCGGTGCCCTTTTTTTATACAATTTTTTACCAATCTTAATTGAAATAAAAACGATTCTTATTTAGACTTACTGCATCGGTTAAGAAGTGAGTCTCTCTATGTACGTATGTCTGTGTAATGCTGTGTCTGACAAAGCGATCCGTAAGGCGGTGCGTCAGCACAATCCCCATACCATGAAGCAACTGCGTGAGCTGGTGCCAATTGGAACTGACTGCGGTAAATGCATTCGTCAGGCAAGGCAAATTATGGTGGAGGAACGCGCAACCCTGATTCATATGCATGAAGTCGCCTAATAAATAGTAGGGTTATTTTTTGACTCTTGGCCCGCAGCTTCTACACTTTTAGAACTGCCCAGGAGGATTTACCTATGAAAGGCGATAAAAAGATCATTGCTCACCTCAACAAGCTGCTCGGTAACGAGCTGGTTGCCATCAATCAATACTTCCTGCACGCGCGTATGTTCAAAAATTGGGGCCTGATGCGTCTCAATGAGAAGGAATATCACGAGTCGATCGATGAGATGAAACATGCCGATCGCTACATCGAGCGTATCCTGTTCCTTGAAGGGTTACCGAACCTGCAAGATCTCGGCAAGCTGAATATCGGCGAAGATGTCGAAGAGATGCTGAGGTCCGATTTGGCCCTGGAGCTGGACGGCGCCAAGAACCTGCGGGAAGGTATCGCCTATGCCGACTCTATCCATGATTATGTCAGCCGCGATCTGATGAAAGAAGTCTTGGCCGATGAGGAAGGGCATATCGACTGGTTGGAGACTGAACTGAGCTTGATTGAGCGGCTTGGCATCCAAAACTATTGCCAGGCGCAAGTGCTGGAACGCAAAGACTGAATACCCCCGAACCCTCTCCCACAGGGAGAGGGACAGTCCATGCTCTAACTTAACTGAGGCATTCTTCCTTTATATTCCACTATTACAAATCAGCTTTAACGCCATAACAGCCCTCACATTCTCCCGTTACAGATTATCTCCTGCACTTGCCAATAGTGCCGATCGGCTCCCTATCACTAAAGGAGAGGGGCGGGGGAGGGGCAAAACTCATTAAATACCGCTCATTCTGAGCATATTTCCATCCGTGGCTTGCAACCTGGCCTGGTTTGCGTATAATGCGCGGGCTTACCTAATCTTGGTAAGCCTGATTTTAGCGAATCAGTCGATTGGCAAGAACGTTTTGCCCTTCGAACAATACTCCCGATATGGGGGTTATATGTTGACGATTACACTCCCCCATCAATCGAAATGGGTGTGAGGAGTAATTATTTACGTTTATAAATAATTGGAGCTCTGGTCTCATGCAGAACCAAAGAATCCGTATCCGCCTGAAAGCGTTTGATCATCGTCTGATCGATCAATCAACTGCGGAAATCGTCGAGACTGCCAAGCGCACTGGTGCGCAAGTCCGTGGTCCGATCCCGCTGCCAACTCGCAAAGAGCGCTTTACCGTTCTGATCTCCCCGCACGTCAACAAAGACGCGCGTGATCAGTACGAGATCCGCACTCACAAGCGTCTGGTTGACATCGTTGAGCCAACTGAGAAAACCGTTGATGCTCTGATGCGTCTGGATCTGGCTGCCGGTGTAGACGTGCAGATCAGCCTGGGTTAATCAGGTCATTGACGATTGAGAGGTTGAAACAATGATTGGTTTAGTCGGTAAAAAAGTGGGCATGACTCGTATCTTCACTGAAGATGGCGTTTCTATCCCAGTAACCGTGATTGAAATTGAAGCGAACCGCGTGACTCAGGTTAAAGACCTGGACAACGACGGATACCGTGCCATTCAGGTCACTACCGGTAGCAAAAAAGCTAACCGTGTGACCAAACCGGAAGCGGGTCATTTCGCTAAAGCTGGCGTCGAAGCTGGCCGTGGTCTGTGGGAATTCCGCCTTGAAGAAGGTCAAGAGTTCGCTGCAGGTCAAGAAATCAGCGTAGAAATCTTCGCTGACGTTAAAAAAGTCGATGTTACCGGTACTTCCAAAGGTAAAGGTTTTGCTGGCACTGTAAAGCGCTGGAACTTCCGTACTCAGGATGCAACCCACGGTAACTCCTTGTCTCACCGCGTTCCGGGTTCTATCGGTCAGAACCAGACTCCGGGCAAAGTGTTCAAAGGCAAGAAAATGGCTGGCCACCTGGGTGACGAGCGTGTAACCGTTCAAAGCCTGGACGTAGTACGTGTTGACGCTGAGCGCAACCTGCTGCTGGTTAAGGGTGCTGTACCGGGCGCAACCGGTGGCAACCTGATCGTTAAACCAGCTGTGAAGGCGTAAGGGGATAGCAATGGAATTAGTATTGAAAGACGCGCAAAGCGCGCTGACTGTTTCCGAAACTACCTTCGGTCGTGATTTCAACGAAGCGCTGGTACACCAGGTTGTTGTTGCTTATGCAGCAGGTGCCCGTCAAGGTACCCGTGCTCAGAAGACCCGTGCTGAAGTGACTGGTTCCGGTAAAAAACCGTGGCGCCAGAAAGGTACAGGCCGTGCGCGTTCAGGCACTGTAAAGAGCCCGATCTGGCGTTCTGGTGGTGTAACCTTCGCTGCGAAGCCACAAGACCACAGTCAGAAAGTAAACAAAAAGATGTACCGCGGCGCGCTGAAAAGCATCCTGTCCGAACTGGTACGTCAAGATCGTCTGATCGTTGTCGAGAAGTTCTCTGTAGAAGCGCCTAAAACTAAGCTGCTGGCACAGAAACTGAAAGATATGGCCCTGGAAGATGTGCTGATCGTGACCGGTGAACTGGATGAGAATCTGTTCCTGGCAGCTCGTAACCTGTACAAGGTTGACGTGCGCGATGTAGCAGGTATCGACCCAGTTAGCCTGATCGCCTTCGACAAAGTGGTTATGACTGCTGATGCTGTGAAGCAAGTTGAGGAGATGCTGGCATGATCCGTGAAGAACGTTTGCTGAAAGTGCTGCGTGCACCGCACGTATCTGAAAAAGCATCCGCTGCGATGGAAAAAAGCAACACCATCGTACTCAAAGTTGCCAAAGACGCGACCAAAGCAGAAATTAAAGCTGCAGTGCAGAAACTGTTTGAAGTCGAAGTCGAAGACGTTAACACCCTGGTAGTAAAAGGGAAAGTGAAGCGTCAAGGTCAGCGTGTTGGTCGTCGTAGCGACTGGAAAAAAGCTTACGTCACCCTGAAGGAAGGCCAGAACTTGGACTTCATCGGCGGCGCAGAGTAAGTCGGAGGAGTAAGAACAATGGCAATTGTTAAATGTAAACCTACATCTCCGGGTCGTCGCCACGTTGTTAAAGTGGTTAACCCTGAGCTGCACAAGGGTAAACCTTATGCCCCGCTGCTTGAGAAACTGAGCAAAAGCGGTGGTCGTAACAACAATGGCCGTATCACCACCCGTCATATCGGTGGTGGCCACAAGCAACATTATCGTCTGGTTGACTTCAAACGCAACAAAGATGGTATCCCTGCTGTGGTTGAGCGTCTGGAGTACGATCCGAACCGTTCCGCGAACATCGCGCTGGTTCTGTACAAAGACGGCGAACGCCGTTATATCCTGGCGCCGAAAGGCCTGAAAGCTGGTGACCAGATCCAATCTGGTGTTGATGCTGCAATCAAAGCGGGTAACACCCTGCCTATGCGCAACATCCCAGTAGGTTCAACGGTTCATAACGTAGAAATGAAACCAGGTAAAGGCGGCCAGCTGGCTCGTTCTGCTGGTGCCTACGTTCAGATCGTCGCACGTGATGGTTCCTACGTAACTCTGCGTCTGCGCTCTGGCGAAATGCGTAAAGTTCCAGTTGATTGCCGCGCCACCCTGGGTGAAGTCGGTAACGCTGAACATATGCTTCGCGTTCTGGGTAAAGCAGGTGCTGCACGTTGGCGTGGTATTCGTCCTACCGTTCGCGGTACGGCGATGAACCCAGTCGATCACCCGCACGGTGGTGGTGAAGGTCGTAACTTTGGTAAGCACCCGGTAACTCCGTGGGGCGTTCAGACCAAAGGTAAGAAGACCCGTAGCAACAAGCGTACTGACAAGTTCATCGTACGTCGCCGTAGTAAAAAATAATTAGAGGATAAGCCATGCCACGTTCTCTCAAGAAAGGTCCTTTTATTGACCTGCACTTGCTGAAGAAGGTAGAGAAAGCGGTGGAAAGCGGTGACAAGAAGCCTTTGCGCACTTGGTCCCGTCGTTCAACGATCTTTCCTAACATGATCGGTTTGACCATCGCTGTCCATAATGGTCGTCAGCACGTACCAGTATTTGTTTCCGATGAAATGGTCGGTCACAAACTGGGTGAATTCGCGCCGACTCGTACTTATCGCGGCCATGCGGCTGATAAAAAAGCTAAAAAGCGCTAAGGTAGGAGGAAGAGATGGAAACTATCGCTAAACATCGCCACGCTCGTTCTTCTGCTCAGAAGGTTCGCCTTGTTGCAGACCTGATCCGCGGTAAGAAAGTGTCGCAAGCTCTGGAAACTCTGGCCTACACCAACAAGAAAGCTGCTGGTCTGGTCAAGAAAGTGCTGGAGTCTGCCATTGCTAACGCAGAACACAACGATGGCGCTGACATCGATGATCTGAAAGTCACGAAAATCTTCGTAGACGAAGGCCCAAGCATGAAGCGCATTATGCCTCGTGCAAAAGGTCGTGCAGATCGCATCCTGAAGCGCACCAGCCACATTACTGTGGTTGTGTCCGATCGCTGAGACTCTGGAGACTAGCAATGGGTCAGAAAGTACATCCTAATGGTATTCGCCTGGGTATTGTCAAACCTTGGAACTCTACTTGGTATGCGAATACCAAAGAATTCGCTGACAACCTGGACAGCGACTTTAAAGTTCGCCAATTCTTGACTAAAGAACTGGCGAAAGCTTCCGTTTCTCGCATCGTTATCGAGCGTCCAGCGAAGAGCATCCGTGTGACTATTCACACCGCTCGTCCTGGCATCGTTATCGGCAAGAAAGGTGAAGATGTCGAAAAACTGCGTAAGGTCGTAGCGGATATCGCTGGCGTTCCTGCGCAAATTAACATCGCCGAAGTCCGTAAACCGGAACTGGACGCAAAATTGGTTGCTGACAGCATCACTTCACAGCTGGAACGTCGTGTTATGTTCCGTCGTGCTATGAAGCGTGCTGTACAGAACGCAATGCGTCTTGGCGCTAAAGGTATCAAAGTTGAAGTAAGCGGCCGTCTTGGCGGTGCTGAAATCGCGCGTACCGAATGGTACCGTGAAGGTCGTGTTCCGTTGCATACACTGCGTGCGGATATCGATTACAACACATCTGAAGCGCACACCACTTATGGTGTAATCGGCGTTAAGGTATGGATCTTCAAAGGTGAGATCCTGGGTGGTATGGCTGCAGTTGAACAACCGGAACCGGCTGCTCAACCTAAAAAGCAGCAGCGTAAAGGCCGCAAGTAAGGAGAGTCGCTGATGTTACAACCAAAGCGTACAAAATTCCGTAAGGTGCACAAGGGCCGCAACCGTGGTCTGGCGCAAGGTACGGATGTTAGCTTCGGCACTTTCGGTCTGAAAGCTGTTGGCCGTGGCCGTCTGACTGCTCGTCAAATCGAAGCAGCTCGTCGTGCAATGACTCGTGCAGTGAAGCGTCAAGGTAAGATTTGGATCCGTGTATTCCCGGACAAACCAATCACCGAGAAGCCTCTTGAAGTGCGTATGGGTAAAGGTAAGGGTAACGTGGAATATTGGGTTGCCCTGATCCAACCTGGCAAAGTCCTGTACGAAATGGACGGCGTTCCAGAAGAAGTCGCCCGTGAAGCGTTCAAGCTGGCAGCAGCTAAACTGCCGATCAAAACCACCTTTGTAACTAAGACGGTGATGTAATGAAAGCACAAGAGCTGCGTGAAAAAAGTGTTGAAGAGCTGAACACTGAGCTGCTCAACCTGCTGCGTGAGCAATTCAACTTACGCATGCAGGCGGCGAGTGGCCAACTGCAACAAACTCACCTGTTGAAACAAGTGCGTCGTAATGTCGCACGCGTTAAGACTTTACTGACTGAAAAGGCGGGTGCGTAAAATGACTGATATTATCCGTACTCTGCAAGGTCGTGTTGTTAGTGACAAAATGGAGAAATCCATGGTTGTTGCTATCGAACGTACGGTGAAGCACCCGATCTACGGGAAATTCATCAAGCGTACGACTAAGCTGCATGTACATGATGAGAACAACGAATGTGGTATCGGCGACGTGGTAGAAATCCGCGAATGCCGTCCACTGTCCAAGACTAAGTCATGGACGTTGGTTCGCATTGTAGATAAAGCGATTCTGTAATAGAGTAGCTGACTCTAACTTAATAAACGGCTCAGAAAGTGAGCCGTTTATTTTTTCTACCCATACTCTGGAAGCGGTGTTATAATGCTGCGCCCTCGGTTATGGGGCTTTTCAACGACCTAGTAATGGGTCCTAAAGTTGTAGTTGACATTAGCGGAGCACTAACATGATCCAAGAACAGACTATGCTGAACGTGGCCGACAACTCCGGTGCACGTCGCGTAATGTGTATCAAGGTTCTAGGTGGCTCGCACCGTCGCTACGCAGGCATCGGCGACGTCATCAAAATTACCATCAAGGAAGCAATTCCTCGCGGTAAGGTGAAGAAAGGCGATGTGCTGAAGGCGGTAGTGGTGCGCACCAAGAAGGGTGTACGTCGCCCGGACGGTTCTGTCATTCGCTTCGATGGTAATGCATGCGTTATTTTAAACAATAACAGCGAGCAACCTATCGGTACGCGTATTTTTGGGCCGGTAACTCGTGAACTGCGTAATGAGAAGTTCATGAAAATTATCTCTCTGGCACCAGAAGTACTCTAAGGAGCGAACCATGGCAGCGAAAATCCGTCGTGATGACGAAGTTATCGTGCTTACCGGGAAAGACAAAGGTAAACGCGGTAAAGTAAAAAATGTCCTGTCTGCTGGTAAGGTCATTGTTGAAGGTATCAACCTGGTTAAGAAACATCAGAAGCCGGTCCCGGCCCTGAACCAACCAGGTGGCATTGTTGAAAAAGAAGCTGCTATTCAGGTTTCCAACATTGCGCTGTTCAACTCGGCTACCGGTAAGGCTGACCGTGTAGGCTTTAGATTCGAAGACGGCAAAAAAGTCCGTTTCTTCAAATCAAATAGCGAAACTATCAAGTAATTTGGAGTATGACGATGGCGAAACTGCATGATTACTACAAAGACGAGGTAGTCAAACAACTGATGTCTCAGTTTGATTACAACTCTGTCATGCAAGTCCCTCGGGTCGAGAAGATCACCCTGAATATGGGTGTTGGTGAAGCGATCGCTGACAAGAAACTGCTGGATAATGCAGCAGCTGACTTGGCAGCTATCTCCGGTCAAAAGCCGTTCATCACCAAAGCACGCAAATCTGTTGCAGGCTTCAAAATCCGCCAGGGCTATCCGATCGGCTGTAAAGTAACTCTGCGTGGCGAACGCATGTGGGAGTTCTTTGAGCGTCTGATTTCCATTGCTGTTCCACGTATCCGTGACTTCCGTGGCTTGTCCGCCAAGTCATTCGATGGCCGTGGTAACTACAGCATGGGTGTGCGTGAGCAAATCATCTTCCCAGAAATCGACTACGACAAAGTCGATCGCGTTCGTGGTTTGGATATTACCATTACCACTTCTGCGAAATCTGATGATGAAGGCCGCGCGCTGTTGGCTGCTTTTAACTTCCCGTTCCGCAAGTAAGGCAGGGTTACTGATGGCTAAGCAATCAATGAAAGCACGCGAAGTCGTTCGCGTGAAACTGGCTGACAAGTACCGCGCTAAACGCGAGGAATTGAAAGCTATCATTTCTGGTGTGAACTCTTCTGACGAAGATCGTTGGGATGCTGTTCTCAAGCTCCAGTCTCTGCCGCGTGATTCCAGCCCGTCTCGTCAGCGTAAACGCTGCCGTCAAACTGGCCGTCCACATGGTTATGTGGGCAAATTCGGGTTGAGCCGTATCAAGCTACGTGAAGCCGCTATGCGCGGTGAAGTACCAGGCTTGAAAAAGGCTAGCTGGTAATTACCAATTGAATCACGGGAGTAAAGACAGATGAGCATGCAAGATCCGATCGCGGATATGCTGACCCGTATCCGTAACGGTCAAGCCGCGAACAAAGTTGCGGTCACCATGCCTTCCTCCAAGCTGAAAGTGGCAATTGCCAACGTGCTGAAGGAAGAAGGTTTTATTGAAGATTTCAAAATTGAAGGCGACACCAAGCCTGTTCTGGAACTGGTACTGAAGTACTTCCAGGGCAAGGCAGTGGTAGAAAGCATTCAGCGTATCAGTCGTCCAGGTCTGCGCATCTACAAGAAAAAAGATGCACTGCCAAAAGTTATGGCCGGTCTGGGTATCGCTGTTATTTCTACCTCTAAAGGTGTTATGACCGATCGTGCAGCTCGCCAAGCTGGTCTTGGTGGCGAGATTATCTGCTACGTAGCTTAATTCGGGAGGAAAGAATGTCTCGTGTTGCAAAAGCACCCGTCGTCATTCCTGCCGGCGTAGAGGTAAAACTCAACGGTCAGGTTATTTCGGTTAAGGGTAAGAACGGCGAGCTGACTCGTACAGTCCATGACGCCGTTGAAGTGAAGCAAGAAGCTAACGCACTGACTTTCGCACCACGCGAAGGTTTTGCTAACGCATGGGCCCAAGCGGGTACCACGCGCGCTCTGCTGAACGCAATGGTTGTCGGTGTTACCGAAGGTTTCACCAAGAAGCTTCAACTGGTAGGTGTTGGTTATCGTGCTGCTGTTAAAGGCAACGTGGTGAATTTAGCCCTGGGCTTCTCTCACCCAATCGATCACCAGCTGCCAGCAGGTATTACTGCTGAATGCCCAAGCCAAACTGAAATCGTGCTGAAAGGCGCTGATAAGCAGGTTATTGGCCAGGTTGCTGCAGATCTGCGTGCCTACCGCCGTCCTGAGCCTTATAAAGGCAAGGGTGTCCGTTACGCCGACGAAGTCGTGCGTACCAAAGAGGCTAAGAAGAAGTAAGGTAACACTATGGATAAGAAATCTGCTCGTATCCGTCGTGCGACCCGCGCACGCCGTAAGCTCAAAGAACTGGGTGCAACCCGCCTGGTGGTACATCGTACCCCGCGTCACATTTACGCACAGGTCATTGCTCCAAATGGTTCTGAAGTTCTGGTAGCCGCTTCTACTTTAGAAAAAGCTATCACTGAGCAATTGAAGTACTCCGGTAACAAAGACGCAGCAGCAGCCGTAGGTAAAGCTCTGGCTGAGCGCGCGTTGGAAAAAGGGATTGCGAAAGTATCCTTTGACCGTTCCGGTTTCCAATATCATGGTCGAGTCCAGGCACTGGCAGATGCTGCCCGTGAAGCTGGCCTTCAGTTCTAAGGAAGAGGTTTAAGATGGCTCACATCGAAAAACAAGCTGGCGAACTGCAGGAAAAGCTGATCGCGGTAAACCGCGTATCTAAAACCGTAAAAGGTGGCCGTATTTTCAGCTTTACCGCACTGACAGTAGTTGGTGATGGTAACGGTCGCGTTGGTTTTGGCTACGGCAAAGCACGCGAAGTTCCAGCAGCGATCCAGAAAGCGATGGAAAAAGCCCGTCGCAACATGATGAATGTCGCGCTGAACGGCGGCACCCTGCAGCACCCTGTTAAAGGTGCTCATACGGGTTCCCGTGTGTTCATGCAGCCAGCTCATGAAGGTACCGGTATCATCGCGGGTGGTGCAATGCGCGCCGTTCTCGAAGTTGCTGGGGTGCACAACGTACTGGCTAAAGCTTATGGTTCCACCAACCCGATCAACGTGGTTCGTGCAACTATCGACGCTTTGGCTAATATGAAGTCTCCTGAAATGGTCGCTGCCAAGCGTGGTAAATCCGTTGCAGACATTCTGGGGTAATTGACCATGGCTAAGACTATCAAAGTTACACAAGTTCGCAGCTCCATTGGCCGTCTGCCGAAGCATAAAGCTACACTGCTCGGTCTGGGTCTGCGTCGTATTGGTCACACCGTAGAGCGCGAGGATACTCCTGCTGTACGCGGTATGATCAACCTGGTTTCCTACATGGTTAAGGTTGAGGAGTAACAGATGCGTTTAAATACTCTGTCTCCGGCTGAAGGTGCCAAGCATGCGCCTAAGCGTGTAGGTCGTGGTATTGGTTCTGGCCTGGGTAAAACCGCCGGTCGTGGTCACAAAGGTCAGAACTCACGTTCTGGCGGTGGCGTACGTCGTGGGTTTGAAGGTGGTCAGATGCCTTTATATCGTCGTTTGCCGAAATTCGGCTTCACCTCTCGCAAAGCTATGATCACGGCAGAAGTTCGTCTGTCTGAACTGGCTCTTGTAGAAGGCGACGTAATCGACCTGAACACGCTGAAAGCCGCTAACGTTGTTGGTACCCAGATCGAGTTCGCGAAAGTTATGCTTTCTGGCGAAATCACTCGTCCGGTTACCCTGCGTGGTCTGCGTGTCACCAAAGGCGCTCGTGTTGCTATCGAGGCTGCTGGCGGTAAAATTGAGGAATAAGTAAGCTGATGGCTAAGCAACCAGGATTAGATTTTCAAAGTGCTAAAGGCGGACTCGGTGAGCTGAAGCGCAGACTTTTGTTTGTTATCGGCGCGCTGATTGTTTTCCGCATTGGCTCTTTCATTCCGATTCCTGGTATCGATGCCACTGTGCTTGCCAAACTGCTCGAACAGCAGAGAGGCACCATCATTGAAATGTTTAACATGTTCTCTGGTGGTGCTCTCAGCCGTGCTTCTATTTTTGCTCTGGGGATCATGCCGTACATTTCGGCCTCGATCATTATCCAGTTACTGACGGTGGTTCACCCAGCGTTGGCGGAAATCAAGAAAGAAGGGGAGGCTGGCCGTCGCAAGATTAGCCAGTACACCCGCTACGGTACGCTGGTGTTGGCCATATTCCAGTCGATCGGTATTGCTACCGGTCTGCCGAATATGCCTGGTATGCAGGGCCTGGTGTTAAACCCAGGCTTTGCGTTCTACTTTACTGCGGTTGTGAGTCTGGTTACCGGGACAATGTTCCTGATGTGGCTGGGCGAGCAGATTACTGAGCGTGGTATCGGTAACGGTATCTCAATCATTATCTTCGCGGGTATTGTGGCGGGTCTTCCGCCGGCTGTTGGCCATACTATTGAGCAAGCTCGGCAAGGCGACCTGCACTTCCTCTTGTTGCTGTTGGTTGCAGTATTAGTGTTTGCAGTAACCTTCTTCGTTGTTTTCATTGAACGTGGTCAACGTCGTATCGTCGTTAACTATGCGAAACGTCAACAGGGTCGTCGTGTTTACGCAGCACAGAGCACACACTTACCGTTGAAAGTGAACATGGCAGGGGTAATCCCGGCAATCTTCGCTTCCAGCATTATTCTGTTCCCTGCCACGATTGCATCATGGTTTGGGGGCGGTACCGGTTGGAACTGGCTGACAACGATTTCGCTGTATTTGCAGCCTGGACAACCGCTTTATGTGTTACTCTATGCGTCTGCAATCATCTTCTTCTGTTTCTTCTACACGGCGTTGGTTTTCAACCCGCGTGAAACAGCAGATAACCTGAAGAAGTCCGGTGCCTTCGTACCAGGAATTCGTCCGGGAGAGCAAACGGCGAAATATATCGATAAAGTGATGACGCGTTTAACCCTGGTGGGCGCGATGTACATTACTTTCATCTGCCTGATCCCGGAGTTCATGCGTGATGCAATGAAAGTACCATTCTACTTTGGTGGTACCTCGCTACTGATCGTTGTTGTCGTCATCATGGACTTTATGGCTCAAGTGCAAACTCTGATGATGTCAAGTCAGTACGAGTCTGCATTGAAGAAAGCAAACCTGAAAGGCTATAACCGCTAATCTGGTGCGTTTGAGAAGTTACGGAGAGTAAAAATGAAAGTTCGTGCTTCCGTCAAGAAATTATGTCGTAACTGCAAAATCGTTAAGCGTAACGGTGTCGTTCGTGTGATTTGCAGCGCCGAGCCGAAGCATAAACAGCGTCAAGGCTGATTATCTCGCATATTTTTCTTGCAAAGTTGGGTTGAGCTGGCTAGATTAGCCAGCCAATCTTTTGTATGTAGCTGCAACATTATTTGAGTATCCTGAAAACGGGCTTTTCAGAATGGTGTTGCCGTAAAAATTAGTAGGAGTGCATAGTGGCCCGTATAGCAGGCATTAACATTCCTGATCATAAACATACCGTTATCGCGTTAACGTCGATCTTCGGAATCGGCAAAACTCGTTCACAGTCTATCTGTGCTGAGACGGGTATTGCTGAAAATGTTAAGATCAGTGAGCTGTCTGAAGAGCAAATTGAACAACTGCGTGAAGCAGTTGCCAAATTCACTGTTGAAGGTGATTTGCGTCGTGAAGTTACCCTGAGCATCAAGCGTCTGATGGATCTTGGTACATACCGTGGTTTACGCCATCGTCGTGGTCTGCCAGTTCGCGGTCAGCGTACTAAGACCAACGCACGTACCCGTAAGGGTCCGCGTAAACCGATCAAGAAATAATCGGGGTGATTGAATAATGGCAAAGGCACCTGTTCGTACACGTAAGCGTGTAAGAAAACAAGTCTCTGACGGCGTGGCTCATATCCATGCTTCTTTCAACAACACCATTGTGACTATTACCGATCGTCAGGGTAATGCTTTGGGTTGGGCAACAGCCGGTGGTTCCGGTTTCCGTGGTTCTCGTAAGTCAACTCCGTTTGCAGCTCAGGTTGCAGCCGAGCGTTGTGCTGACGCAGTTAAAGAATACGGTATCAAGAACCTGGAAGTTATGGTCAAAGGACCTGGTCCTGGTCGTGAGTCTACTATCCGCGCTCTGAACGCGGCTGGTTTCCGCATCACTAATATTACTGATGTGACTCCGATTCCTCATAACGGTTGTCGTCCACCGAAAAAGCGTCGCGTGTAACGCCCCTGCTTTTCGGATTGTTGGAGAAAGAAAATGGCAAGATATTTGGGTCCTAAGCTCAAGCTTAGCCGCCGCGAGGGCACAGACCTGTTCCTGAAGTCTGGCGTTCGCGCGATAGATTCAAAGTGCAAAATTGAACAGCCACCTGGTCAACACGGTGCGCGTAAACCGCGTCTGTCTGACTACGGTGTACAGTTACGTGAAAAGCAAAAAGTTCGCCGTATGTACGGTGTTCTGGAGCGTCAGTTCCGTAACTATTACAAAGCAGCAACCCGCCTGAAAGGCAACACCGGTGAAAACCTGTTGACCCTTCTGGAAGGTCGTCTGGACAACGTAGTTTACCGTATGGGCTTCGGCGCCACTCGTGCAGAATCACGTCAGCTGGTTAGCCATAAAGCCGTTATGGTAAATGGTCGCGTTGTTAACATCGCTTCTTATCAGGTATCTCCGAATGACGTAGTCAGCATCCGCGAGAAAGCTAAAAAGCAGTCTCGTGTTAAGGCTTCTCTGGAGCTGGCTGAGCAGCGTGAAAAGCCGACTTGGCTGGAAGTTGATGCTGCGAAGATGGAAGGTGTGTTCAAACGTATTCCTGAACGTACCGATCTGTCCGCCGACATTAACGAACACCTGATCGTCGAGCTTTACTCCAAGTAAGGCTTGAGTTTCAAAGAGAGGACACAATGCAGGGTTCTGTGACAGAGTTTCTAAAACCGCGCCTGGTAGATATCGAGCAAGTCAGTTCGACGCACGCCAAGGTGACCCTTGAGCCGTTAGAGCGTGGCTTTGGCCATACTCTTGGCAACGCACTGCGCCGTATTCTGCTTTCATCTATGCCGGGTTGCGCGGTGACCGAGGTTGAGATTGATGGTGTACTACATGAGTACAGCACCAAAGAAGGCGTACAGGAAGATATCCTGGAGATCTTGCTCAACCTGAAAGGGCTGGCGGTGAGAGTTCAAGGGAAAGATGAAGTTATTCTTACCCTGAATAAATCTGGCATTGGCCCTGTGACCGCTGCCGACATTACCCATGATGGTGATGTCGAAATCGTCAAGCCGCAGCACGTTATCTGCCACCTGACCGATGAGAACGCTGCTATCAGCATGCGTATCAAAGTTCAGCGCGGTCGTGGTTATGTGCCGGCTTCTGCCCGAATTCATTCGGAAGAAGATGAGCGCCCGATTGGTCGTCTGTTGGTTGACGCCTGCTATAGCCCTGTAGAGCGTATTGCCTACAATGTTGAAGCAGCGCGTGTAGAACAGCGTACCGACCTGGACAAGCTGGTCATCGAGATGGAAACCAATGGCACGATCGATCCTGAAGAGGCGATCCGCCGTGCGGCAACCATTCTGGCTGAACAACTGGAAGCTTTCGTTGACCTACGTGATGTACGTCAGCCGGAAGTGAAAGAAGAGAAACCAGAGTTCGATCCGATCCTGCTGCGCCCTGTTGACGATCTGGAATTGACTGTCCGCTCTGCTAACTGCCTTAAGGCAGAAGCTATCCACTACATCGGTGATCTGGTACAGCGTACCGAGGTTGAGCTGTTGAAAACGCCTAACCTGGGTAAAAAATCTCTTACTGAGATTAAAGACGTGCTGGCTTCCCGTGGACTTTCTCTGGGCATGCGCCTGGAAAATTGGCCACCGGCTAGCATTGCTGACGAGTAACCGGATCACAGGTTAAGGTTTTACTGAGAAGGATAAGGTCATGCGCCATCGTAAGAGTGGTCGTCAACTGAACCGTAACAGCAGCCATCGCCAGGCTATGTTCCGTAACATGGCCGGCTCTTTGGTTCGTCATGAGATCATCAAGACGACCCTGCCAAAAGCGAAAGAGCTGCGTCGCGTTGTTGAGCCGCTGATTACTCTTGCCAAGACCGACAGCGTTGCTAATCGTCGTCTGGCATTCGCCCGTACTCGTGATAACGAGATCGTGGCAAAACTGTTTAACGAGCTAGGCCCGCGTTTTGCGAGCCGTGCCGGTGGTTACACTCGCATTCTGAAGTGTGGCTTCCGCGCAGGCGACAACGCGCCGATGGCATACATCGAGCTGGTTGATCGTGCTGAGTCTCAAGCAGAAGTAGCAACTGCAGAGTAATCTGTGGAAGCGTAAAAAAACCGGGCTTGCCCGGTTTTTTTACGTCTGTAGCTAGCCAAATGCGCTTTCCTCTCCCTGCAATGCTTAAGATCCTTCCCCACATCCGCTATGCTCAGGCTATCAGTGATAAGTGCAACACGGAGAAGTCATGATGTTCAAAATTGGGCAATTAGCCAAGTTGGCTGACGTAACGCCAGATACGGTGCGCTATTACGAGAAGCAAGGCATGATGGATCACCACGTTCGTACCGAAGGCGGCTATCGGCTGTATAGCGATCAGGACTTACAGCGCCTGCGTTTTATCCGCTATGCCAAGCAGCTGGGCTTCACGCTGGAAACTATCGCCGAGTTGCTGTCGATCCGTGTGGATCCAGAGCATCACACCTGCGAAGAGTCGAAGTCTATCGTTGATGCGCGGCTGCATGAGGTTGAAAGCAAACTGACCGAGTTAACCAGAATGCGTGAGTCGCTGAAAAGGCTCAGCGATGCCTGCTGTGGTAGCGAGCACACCAGTAACTATTGCTCGATTCTGGAGGCTTTGGAGCAGGGAGCCAGCGAAGAGAAAGCCAAAAGTGCGGTTTAACGGCGTATAGGGCTTTAATTTTTATCTGGCCAGCAGTATTATCGGCGCGTTTATTATCACCAACCAACAGGAAGACCAAAATGACTCAATATCGTCATACCAAAGGCAAGATCCAGGACAATGCCATTGAGGCGTTGCTACACGATCCTCTTTTCCGCCAACGGGTAGAAAAGAACAGTAAAGGGAAAGGTAGCTATCGGCGTAAAGACAAACATGCAAAAGGCGGTAACTGGGAGGCCAGTGGTAAATTGCCCAACGACAATTTACCACTGGCCTTCTGGTTTTAAGCCACAAAAAAGCCATCTTGAAAGATGGCTTTTAGCGTTATAAGCGGTGAATTACAGCTTGGGTTGCTGTTGCTGACTCAGCAGATCGCGGATTTCTGTCAGCAGCTTCTCTTCTGCGGTTGGCGCAGGCGGTGCGGCTGGCTCTTCAACTTCTTTACGGCGCATTTTGTTCATCAACTTGATGGCCATAAAGATCGCAAAGGCGACGATCACGAAATCAAAGATATTCTGCAGGAAGGAGCCATAGTTCATCACTACCGCTGGGACATTATCTTTGGCTTCACGCAGTACCAGATGGAACTGTTTGAAATCAACGCCACCGATCAGCAGCCCCAAAGGTGGCATGATGATGTCGGCAACCAGAGAAGAAACGATTTTGCCGAATGCCGCACCAATGATCACACCCACTGCCAGATCGACCACGTTGCCACGCATGGCAAATTCGCGGAACTCTTTTAACATACCCATCAGAACACCCCTCAAAAAATTAGTAACGCAATTTTAACAAAGCAATTCCCCTTTGACACAATCAGTATAGGAAAATTTTTTGTTTTTCCTAATTCTCTACTGGGATGTATCAAAAAATCATTCGCATAATTTAAGTATCTATAAGAAGAACGGGCTTGGTTGGAACAGGCGCTCAACGTCTGGCACAAATTTCTTATCGGTAATAAACATGATCACGTGGTCACCTTGCTGGATCCGGCTGTTACCGTTGGCAATGATCACATCATCGCCGCGCACGATCGCGCCAATAGTGGTACCTGGTGGCAACTTAATCTCTTCGACCATACGGCCTACGACCTTGGAGGTGCTTTCATCGCCATGGGCAATCGCTTCAATGGCTTCGGCAACGCCGCGGCGCAGAGAAGAGACGCTGACAATATCGGCTTTACGTACGTGGCCCAGCAGCGCGGAGATAGTGGCCTGCTGCGGAGAAATTGCGATATCAATTACGCTGCCCTGGACCAGATCGACATAGGCACGGCGCTGGATCAATACCATCACCTTTTTGGCGCCCATACGTTTGGCCAGCATGGCAGACATGATATTGGCTTCGTCATCGTTGGTGATGGCGATAAACACGTCTACCTGCTCGACATGCTCTTCGGCCAGCAGCTCCTGATCGGAGGCATCACCGTAAAACACGATGGTATCGTGCAGTTGCTCTGCCAGTTCGGCGGCACGTTGCTGGTTTTTCTCAATCAGCTTCACGTTGTACGATTTTTCCAACCGATGCGCCAGTCCGGCACCCACGTTACCACCACCGACGATCATGATGCGTTTGTAGGGCTTTTCGAGCCGCTGCAGCTCACTCATTACCGCGCGGATATGCTGTGATGCGGCAACAAAGAACACCTCATCGCCAGCTTCGATAATAGTAGAGCCTTGTGGGCGGATCGGGCGGTCATGACGGAAAATTGCCGCCACGCGAGTATCGATATGTGGCATATGCTCACGCATGGCAGACAGAGCATTTCCCACCAGTGGGCCGCCATAATAGGCCTTCACCGCGGCGATGCTGACCTTGCCGTCGGCAAAGTTCACCACCTGCAAGGCGCCAGGGTATTCGATCAGCTTGTAGATGTAATCGATAACCAACTGCTCCGGCGAGATCAGGTGGTCGATGGGTACCGCCTCCGGATGGAATAGCTTCTCGGACTCACGGATATAATCTGGCGCCCGGATCCGTGCAATACGATTCGGAGTGTTAAACAGCGTATAAGCGATCTGACAGGCGACCATATTGGTTTCGTCAGAGTTAGTGACGGCAACCAGCATATCGGCATCTTCGGCACCGGCTTCACGTAATACGCGTGGATGGGAGCCGTGCCCCTGGACGACGCGCAGGTCAAACTTGTCTTGCAACTGGCGTAGGCGCCCGGTGTCGGTATCAACCACGGTGATATCGTTATTTTCACCCACCAGGTTTTCAGCCAGTGTTCCGCCAACTTGCCCTGCGCCAAGAATAATTATTTTCATCGATTTCTCTGCTCGATCTGCGACGGCCGTGGCCGAAAGGTGAGAACGCCCGCAGGCGCTCCCTGAACAGTTATATTTTAATCAGCTTAGCGTAAAAGAAACCATCGCCATCCTCAGGATGAGGCAGATTCTGTTTACCTGGTGATTGCGTGTCGCCGGTTTCAACCAGCTTGGCATCGCCGTGACGTTGCAGGAACGCGGCTATCTGTTCGCTATTTTCCTGCGGCAGAATAGAGCAGGTTGCATAAACCATTACGCCACCGGATTTCAGGCGTGGCCAGATAGCTTCCAGAATTTCACTCTGTAAAGCGGCCAGTTCGGTGATATCGCTGTCACGACGTAGCCATTTGATATCCGGGTGGCGGCGAATAACACCGGTGGCGGAGCAAGGGGCATCCAACAGGATACGGTCGAACTGTTGGTCACCGCACCACTCTTGCGGGGTACGGCCATCACCCTGGCGAACTTCTGCATGTTGGCGCAGGCGCTGCAGGTTTTCTTTCACCCGGCTTAAACGCTGTTCGTCGATATCCACGGCGAGCACGTGAGCTTTGGGAGCGGCCTCCAGAATATGGGTCGTTTTGCCGCCGGGGGCTGCACAAAGATCGAGGATCTGCTCACCGTCTTGCGGATCCAACAGATCAACGCAACCTTGAGCGGAGGCGTCTTGTACCGTTACCCAGCCCTCGGAGAAACCGGGCAAATCCGTTACTGGGCACGGAGCCAGTAAGCGAACTGCGTCGCGATACTCCGCATGAGGCTCGGCGGTAATACCTGCCTGCTGCATAAGCTGCAGATAATCTTCACGGGTATGGTGAAGACGATTGACGCGCAGCCACATTGGCGGCTTCTGATTATTGGCATCAACGATCTGCTCCCACTGTGCCGGATAAGCCAGTTTGATGCGTTTAAGCAACCAGCTTGGATGCAGATAGCGGCTTTCGTTATTGGCAGCACGTGCCAGCAGCTCTTCTTGCTGGCGTTGGAACTGGCGCAGTACCCCGTTAATCAATCCCTTCAGCTGTGGACGCTTCAAGGCGACCGCGCCTTCAACCGTTTCGGCTAATACCGCGTGTGGTGGTATACGGGTATACAGTAGCTGATACAGGCCAACCATCAGCAAATAGTGCAAAGGGCGCTGTTTGCCGGTCATGGGCTTTGCCATCAACTGCTGGATGCACCATTCGAGCTGCGGCAGCACCCGCAGCGTACCAAAACAGAGTTCCTGCAATAGCCCACGGTCTTTGTCAGAAATATTCTTTTGTAATGCGGGCAAAATGGTGCTGAGCGACTGCCCTTGATCCAGTACCTGGCCGATGGCCTTGGCTGCAATGCTTCGGAGATTGTAATTGTTTTTCATAGGCTAAGGCGGATTACGATCGGCATTAAGAAACGAACAGCCCGGCAACAATGGCCGGGCAATGGGAGTGGCTTATAACCGGTTGCCCGGCGTGAACCATTCGCGGCGAGAATTCAGTAAATCTTGTGCCGACATCGGTTTTTTACCGGCAGGCTGGAGCTGCGTGAGGTTGAGAATACCTTGCGCGGTAGCCACCTGAATGCCGTGCTTGTCGGCGTGCACGATAGTACCTGGTTCTGCGTTGGCGGTTTCCGCCAGCACGGTTGCCTGCCAGACTTTCACCGGTTGATCGTCGATGGTGAAATAGCTGATTGGCCAAGGGTTAAAAGCACGAATACAGCGTTCCAACTGTTCGGCGGAAAGGCTCCAGTCCAGGCGTGCTTCTTCTTTGCTCAGCTTTTCTGCGTAGGTCACCAGCGCTTCGTCTTGAACTTCGCGCTGCACCGTACCCGCCGCCAATTGCTGCAAGGTGATCAGCAGCCCTTGTGGCCCCAGTTCTGCCAGCTTGTTGTACAGGCTGGCACTGGTATCTGTGGCTTCGATCGGGCATGCGATCTTGTGCATCATGTCGCCGGTATCGAGACCCACGTCCATTTGCATGATGGTTACGCCAGTTTCGCCATCGCCAGCCCATAAAGCGCGTTGGATCGGTGCCGCACCGCGCCAGCGTGGCAGCAGAGAGCCATGTACGTTGATGCAGCCCAGGCGCGGCATATCCAGCACGGCTTTTGGCAGGATCAGCCCATAGGCAACCACCACCATCACGTCCGCATTCAGGTCGGCAACCAGGTGCTGATTCTCTTGCGGGCGCAGTGACTTAGGTTGGAAAACGGGGATTTGATGCTGTTCGGCCAGCATCTTGACCGGGCTTGGCGTCAATTTGTTACCGCGGCCTGCGGGGCGATCGGGCTGGGTGAAGACGCCGACCACCTGATGCCCAGATGACAACAGCGCGTCTAGGTGACGCGCTGCAAAGTCTGGTGTTCCGGCAAAAATAATCCGTAAAGAGTCAGACACGTTGATTTCCTGATCGGTTAGGCGCGAGCTTCAAGCTTGGCCATTTTTTCCAGTTTCTGACGGATACGTTGGCGTTTCAACGGCGACAGGTAATCGACAAACAGTTTGCCAACCAGATGATCCATTTCGTGCTGGATACAGATTGCCAGCAGGTCATCGGCCTCAAGCTCAAAAGGTTGTCCTTCACGATTGAGGGCACGGATCTTCACTTTCTCTGCGCGTGGCACCAGGGCGCGTTGCTCAGGGATAGAAAGGCAGCCTTCTTCGATACCGGTTTCACCGCTTTTTTCCAGCAGTTCCGGGTTGATCAACACCAAGCGTTGATCGCGGTTTTCAGAAACGTCGATGACGATAATGCGCTGATGAATATCGACCTGTGTCGCAGCCAGGCCAATACCTTCCTCTGCGTACATGGTTTCAAACATATCATCCACGATGCGCTGGACATCTGCATTGACTTCTTTTACCGGGGCTGCAATTTTGCGTAGCCGCTCGTCTGGGAAATGTAATACCTGCAAGACTGACATATATCTTAAGATCTGTATCCGAGTGATGAACAGTGATTAGCTTCTATTCTAGACATTTCTTGGCCTGATTGACAGCATCCCAGACCAATTGCACGAATTGGTAATCCCCTAATTACAGCGAGGGAATGCTCCATGGGGCCAGAAGAAATCGCTCTACGTATGCATGCGGTGACAAAGATCGACGCACTGCAAGCCAGCCAGATTATCGATCGCCTGATTGCCGAAGGCGGCGATCCTTATCGGTTGCTTAAGCCTCTGGGGCTGAATGACCAGCAGCAAAAGCAGTTTCGGCGTGGGCATGGGCAGTATCTCAAGGCAACGCTCAAGTGGCTGGAGCAGTTGGGTAATCAGATGGTGCGGTACGGTGAGCCAGCGTTTCCCGAACTCTTGGCACATATCGATGACGCGCCGTTATTACTGATGGTGCAGGGGGATGTAGAGGCTTTGCAACAGCCGCAAATCGCCATGGTGGGTAGCCGCCAGTTCAGCCACTATGGCGAACAGTGGGGCAGTTACTTTGCCAGCGGTTTGGTGCATTGCGGTTTCGCCATCACCAGCGGCTTGGCGATTGGCATTGACGGGATCTGTCACCGTGCAACCTTGGAGGCCGAAGGGGTCACCATTGCGGTATTGGGCAGCGGCCTGGCAAATATCTACCCACGCCGCCATCGCCGGCTGGCCGAGCAAATCATTGAGCAGGGCGGAGCGGTGATTTCCGAGCATCTGGCTACCGATTTGCCGCTGGCGGCTCATTTTCCACGTCGCAACCGTATTATCAGTGGGTTAAGTGCGGGCGTGGTGGTCATAGAGGCTTCACTGCGTAGCGGGTCGCTGATCACTGCGCGTTACGCGTTGGAACAGGGGCGCGAAGTGTTTGCCCTGCCGGGGGCATTGGGTAACCCGATGAGCGAGGGATCTCATTGGTTGATCCAGCAGGGGGCCAGCCTGGTCACCGGCCCAAAAGATATTGCAGAACAGCTGGGAAGTGGGTTGCAATGGCTGTCCGTGAACGAAAATACAACTATTTCTGCATCAGAGGCCGAAGTTGAATTGCCATTTGCCGATGTGTTGGCTAACGTAGGAGATGAGGTGACACCTGTTGACGTCGTCGCTGAACGTGCCGGCCAACCTGTGCCAGAGGTGGTAATCAAATTACTCGATCTGGAGTTAGCAGGTTGGATCGCAGCTGTACCCGGCGGCTATGTCCGAATAAGGAGGGCATGCCATGTTCGACGTACTCATGTATTTGTTTGAAACCTATATCCACAATGAGCCAGAGATGCACGTTGATCAGGATACCTTGACCGACGATCTTACCGAAGCAGGATTTGATCGTGATGATATCTTCAACGCGTTGAATTGGCTCGAAAAGCTTGCAGACCTCCAGGAAGGCGAGAATGCCCCTTATTTTATGGATGCCGATCCGCTGGCTATGCGGATCTACACCGAAGAAGAGAGCGTGCGTTTAGATGCCGGTTGCCGTGGTTTTCTCCTGTTCCTAGAACAGATCCAGGTATTGAACCTCGAAACCCGTGAAATGGTTATCGATCGTGTTATGGCTTTGGATAATACGGAATTTGATCTCGAAGATCTGAAATGGGTAGTGCTGATGGTGTTGTTCAATATCCCCGGATATGAGAGCGCCTATCAGCAGATGGAAGAACTGTTATTTGAAGTAAACGAAGGTTACCTGCACTGAGTAGGTAACAGGCATAGAAGACGTTATGACAAAACCAGCGATTTTTGCCGCGAGGCAAAATGAACCCTGTCCGGAATGCGGGGCCGAGTTGGTGATCCGCAGTGGTCGCCACGGCCCCTTCCTCGGCTGTTCTCAATATCCGCAGTGCGAATATATTCGGCCTTTGAAAGCGCAGGCGGATGGCCATATTGTCAAAGTGCTTGAGGGCCAGCAATGCCCGAAATGCCAGGCAACGCTGGTGTTACGCCAGGGGCGTTATGGCATGTTTATCGGTTGCAGCCACTATCCCGACTGCGATCACACCGAAGTGATCGACAAACCGGATGAAACCAGCATCGCCTGCCCTCAGTGTGGCCAAGGCCAACTGCTGCAGCGCAAATCTCGCTTTGGCAAGGTGTTCCATTCTTGCGATCGTTATCCGGAATGTCAGTTTGTGCTTAATTTTAAACCCGTCGCCGGTGAGTGTGCTTACTGCCACTATCCATTACTGATGGAAAAGCGCACGGCGAAAGGCCCAACGCTTTGCTGCGCCAGTAAACTGTGCGGAAAACCCGTCGCTATCTCAGAATAATCAAGCTATGAACCCAGAACAAACTTCCTCATTCGCGCCTATTATTGCCGCGCTGGAAAACCAGCAGGTGATTGCCTATCCAACAGAAGCGGTATTCGGTCTGGGGTGTGACCCAGATAGCGAACGGGCCGTCAAACAGCTATTGGCCTTGAAACAACGCCCGTGGGAAAAAGGCCTGATCCTGATCGCTGCCGATTATGCCCAGCTAGCGCCTTATATTGATGATGGCGCATTGAATGAGCAGCAGCTTGCCGCGATCTTTGCCAGTTGGCCTGGCCCGGTAACCTGGGTGATCCCGGCAAAACCGCAAACGCCAGCCTTGCTGACCGGTCGTTTTAATTCTTTGGCCGTGCGCGTCAGCGATCATCCTTTGGTGCAACAGCTGTGCCGCCAGTTCGGCAAGCCGCTGGTGTCAACCAGTGCCAACTTAAGCGGTGAGGAGCCGTGCCGCACCGTGGCTGAAGTGCAGCAGCAGTTTGGTGATGCTTTCCCGGTGCTGGTAGGTAACGTGGGTGGCCGGTTAAACCCTTCTGAAATCAGAGATGCTTTGACCGGTGAGCTGATCCGTCAGGGCTAGAGGCTAGATCTATGGAGAAGTTCGCGGTATTCGGTAACCCGATTGCTCACAGCAAGTCCCCCCGTATCCACGCGCTGTTTGCGCAACAGACCGGGATCGAACACCCCTACGGCACCGTGCTGGCTCCGTTGGACGGTTTTGTACCTACCTTGCAACGGTTTATTGCTGCTGGTGGCCAAGGGGCCAACGTCACCGTCCCTTTTAAAGAATGTGCCTATGAGGCAGCAAGCGAACTTAGTGAAAGGGCGGCAATGGCCGGTGCGGTGAATACGCTAAAGGTTTTGCCCGATGGAAAGCTGCTGGGGGATAACACTGACGGTATCGGTTTGCTGTCTGATCTTGAACGCCAGCAGTTGATTCGGCCAGATGACCGCGTGTTGCTGGTTGGGGCGGGTGGGGCAGCGCGTGGTGTGATCCTGCCGCTGCTCTCTTTTGGCTGTGAAGTGGTGTTGACTAACCGCACCTTCAGCCGCGCTGAGGAGTTGGCTGCGGCGTTCCGCCATCTGGGGGAGATCGCCGCCTTGCCGCTGGATCGGCTGGATCAACAGCATTTTGATTTAGTGATCAACGCGACAGCATCAGGATTCAAGGGGGAGATCCCCGCACTGCCTGACAGCATTATCCACAGCACGACACGGTGCTATGACATGTTCTACCAACAGGGCGGCACCCCATTCCTGGCTTGGGCGCAGCAGTTGGGGGCGCAACATTATGCGGACGGTTTAGGCATGCTGGTGGGGCAGGCTGCCCATGCTTTCTTTTTATGGCATGGTGTGATGCCGGAGATTGAACCGGTATTGCAGCAATTACGTCAGGAAATGGCAGTGTGATGGTTGCCCCGCTCTGGCAAGCAGGGCGGGGCAGTCAGATATCTTCACTGAGGTATTCGTCTTTCCAACGTACATAGTTATTGGCCGAATAGCGTAACCCTTCCAGTTCTGCCGGAGTCAAGGCTCTAACCCGGCGCGCAGGGCTGCCTACATATAAGTAGCCACTTTCCAGATGCTTGCCGGGGGCTACCAGGCTACCTGCACCAATCATCACATCTTCTTCTATTACGGCACCGTCGAGCAGAATGGAGCCCATT
The DNA here is from genome assembly GCF_046269175.1 of Serratia sp. J2. NCBI lineage: Bacteria > Pseudomonadati > Pseudomonadota > Gammaproteobacteria > Enterobacterales > Yersiniaceae > Serratia > Serratia sp. J2. The sequence goes on from NZ_JBKABN010000047.1 coordinate 24,782, forward strand.
CCCACCAAAACGCGATTACCGATGGTACAGCCATGCAGCATGGCTTTATGCCCAACGGTGACATCCTCGCCGATCAGTAAAGGGTAACCCGCCGGATTATAATCGGATTGATGGGTGACATGCAGAATGCTGCCATCCTGGATATTACTGCGTGCGCCGATCTTTACCGCGTTGACATCACCGCGGATGGCAACCAAGGGCCAAACGCTGACGTCATCAGCCAGATCAACGTTGCCGATCACTACGCTGGAAGGATCGATCATGACGCGTTGGCCAATTTGAGGGGAGTAATGAAGATAAGGACGCACTGAATTGGACATGGGATTGCCTCGTATAAGGATCTTATTACCGGCAATATAGACTTTGACGGTGGAATTACAACCACTCAACACGGAGGATCGTTGGTAAAATGGCCTTGATCGGGCAAGATCCACACGAAGGGGCGGAAAAGTGCGCAGTCAGCAAGAAAAGATCTAAAAAGGGGTTGTGGAAAAAAATGGGA
>NZ_JBKABN010000048.1:0-15658 GCF_046269175.1 Serratia sp. J2
GGAGAGGGTTAGGGTGAGGGGGCCGTTCACTAGTTGGCTGCGGTATCAAACTCCGGTGCCGGGCAGTTGTAGCCAAACTTGGCCCCCCACTCAAACTGGGTGCCGTTCTTGATATAACGCTGATACAGCGCCCGGCCAGTCTTGGCGTCGCGGGCTATCACCCAACCAGCGGCATTACACAGCACGGCTGCATAAGCCTGGCTTTTCGGTGGCAGCAGATCGGCGGCCTTTTGTGCCAGATCCACCGCCTGCCAGCGGTAATGCAGGAAACGGTTATCCGCGTCTGGCAACGATTTCTTGGCCCGTGCCGTTTCCGCCGCGCTGATCCAACTCTTGTCTTTGATATCCTTGGTGTTGAAAGCATCCCCCAGATAGGAATACCCTGCGCCATAAATATTGTAATCCGGCGTCATTTCGTAACCGGTGAAATCCAACCCCTGCGAGCGCAACAGCGCCGCCGCCTGATAGTAGCTTTTGGCGCGTGCGTTCTTATCCGCCGATTTATCCTTCGCCGCTTTCATCAGGTTGGCAAAGTCCTGCGCCGCCTGGCGGTAGTTCGGAATGGCAAAGTAGTTCACCGCTTCCTCATAGCGGCCAGCGCGCATCATGCGCCGTGCCAGCAATTCACGCAGTTGAACCTCTTGGGTGATCCGCTCGCCATTGTATTCGTCAGGTTTGACCGGCTTGAGCGGCGTGGTGGGCGCTGGTGCATGCTTATCCACAAAGCCTTTCAGCTCATCGACCGTCAGCACCCGCTCGGCGATATCCGCCACGTCTGCCCAGTAGTTTTCTTTGCCGCGATACATCAGATCCATCGCTTGCAGATAATCACCCCTGTTCAGCGCCAGAATGGCCTGCTCACCGGCAACTCGGCAATCCGGCACGATCATTTCGGCTGCGAAGTCTTCGTTACGCTGTTCTCCCCAGCTTTCATCCGTAGGGAATGCGGCTGCGGCTTTGGCATAGGCGGCAGTGGCGGCTTTCACATCACCATCACGCAGGGCCATTTTGGCACGTAACCACCAGGCTAAACCGCCATCACCCGCATTTTTCAGCAGGTTGGCCGCCATGGCATATTGCCCGGAACGATAGGCCAGCGCCGCCAGCCGGTCGCTACCACTGAAACCACTTTTAACCGAGTCATTGAGCAACGTCAGGGTCTGATCGACAAGCTGTTTGGCACCGGTCTCACCGTTAATGATGCCGGACATCTCCAGATTACTGCTGCGGGCGAACAGCTCAATGGTGACCAACTGCTGCACCAGCGGATCGTGAATGGCCTGTTTTAACGCCTCTACATGCTGCGGGTTGATCAAATAGCTGGAGATATACTGCAACGAAAGTCCGCCATCGGGATCGCCTTGAGCGGCCTGCTGGGCATACAGTTGTGCTGCCGGAGCGATTTCCCCGAGCCACAAATGAATACGTGCTTGCTGGCCCAGGCTACTCAGCGCCAGTTGATCGGGATCGGCAGTACCACTTTTCACCTGGTCGATCACCTGCTGGAAGGCGGCCAGGGCCTGCTCAAGCTGAGCTTTCTCCGGATGTTTCACCACCGGCTCGCTACCGGATTCGTTTTCCGGCGTGCCATGATCGTCCATCAGCAGGCGGCCAAGCGAGTATTGCGCCCGTAACCCCCATGCTCCCTGCTCGGCGGCTGGCAATGCCAACACCTGTTGGAAATATTGCGACGCCCGAGGATCTTCTGCGGCAAAGGCTACCGCCCCCAGCGTGTATAAGCGCGCGGCATTAGATAGCCCTTGCGCATTTACCGCGTCGGCTTCTTCTACGGTCTTGGTTGCCCGCATTTGGGCAATGGCTTGCTGTTCTGGCGAGAGGGGCATCGGTTTTGGCGGCGTCGCCGGTGCTTCGGCCTGCCAGCGTGGCAGCTGCGGGTCTACCGGCACCAGACGGGTGGCTTCGAAAGCGAAGTTGCCCTCAGGCATATACAGCAGGGTGCCGTTGCGGTTGACCAGCAGGCGATTGGGGAAGTCTGGCCCACAGGCCTGGCCGCTCAGCGGCACCATCAATGCTGCGGCGATCAGTGATGCTAACGGAAACGCACGGCGACGATGCCCTGCGGTGGGCAAATCAAGGTATGACATGGGTGCCTCCTGGCATGATCTGTTGGCAGCGTAGCCAGCCCAAGGGGCGTGATTGCCCTGCTCGTAGCTGATCGCCGCTAATGCGGATAAAGTGTTGGGGTTCCGATGGTGTTGCCAACTGGTAATGACCTATCGCGTCGGCGGCCAGGCAACCTTCTGCCTGAATGTGGATCTCACGCGGTAACGGTGCATCCACCGGTCCCTGATTCTCAATAATCAAATCATACAGCCCATTTTGCTGTGGCTGCGGCAAAAACTTAACCTGCCAGTTAGTGAGCAAGGGCTGATGCTGGATCACTGCCCGTAGCGTCGCCATCGACCAGGCGCGGCGATCGTTTTCCAGTGGCAGGCGGAACCAGATAATGCCGCGCAGACGTGGCAGTGGGCGTTGTGCGAGCTGCTGCAAAAAATCGGCAACCTGCTGCGGTGCCACGGTCAGTTCCTGGATCTTGCCCGCCATGCGCTGCGAGACTTCGCTTTCAACCAGGGCCCCCTGGGCATCGAACCCTAGCAGAGCCATGCCGTAGGCTGGCAGAGCGATACGGAAGGGTTTAGGACTAAGGCGCGCGTACTGGCGTGTCCACTCCAGCGCCAACTGGCCGTCGAATAAACCTTGTGTGGGGGAGAGCACTGCATGCACCTGAAGCACCGAGCTGTCTACCTGTTGCAGTACGCCGGGCAGCGCCGGGGATCCGATCCAGGCGGGTAGGACGGTGATGCCTAGCTGTAATGAAGAGGGAAGCCGTTGGCGCAGTTGGCGCAGAAATTGTTGATATTTGGGCAGCCGTGCGGTGGCGGCGTCATGGTCGATCTCCACGCCAATCACCGGTAAACCAGCCGCCTGCCAGCGTTGCAGCTGTTGTTGCAGACGTGTATAGATGGCGGTCTCGTCCAACTGCATCAATTGCCCGTCTACCCGCACTACCAGCCATAGCGGGCGGCCATCCTGTTTCAGCAGGGCGGTATTGACCGTGATGTCCCGGAAACCCTCACGGGGGTGCACCTGCAAACCCAACACGCGCAAGGTAGTAAACAGGTCACGGCTGGCAGCCAGCGCCTCGGCGTGCTGTGGCGTCCACACCCTTTGCCAAATGTAGGCCTGCTGATCCCAAGGCTGATGAAGATTCATCGCCTGGTAGCGCCCTGCAAACCAGGCCATTATTGCGAGCAGCATAATGACGATCAGAGCTATCCAACGTTTCATTTTTGCCAGCAATCGCCCCGAGCCTGGAAGCCGCAGGCGCGCATAAAGTTGCCTACCTCACCACGTTCACGTGCTGCCAATCCGGCAGTATCCAGTTGCCAATGTTGTACCTGTGGTAATTGGCGTTGGGCATCTTCCATCAGATACAGCCCCACGCCACGGCGGCGTGTCACTTCGCGCACCAGCAGGTCGTGCAATTGGGCGCTCTGGCCCTCTATCTCGATTTTTACCGCTCCCAGCAGCCGCTCGTTAAATCGGGCGGCAAACAGTGCTTTACCCTCCTCTAGCCAGCTTAGCCACTGCGCAGGTTGTTGATGTGGCCAGATTTTACCAAGGTCGATAAGGTCTTGTGGGGACAAACTGGTCAAGCGTTCAATGGTCAGTTTCATGCCGGATTTCCGCACCGATAAAGGATGTCGACAGTGTAATGGATCTTGCATAGAGCGTTGTGTAAGTTTTTCTATACGAGGTCTGCGCGAAATGTTTTTTGCTGCGAGCATTTTCCGAGTAAACGATTGGTTAATGAGGTGTTAACCAGCATATCACGCTGTTCCTTGCGCTAAACAGCGCAGAATTAATCCGGATTTTATCCTGTTTACACCGCTTGTTTCTGGCATTGGGAGTTGCTTTGCAGAAGAAAACTCCTGTTTAATGATATGAAAAATAAAGTCTTATTAGAAAATATTGTCGCTAATATACCTAAATCATTATTACTTATAGATAAAAGCGATTTACCGGCGTTTTTCAAGCCACAGTCAGTTGGCCGTTACTTGCAATCTGCCGGGTAGAAACAATGATTAGGTGTGACAAATACAACAGAAACACTCACAACGACAGATGGGGATTATGCGGATGAAATTAACAAAGGGTAAAGCGCTGCTGGCCGGTTGTATCGCGATGGCTATCGGCCATGTCGCTGTGGCAAAAGACATCAAGATTGCCGTAGTGGGCGCCATGTCCGGCCCGGTGGCGCAATATGGTGATATGGAGTTCACCGGTGCGCGTCAGGCGATTGCCGATATCAACGCCAAAGGCGGGATCAAGGGCGATAAGCTGGTGGCGGTAGAGTATGACGATGCCTGTGACCCGAAACAGGCGGTAGCGGTAGCCAACAAGGTCATCAATGACGGTATTCGTTACGTGATCGGCCACCTGTGCTCGTCTTCGACCCAGCCGGCTTCCGACATCTATGAAGACGAAGGCGTGATCATGATCACCCCGGCGGCGACCAACGCCGATCTGACCACCCGTGGTTACAAGATGATCCTGCGCACCACCGGCCTTGACTCCGACCAAGGCCCAACGGCTGCCAGCTACATCCTCAACGAGATCAAACCTAAGCGCATCGCCGTGGTTCACGACAAGCAGCAATACGGTGAAGGCCTGGCGCGTTCAGTGCGTGACAGCCTGAAAAAGCAGGGTACCGACGTAGTGCTGTTTGAAGGTATCACCGCTGGTGACAAAGATTTCTCTACCCTGGTGGCTCGCCTGAAGAAAGAAAACGTCGATTTCGTCTACTTCGGTGGTTACTACCCGGAGATGGGGCAGATCCTGCGCCAGGCCAAGCAGGCAGGCTTGACTACCCGCTTCATGGGGCCGGAAGGTGTGGGTAACTCCTCGCTGTCCAACATCGCCGGTGCCGCGTCTGAAGGCATGCTGGTGACGCTGCCAAAACGTTACGATCAGGTGCCAGCCAACCAGCCGGTGGTTGATGCATTAAAAGCCAAGAAGCTGGATCCGACTGGGCCATTTGTCTGGACCACCTATGCTGCACTGCAATCGCTGGTCACCGGGATGGAGCGTAGCGGTAGCCAGGAACCGGCAGATATCGTCAAAGATCTGAAAACCGGCCAACCGGTGGCAACCGTGATGGGGCCACTGAGCTGGGATGACAAAGGCGATCTGAAAGGCTTCGAGTTCGGGGTGTTTGAATGGCATGCCGACGGCTCATCAACGCCGATTAAATAAGCCCGTTTAAGGTGACCTCTGCGCTTTTTGAACGCGGAGGTCACCTCGACAGCAAAATCTACAAACCGGGAATTCCCGGAGCCTGCAACGCCAGCAGGCCGTTGGGCCGCTCTTTGTCGGCCAGTACAACACCTTAGAAGGTCAGAGTATGTCAGAGCAGTTTCTCTATTTTCTGCAGCAGATGTTCAACGGCGTGACGCTGGGCAGCACCTATGCATTGATCGCCATCGGTTACACCATGGTCTACGGCATTATCGGCATGATCAACTTCGCCCACGGCGAGGTATATATGATCGGCAGCTATGTCTCCTTTATCGTTATCGCCGCCCTGATGATGCTTGGCATCGACGTGGGTTGGCTGCTGATTGGCGCAGCGTTCCTGGTATCGATCGTGATTGCCAGCGCCTATGGCTGGAGCATCGAGCGGGTGGCCTACAAACCGGTGCGCAACTCCAAGCGCCTGATTGCGCTGATTTCCGCCATCGGGATGTCGATATTCCTGCAAAACTACGTCAGCCTGACGCAGGGGTCGCGTGATGTGGCGCTGCCAAGTCTGGTCACCGGCCAGTGGGTGCTGGGTGAGAGCAACGGCTTTGCCACGACCATCAGCACCATGCAGCTCATCATCTGGGTGGTCACCTTCCTGGCGATGCTGGCATTGACGATGTTTATCCGTTATTCGCGTATGGGCCGCGCCTGCCGTGCCTGTGCGGAAGATTTGAAGATGGCCAGCCTGCTGGGCATCAATACTGACCGAGTGATTTCGCTCACCTTCGTGATCGGCGCGGTGATGGCGGCGGTGGCGGGCGTGTTGCTCGGCCAATTCTACGGCGTGATCAACCCTTACATCGGCTTTATGGCCGGGATGAAAGCCTTCACCGCTGCGGTACTGGGCGGTATCGGCAGCATTCCTGGGGCGATGATCGGCGGGCTGGTGCTGGGCGTGGCTGAAGCGCTCACCTCGGCCTATCTGAGCACCGAATACAAAGACGCGGTGTCCTTCGCTTTGCTGATTGTGGTGTTGCTGGTGATGCCAACCGGTATCCTTGGGCGTCCGGAGGTTGAGAAAGTATGAAACTCGGTCTGCTTAACGCCTGTATTGCCACGGTCGTGCTGTTTGTCATGGCCTCCTTCCTGATGGGGATGCAACTGAGCCTCGACGGCACCAAGCTGGTGGTGCACGGCGCTGCCGAAGTGCGCTGGATGTGGATTGGTATCGGTTGTGTGGTGGTATTTTTCTTCCAACTGCTGCGTCCGCTGATGCAGCACGGGATGAAGAAAATCTCCGGCCCGGCGTTTGTATTACCCAGCTTTGACGGCTCCACAATGCGCCAGAAGGTGCTGGCAGCGGCGATCATCATTGCCGCCGTAGTCTGGCCGTTCCTGGTATCGCGCGGCACGGTGGATATTGCCACCCTGACGCTGATCTACGTGATGCTGGGGCTGGGCCTGAACGTGGTGGTCGGCCTTTCCGGTCTGTTGGTGCTGGGTTACGGCGGTTTTTACGCCATCGGTGCCTATACCTACGCATTGCTGAACCATTATTACGGTCTGGGATTCTGGGAAAGCCTGCCGCTGGCGGGGATCGTCACCGCCATCTTCGGCTTCCTGCTCGGTTTCCCGGTGCTACGCCTGCGGGGGGACTATCTGGCGATCGTTACGCTCGGCTTTGGTGAAATCGTCCGCATCCTGCTGCTGAACAACACCGAAATTACCGGTGGGCCAAACGGTATCAGTCAGATCCCGAAACCCACCTTTTTTGGTCTGGAGTTTAACCGCAGCGCCCGCGACGGTGGTTGGGATACCTTCCATAACTTCTTTGGCCTGAAATACGATCCCAGCGACCGCATCGTGTTCCTCTACCTGGTAGCGCTGCTGCTGGTGATATTGACGCTGTTTGTGATTAACCGCCTGCTGCGCATGCCGCTGGGCCGTGCCTGGGAAGCGTTGCGCGAAGATGAAATTGCTTGCCGTTCACTGGGCTTGAGCCCGACCAAAATCAAACTGACCGCCTTCACCATCAGTGCCGCCTTTGCCGGTTTCGCCGGTACGCTGTTTGCCGCACGTCAGGGGTTTGTCAGCCCGGAATCCTTCACCTTTGTGGAGTCAGCCTTTGTGCTGGCGATCGTGGTGTTGGGCGGCATGGGCTCACAGTTTGCGGTGATCCTGGCGGCGATCCTGCTGGTAGTGTCCCGTGAGATGATGCGCGATCTGAATGAATACAGCATGTTGCTGCTGGGGGCGCTGATGGTGTTGATGATGATTTGGCGGCCACAGGGGCTGCTGCCGATGAAACGCCCGCAGTTGAAGCTGAAAGTGGCTGATATCAAAGCCGTGAAGGGGGAGCAGGCATGAGTACTCAACCTTTACTGGCGGTAGCCGGGCTTTCGATGCGTTTTGGTGGTTTGCTGGCGGTAAACAACGTCGCGTTGGAACTGCATCAAGGTGAGATTGTTTCGTTGATTGGCCCGAATGGCGCGGGCAAGACCACGGTGTTCAACTGCCTGACCGGATTCTATCGCCCGACCAGTGGCACCATCAAACTGCGCGATCGTCATCTGGAAGGGCTTTCCGGCCAGACCATTGCCCGCATGGGTGTGGTACGCACCTTCCAGCACGTGCGGCTGTTCCGTGAAATGACGGTGATTGAAAACCTGCTGGTGGCCCAACATCAGCATTTGAAAAGCGGCGTGTTTGCCGGTTTGCTGAAAACCCCGGCGTTCCGCCGTGCAGAGGCCGATGCGCTGGAGCGTGCGGCGGTGTGGCTGGAGCGTGTGGGCTTGTTGGACATGGCTAACCGCTCTGCGGGTAACCTGGCCTATGGCCAGCAGCGTCGGCTGGAGATCGCCCGCTGCATGGTAACGCGCCCGGAACTATTGATGCTGGATGAACCGGCGGCGGGCCTGAACCCGAAAGAAACCGATGAGCTGGATCACCTGATCGTCGAGCTGCGTGACCAGCACCAGGTGTCGGTGCTGTTGATTGAGCACGATATGAAACTGGTGATGGGGATTTCCGATCGCATCTACGTGGTGAATCAGGGAACGCCGTTGGCACAAGGCACACCGGCAGAAATCCGCAATAACCCGGACGTGATCCGGGCCTATCTGGGCGAATAAGCATATGTTGTCATTTAATCAGGTTTCCGCCCATTACGGCAAAATTCAGGCGCTGCACCAGGTCAGCCTGAACATTCAACAGGGGGAGATCGTCACCCTGATCGGCGCCAACGGTGCCGGTAAAACCACCCTGCTCGGCACGCTATGCGGCGACCCAAGGGCCAGCGAAGGGTCCATCACCTTGATGGATCAGGACATCACCCAGTGGCAGACAGCGCGCATCATGCGTGAGGCCGTGGCGATCGTACCGGAAGGGCGGCGGGTGTTCTCACGCATGACGGTGGAAGAGAACCTGGCGATGGGCGGTTTCTTTGCCGATCGCGAGCAGTATCACCAACGCATCGAGCGGGTATTTACCCTGTTTCCACGCCTGCTGGAGCGCCGTAGCCAGCGCTCTGGCACCATGTCAGGTGGCGAGCAGCAGATGCTGGCGATTGGCCGTGCGCTGATGAGCCAGCCGAAGTTGCTGCTGTTGGACGAGCCTTCACTTGGGCTGGCCCCCATCATCATCCAGCAGATTTTCGATATCATCCAGCAGCTGCGCGCAGAGGGGATGACCATCTTCCTGGTGGAACAAAACGCCAACCAGGCGCTAAAACTGGCAGATCGTGGTTATGTGCTGGAAAACGGCCGCGTGGTGTTGGAAGATACGGGGGCCGCATTATTAGCAAACGAAGCAGTGCGGTCAGCATACCTGGGGGGTTAAACCATGGGTAATTGCCATAGGGCGCACTGAGTGGCGCCCCTATTCTTAACGATTACGAGAACAAGCAATGAAGACAGAAGGACTACTCGCACAGCGCATCGTAAAGGTCAAAAGCTCGGCAATCCGCGAATTGCTCAAGCACAGCAAAATGGAAAACGTCATTTCGCTGGCGGGTGGCATTCCCTCTGATGCGCTGTTTGACTTCGAAGGATTGAGCATTGCTACCCAGCAGGCCATTACCGAGCAGCCAAAAAGCGCGTTCCAATATGGGCTGACCGAAGGCAGCGAACTGCTGCGTGAAGGCATCTGTACCCTATGCGCACAGCGTGGCGTTAATGCCAAGCCGGAAGATATCGTGGTGACCGCAGGCTCCCAGCAGGCGTTAGATCTGGTGATGCGTGCGGTGATTAACCCTGGTGATGTGTTTGTAGTAGAGCGCCCGACCTATCTGGCGGCGCTGCAAACGCTGGAACTGGCGGAAGCCAACGTCATGTCCGTCTCTTCCGACAGCGACGGCATGGTGGTTGATGAACTGGCTGAACTGCTGAAAACCCAGAAGATCAAAGGGGTATACGTGGTTCCGAACTTCGGCAACCCGAGTGGCCTGACCCTGAGCGCCGCACGCCGTGAGCAGTTGGTGAAACTGGCGGTGGAGCATAACTTCCTGATTATCGAGGATGACCCGTACGGCGAGCTGCGCTTCACCGAAGAGCGTAATGCTACGCTGTATCAGGTTTCGCAGCAGGTACTGGGCCATACCGAAAACATTATCTATACCTCCACCTTCTCCAAAATCCTGGCTCCGGGCCTGCGCCTGGGTTGGGCCATCCTGCCGCCATTCCTGCTGCATAAAGTGGCGATCATCAAGCAGGCGGCGGATCTGCATGCCAGCGCGCTGTCGCAGAGCATCGTCGAATGTTACCTGGGGCTGGATCGTTTACCGGCGCAGATCGAAAAGATCCGCGCGGCCTACAAGCACAAAGGCGAGATCCTGGCCGGGCTGGTGGAAAAAGAGCTGGGTGATGTGATCAGCTTTGATATGCCGAAAGGCGGCATGTTCCTGTGGGCGCGTTTCCGTCAGCAATTCGATGCCACCGAGTGGCTGAAAACCACCCTGAAGCAGGGCGTGGTATTTGTGCCGGGAGAATACTTCTTCTCTGAAAAACCGGATCGCTCTACCTTCCGTCTGTCGTTTGCCACGGCAACCGAACAACAGATGCAAGAGGCCGTCGCCCGCCTGCGTCGCTCACTGTAATCTCTCTGCGGCGGTGGGGTGAATTCCCTACCGCCGACATCAAACCGCCATCTGCACTTCACCTCGCTGTCATCTAGCTGTCACGCCAGAGTTATTTTTCTGTCATCCGCGCATGGCATGTTTAGCATCCGAACAAAAACTGTTTCTTTTCGCTCACGCGTTTTGATCACACCCGCTTTTTCAGGAGTTAGGCATGTTTGCTCACGCGATTAAAAAAACCACGTTGTGCGTTACCTTGGCCCTGGCGGTCAGCGGCCATGCAATAGCTGCTACCGAGATCCCATTCTGGCATTCGATGGAAGGGGAACTGGGTACCGAAGTCGACTCTCTGGCGGACCGTTTCAACCAAACTCACAGCGATGTGAAGATCGTCCCGGTTTATAAAGGCAACTACGAACAAAGCCTGGCGGCGGGCATTGCTGCTTACCGTTCCGGCAAGGCTCCGGCGATCCTGCAGGTCTACGAAGTGGGCACTGCCACCATGATGGCGAGCAAGGCGATCAAACCGGTGTATCAGGTGTTCCAGGAGTCGGGCGTCAAGTTCGACGAATCGGTGTTTGTGCCGACCGTGGCCGGTTACTACACCGATAACAAGAGCGGCCATTTGCTGTCCCAGCCTTTCAACAGCTCCACCCCGGTGCTGTATTACAACAAAGACGCCTTCAAGAAAGCGGGCTTGAACCCGGACCAGCCACCGAAAACCTGGCAGGAGCTGGCGGCTGATGCGGCCAAACTGCGCGCGGCTGGCATGAAGTGCGGCTACACCAGCGGTTGGCTGGGTTGGATCCAACTGGAGAACTTCAGCGCCTGGCATGGCGTACCGTTCGCCAGTGAAAACAACGGCTTTGGTGGCACCAATGCCAAGCTGGAGTTCAACCAGCCGCTGCAGGTGAAACATATTCAGTTCCTGCAAGACATGAACAAGAAGGGTGACTTCACCTACTTCGGCCGCAAGGACGAACCTACCGAGAAGTTCTACAACGGCGACTGCGCCATGGCTACCGCCTCTTCCGGCTCGCTGGCCAGCATCCGCAAATACGCCAAGTTTGACTTCGGCGTGGGCATGATGCCTTTTGATGCTGACGCAAAAAATGCACCGCAGAACGCTATTATCGGCGGGGCCAGCCTGTGGGTGATGAACGGCAAAGACGCGGCGACCTACAAAGGTGTGGCGGAATTCCTGCAATATCTGGCCCAGCCTGAGATTGCCGCCGAATGGCATCAAAAGACCGGCTACCTGCCGATCACCACTGCCGCCTATGAAATGACCAAGCAGCAGGGCTTCTACGACAAAAACCCAGGGGCCGATGTGGCCACCCGTCAGATGCTGAACAAGCCACCACTGGCGTTCACCAAAGGGCTGCGTCTGGGCAATATGCCGCAGATCCGTACCGTGGTGGATGAAGAACTGGAAAGCGTGTGGACCGACAAGAAAACCCCGCAGCAGGCGCTGGATGCTGCGGTACAGCGCGGTGACGTGTTGCTGCGCCGCTTCGAGGCTTCCACCAAGTAAGCGTCAGATTGGGCCATATTCGGCCAAACGACATCGATCCACTCCCTCTCCCTTTGGGCGAGGGTTGGGGTGAGGGGCTTATGCCGTCCCTCATCCCCATTTAACGGTTAACCCTATGTCATCATCCCGTCCCGGCTTCGGCTGTAGCTGGCTGCCCTATGTGTTGGTGCTGCCACAGTTGCTGATCACCGTCGTTTTCTTCCTGTGGCCTGCCGGCCAGGCGCTGTGGTACTCGGTACAAAGCGTCGATCCGTTCGGCCTTTCCAGCCAGTTTGTCGGGTTGGACAACTTTACACAGCTGTTCCAGGACCCGTATTACCTGGAGTCTTTCTACACCACGCTGGTGTTCAGCTTCCTGGTGGCCGGTGTTGGCCTGCTGGTATCGCTGTTCTTTGCCGCGCTGGTGGACTACGTGCTGCGCGGCAGCCGCTTTTATCAGACGTTGATGATCCTGCCCTATGCGGTTGCCCCTGCGGTAGCGGCGGTGCTGTGGATCTTCCTGTTCAGCCCCGGCATGGGGCTGATCACCCATGTGCTCGCCGGTTTCGGTTACGACTGGAACCATGCGCAAAACAGTGGCCAGGCAATGTTCCTGGTGGTGTTGGCATCAGTGTGGCAGCAGATCAGCTATAACTTTCTGTTTTTCCTGGCGGCATTGCAGTCCATCCCACGTTCCCTGGTGGAAGCGGCGGCGATCGACGGGGCAGGCCCGGTACGGCGTTTCTTCAACCTGGTGCTGCCGCTGATCACGCCGGTGAGCTTCTTCCTGCTGGTGGTCAACCTGGTGTATGCCTTCTTCGACACCTTCCCGGTGATCGACGCCGCTACCGGCGGTGGGCCGGTGCAGTCGACCACTACGCTGGTGTACAAAATCTATCGTGAAGGCTTTGCCGGTCTGGATCTGTCCAGCTCGGCGGCGCAGTCGGTGGTGCTGATGCTGTTGGTGATTGGCCTGACGGTGATCCAGTTCCGCTTTGTCGAACGTAAGGTGCGTTACCAATGATTGAGAACCGACGCGGGCTGGATATTTTCAGCCATACGATGCTGATTGTTGGCGTGCTGGTGGTGCTGTTTCCGCTGTATGTGGCCTTTGTGGCCGCCACGCTGGACGATCAGCAGGTGTTCCAGGTACCTATGACGCTGGTCCCTGGCGGACACTTGTGGGACAACATCCGCCATATCTGGCAGGGCGGTGTGGGCACCCTCAAGGTGCCGTTCTCGATGCTGCTGCTCAACAGCGTGATCATGGCGTTGGCGATCACCTGCGGCAAGATCGTGGTTTCGGTGCTGTCCGCCTATGCCATCGTCTATTTCCGTTTTCCGCTGCGCAGCCTGTTCTTCTGGCTGATCTTCATGACGCTGATGCTGCCGGTCGAGGTGCGTATCTTCCCGACGGTGGAAGTGATCTCCAACCTCAACCTGTTGGACAGCTACACCGGCCTCACGCTGCCGCTGATGGCATCGGCCACGGCCACCTTCCTGCTGCGTCAGTTCTTTATGACCCTGCCGGATGAGCTGCTGGAGGCAGCCCGTATCGACGGTGCCGGGCCGATGCGCTTCTTTTGGGACATCGTGCTGCCGCTGTCGAAAACCAATCTGGCGGCGCTGTTTGTCATCACCTTCATCTACGGCTGGAACCAGTACCTGTGGCCGATCCTGGTCACCAGTGACGCCTCGATGAGCACGGCGGTAGCAGGGATCCGCAGCATGATTTCCACCTCCGGCGCGCCGACCCAGTGGAATCAGGTGATGGCGGCAATGATGTTGACTTTGATCCCGCCGTTGGCGGTGGTTCTTCTAATGCAGCGCTGGTTTGTGCGCGGTCTGGTTGATAGCGAGAAGTAACGAATATGGCAGGTTTAAAACTACAGGCGGTCACCAAGTCTTACGACGGCAAAACGCCGGTGATCAAGCAGATCGATCTCGACGTGGCTGATGGTGAATTTATTGTGATGGTTGGCCCCTCCGGCTGTGGCAAATCGACGCTGCTGCGGATGGTGGCCGGGCTGGAGCGCACCACCAGCGGTGATATCTATATTGATAGTCAGCGCGTGACCGATCTGGAACCGAAAGATCGCGGCATCGCCATGGTGTTCCAGAACTACGCGCTGTATCCGCATATGAGCGTGTACGACAATATGGCCTATGGCCTGAAAATCCGTGGCTTTGGCAAACAGCACATCCGTCAGCGGGTAGAAGAGGCGGCGCGTATTCTGGAGTTGGAACCGCTGCTGCAACGCAAACCGCGTGAGCTTTCCGGCGGCCAGCGCCAGCGGGTGGCGATGGGGCGTGCGATTGTGCGCGAACCGGCGGTGTTTCTGTTTGATGAGCCGCTCTCCAATCTGGACGCCAAATTGCGTGTCCAGATGCGCCTGGAATTGCAGCAGCTGCATCGCCGGCTGAAAACCACCAGCCTGTATGTCACCCACGATCAGGTTGAAGCGATGACGCTGGCGCAGCGGGTGATCGTGATGAATAAAGGCGTTGCGGAGCAGATTGGTACGCCAAGTGAGGTTTATCAACGCCCGGCGACGCTGTTTGTCGCCAGCTTTATCGGCTCCCCGGCGATGAACTTGTTGCCTGGCACGCTGAGTGCGGACGGCAAACAACTGCAACTGGCTGGTGGTATGGCACTGGATCTGCCAGAACCTCGGCCACAGTGGGGCGGACAGGAGTTGACGTTGGGTATCCGACCGGAGCATATTCAACTGAGTACGCGCGAGCAGGGCGGTATTCCGTTAGAGCTGCAAACGCTGGAACTACTCGGTGCCGATAACCTGGCACACGGGCAATGGGGGAGTTCAGGCGTGATCGTCCGCCTGAGCCATGAAACCCTGCCGCCTGCGGGCAGTATCCTGTATTTACAGCTGCCTGCGTCGGCGCTGCACTTTTTTGCTACCCACAGCGGAACACGGATGGATTGATGACTACAGCCTGGCCTTATCCCCACATTGTCGCCCATCGCGGCGGCGGTTCTCTGGCACCGGAAAATACCCTGGCGGCGATTGATGTCGGCGCGCGTCATGGCCACAAGATGATCGAGTTTGACGCCAAACTGGCGCAGGACGGGCAGATTTTCCTGCTGCATGATGACACGCTCGAACGCACTAGCAACGGCTGGGGTGTAGCGGGCGAACTGCCATGGGAAAAGCTGGTAGAACTGGATGCCGGCGACTGGTACAGCTCGGCCTTTAAAGGAGAGCGTTTGCCGCTGCTGTCGGACGTGGCGGAGCGCTGTAAGCAGCACGGCATGATGGCCAATATTGAAATCAAGCCAACCACCGGCAGCGACGAGGAAACCGGCCGGGTGGTGGCTTTTGCCGCCAGCATGTTGTGGCAAGGGCAAACCGATCCGCTGCTTTCTTCGTTTTCGGTGGAAGCCCTGGCGGCGGCACAGCAGACCGCCCCAGAACTGCCGCGCGGCCTTTTGCTGGACAAGTGGGATGACAATTGGCGTGAGCTGACCGAGCGCCTGGGCTGTGTCTCGTTGCATATTAATCATAAAGAACTGACCGCTGAGCGTGTCGCGGCGCTAAAAGATGCCGGGCTGCGTATTCTGGTGTATACCGTCAATAAGCCGGAGCGGGCGCGTTTATTGTTGAATTGGGGCGTTGACTGTATTTGCACCGACCGGATAGATTTGATCGGCCCGGATTTTTAACCGGTTAATTGCTTGGATAAAGATCCTTAATCCCCTAAGGAGAGCGAACCGATCGAGTTCGCTGATATGCCCTACTTCCCGGAGGAGCAGAGGCTAGTCGAGTGCACGGGCTGGCCCCCTCGCCCTT
>NZ_JBKABN010000049.1:0-15352 GCF_046269175.1 Serratia sp. J2
ACCCTCAAAAACCCTCCGCAAGACTGTGCAAAAGATGAGCTTTTTCATGCCTAATAATCAACCGCTAAAATCTCATTCAAGGAGATTAGCGCCTCGGTTTTGAAAGTTATTGTCGAGATGATTAACAAATTCCTGGTAACCACTACGCAAACAACGTTGGCATCAGTACGGCAAAGACCGCCAACGCGGCGCGCTACCTCTGGGGAATTGCTCTATTCATCACAAAGATGACTAGCTAGTTCAGATTGCTGTTTTTCTCACTTTCTTTTGCGTTCTATTGGCATTAGGATGTTACAAAATGTTAGGTATGGAGACGAGGATGTGAGGAAAGTAAGTTTAACTTTTATTCTTTTAGGAACGCTTCTTTTATCAGGTTGCACATATGATGTAACAGGTAAAGGTTGGGATCTTCATAGGTTTGAATGCCCTAATATAACTGAAAATGTGAAGCGTGATACGGTTGGTAAATCTGACTTCATCAACAACTTGCAACAAATGGCCTCTCTAGCTAGTTTATTCAATGATATAGGGGAAAAAAAGCTAAAAACCGCTCAAGCTAAAGCAGATCAAGCGTACATAGAAGAAGTACACGCATGTACATTAACAACGCGCGAAAATGCTATTAAATTTTCAGAACAACAATTCCAACAGTTAAAGTCAGTGCCAATGAGTGAACAGGAAAAAGCAGCACTTATAGATACATATGCAGACTGGGTCACCTTTATGCAAAAAATATCTATCAATAATGATGCCGCTCAAGAATTAAATAATTTTAAATCCGCTGCAAATAAATACTTGCTAATGTGAGGAAAAATGAAAGTTTATAAATGGATTGCCCTCATCCTTCCTGTCGCTTTATCTGGTTGTTTCATTGCCAACGTTGAATCCGGAAGGGCGTATAACGGGATGGATAGTGAATACACCTCATCTATGAATACGGAAATTACGGCGGCATGTATAAAAAATGCTTGGCAAAACAGTGATGTTCACATGGGGCTTACCGCAGCTGGTGTCAGTCAGCGAAATACTGGCGATATGATAACACTATATACTCTTAATTATACAGAAATAGTTGATGTTTCACCTTCAGCTGATGGTAAAAGCAAAGTCGTTTTTTACCATAACGGGGATAGAATTTGGGGCAGTAAAAAAATATTAATTTCCGGTATAAAAGGCTGCCTTTAAACGATACCCCTATAGTTAATCTAACTTAGCCAGCATTAATGCTGGCTTTTTTACATCCTGAGTTCAATTGGCCTAAACCTTATTTCAACAATAAATAGTTACGGACCGTTAGCGACTACATCCATCCCTGAAAAATGCGAACTATTGCGAGTGTAGTCTGTGAGAAAAAATGCCCCAAAAAGTACACGAAGTATGAATAGATTAAATAATTTTGCCTGTCACTGGCACAATGCAAACGAATTTCAATTATTCCGTAAAGTGCGATTATAGCCATGCACATTCGGTGCTGTTATTTTTCAATAATGGGATTTATCATGAGATTTAAAAACTTGTTAGCTGTACTATTCTTAACAACTATTGCTTTTAGCTCGGCAACGATGGCCGAAGGTAGTGGAAGAATGACCGTGTCAGGCAGCATTATTAAGACGCAAACATCTTGCGCTATAGCACCTGAGTCCATTGACCAGACGGTTACGTTAGGGCAGGTGGCCGATGCCGTACTGCTTGAAAACAATGGATCTGGAAAGTCGGTTCCGCAACATTTCAATATTCGATTGGAAGATTGTGAAGTTTCTGACGGTAATAGTGTAACCGTTACTTTCGTTGGCGCGGAAGGAAAGGACGGTCGTCTTGGCATTACAGGTACGGCTAGCGGTGCCAGTGTTGCATTGACCGACGGGGCAGGAAATGTGCTTGAACTGGGAAAGCCCAGCAAAAATTTTTCGCTCCAGAATGGTAACAACATACTTCCTTTTACGGTTTACCTCCAGGGCGATGGTGTGCCGGGAAATATTCAAGCGGGTGATTATCAGGCTGCAGCTGGTTTCATGCTAAATTTCCAATAAATCAAAAATTCACTATTGAATATCGGGAGCCTGATGGCTCCCGTTCTTTGTGTCCCCGACGAGGCGGGCTAAACCATCGAACTGAAGGACGCTTAGGAAGTCAGAGATGTGCAGCGTAAACGAAAAAATAAAGCAGATTTTTATACTATCGTGATTATCCAGCTAGCAGTGTCCTTGTAGTAACATTCTGTGTTCAAATAATCGAAACCTTAGAGGGAGAAAGATGATCAAGTATCTGCTCTACTCGCTGTGTCACACTGCCAGTAACGTATAAAAAGGGAATGCCACGTCTGGTCAACTCTTCGATATACCATTGCTGTTGTCGTTGACGGAATGACTCATCCTGGCGTGTGCCATCCTGATGGAAAGCGAAATCGTCAGCACAAAGCACGACTGTGTCGTAATGTCGGCAGGCTAACTCCTCCAATGCAGGGTCTGCACTACCAAACATGGCCAACGAGTAAAATAACGTTGTCAGCGGTGAAGTATCACAAACTAAATAGCGATTTGGGCATGCAGTCATCTCCCATAAGGTCTGGGTATGTGCAATATGCAGCATGTCTTCGAAAATCAGATGTCCCTTTCTTTGTTCCCATCGTTCGCGGCCATACTCACAGATCGACACAGTGTCCAGTGCAGTAGCTAATGCGATACTCAAGGTACTCTTGCCCGTAGATTCCCCGCCCAGGATACAGATACGGTGAACAAAATGGGCGTACACTTCAGGTGCCATCAGGTGTCGATATTGATGGATTTCTGATCGAATCAGTGTTCCCGACACGGCTCCGGGCCCTAGCTCGCGCATCAGACGTACATGTGAAACCTGCCGTTGAAAACGTTTGCTAAGCACCTGAGCGAATCCAGAGCCATAATCTTCGGCAGTGAATACGGCTTCAGGAATTATGTTTAGGTACTGTAGGCACAATGACGCGACGAAATGGCGGTGTGAATCGTCATCGCCTTCATTATGGGGCATCAGGCCAATGCCCCAAGCTAAAGCGTCCTCGGGTTCTATCACCAAAATGTGTGCTTGTGGAAAACGGGTCTGTAGATAGGCCTGCCGTCTAGCAGGGCCGAAGCCGGGGAGTTCAGGTAAGGAATAACTGATAATGACCAGCTTCTCGCATGCATCAAGTGCGGTGTTAATCAGTATTTCATGGCCATGATGTAATGGTGCAAACTTGCCAACGATCAGCCCAGTAGCAAAGCGTTTCATCTTGCTTTCAGCTCCTGACGCCATTGATAAAGGCCGTACCAGGCATTACACCAGAAGATGAGATAGAGGATCGCCGTGATGTAAAGCTCACGTGAAGCGTAAAGCGGTACCGCAATAGTATTTACCAGCAACCACACATACCAGTTCTCGATCCTTCTCCCCATCAGCATAAACTGCGCCATGATACTGAATGTCATGATCAAGGAGTCGAGCCAGGGAGACCAGGCGTTGGTATAAGTGTGAAGCACATAGGCATAACAAGAGGATACCAGCAAGGCTGCCAGGGCAAAACCGCCAAGCAACCACCCTGGGGTTTTACGGATATGGATTGCCTTACCTTGATTGCCAGTTAGCCAGTTCACCCAACCTGCGATGCTACTGGCAATGAAAAATAGCTGAAGAGTGACATCGGCATAGAGCTGAACAGAGAAAAATACCCACCCGTAGAGTAGGCAACCAATAATGCCTATCCACCAAGTATGAACATTATTACGGGCAGCCATCCATACTGAAGCGGCGTAAGTGCTACTCGCAGCTATTTCAATCAAAGACATTGATATTTATTCCTTTAAACACAGCTAGTTCACCAACGTAGCAAGTTGGCTATTGGATAATCTTGGTCTCCCGGTAGGAGACGACAAAGCTGCAATATAAGGGAGTATTTGGGCAGCTAAGTCAACATTGGTGATCTGATTTATGGGCTTTAGGCACTTCAAAAATAGCGCAGACTAAGAATCGGTTGCATAAAACCGAGTGCTGCATATTGGAGGATCGCAGCTATATGGGAAGGTTTGAAACCTACCTTATGCTGAAGGAGTCACTGCTGCCGGCACCGTGATCAGCAATGTAGTCTATTCTAATCAGTATCAATAGTGAGTTGTTGAAGGGGACTCATCCCTTTTTAACTCCCGTTGGGCCAGGAGGTTTGATGAAGCTTTTTCTCACAATATGGCCCGTCAGATTGGCACTTTTGACGGTTCTGTCGCATTCAAAAGGCTTTATCTTGCCTGCTTACTCAACGTGACGGGTTTCGTTAATGTCAGCTTGAAAGCCACGACGTGCAGCGAATATGGTGGTCTTAAACTGGCTTGGCATCGGGTTCTGACATCGCAAATGACAAACGTGGTGCGCCTTAAGCGCCAGAGGTAAAAATGAAGGGGATAATACAGGGTACGATAGGGGGGCTTTTGCTCATGTCTGCCAGCAATAGTGCCTGGGCTGCGGTAGTCTGTTCACCGATGAATGGCTCCCCACGTACCGATAATGTGACTCTGTCTCCTGCAGCGATCTCGGCGGGGAGTGATCTTCCAGTCGGAACGGTGATTTATCAGGGCCGATGGGTGAGTGGTGCTACCGGCCTCTCGGTGATGTCCTGTGACTCGCCGACGGATACCTCAATGTGGCTTAACATTGCGTGGACAGTTGAGCAGGCACCCCTTCCCCTCGCCAACTGGGCGGGTAGTCCTTTCGGTGGCGCTGTCTATCAGACCAGTATCCCAGGGGTAGGAATTGCCATCTCCCGCAATAATAATGGTGATGCAGCCATATTAGGCAAACCTAACTATCAGTTTCCGGCGGATGTGAACAGCCTGGTGACAGGGGGATCCTATAAACCTTTTCTGTCTAACAGAACGATCTATGCAACGTTGATCAAAATTGGCGCTATTACACCGGGTAGTTACACCCTCAATGCGACCACATTGCCAACTGCCGCACTCTCGGTTGTGAATCCGATAAGTTATCCGGCGACAACCGGGCTTCCCATTAAAGCGTACATTATCAAGTTTCAGGGGCAGTTAACGGTATCGGCCCAGACCTGCACTACGCCAGATGTGAATGTTAATCTGGGGAGTTACGATACGCGGCAATACTTTACCAGGCAGGGGGCAACCACTCCGTGGGTTGATGCTTCGATCACCATGACCAACTGCCCAACCTTTTATGGTTATTATAATGCCGCCAACAGTACATTAATGTTTGACTATGCTATCGGCTCCGGGCAGGTAGCCAACTCAACCAATAATAGTATTGGCGTGCGATTGACCCCGACAACTTCAGTGATTGATGCTGCCAATGGGATTATGGCTATTGACTCTACAGTACCCGGTGCAGCATCGGGGGTGGGGATACAGCTCGGTTGGGGAAATAGCAGCCAAACGCCGACGCTGTTTAACTTTGCGGCAGAGCAGTCAGTAACGCTACCAAAAGACGGTAGTCCGACAATTCGTGTTCCATTGGCTGCCCGTTATATTCAAACCGCTTCTGGGACTTCGCCAGGCAAGGCGAACGGCAAAGTCACGTTTACGATTAACTATTACTGATTAATGAAATACCCTACGGGTAAGCGGAGCTATCGATGTATCGCTGCCAAAACCCCTTAGTGTTGTACCTTTCTTTTATATATCAATGGGTTTCTTGTTTTTCTTATATGGCGTTTCAGTGCGGTTAGAACAATTAAGAAATGCGTTTTTTTATATAAGAATTTTATATAACTTATTGATTAATATGTCTATAAGTGATTTTTCCTGCGTTTTATACTACTTCACTAAGAATATTCCGCATTCAACGGTAATATTTATTCCAACAGCAAGGCAGTATGCAGTACCAGACGGATAGTTCGTGATAGGTAAGGGATAAAGGTTCGCTGAAATGGCTTTCAACAAGGAACTGTCGTTCATTGATATCTTGTGAATGTATCTTGTCTTCATTTAATTTGATAGCGCCAGTTATTGTCCTGCATTTCAAATGCTGTGTGATTGCCGATATATGCTCGCCATATTTATAGAGTTATGTATTGCAAAAGTATATCCACCCTCCGTGGGTAACCTAATAGTTTAATGACGCAAGGTAAATAGGAATAAATATGAAAAACTTAACAATCGTAGCTTCTCTGGTTGCAGTATTTGGTTCAGTGGGTCTGGCTCAGGCTGCTTCTACCGGTACCATCACCTTCAACGGTGAACTGACCGCCAACACCTGTGATGTCGTAGTCGATGGCCAGACTGCAGACGCTACTGTCGTGCTGCCAACCGTCGGCACCAACCAGTTGAACGGCGCGACCCAAACCGCCGGTGAAACAGGTTTCGTGATGGCACTGAATAACTGCTCAGGCACACTGCAGACTGCCTCCGCCTTCTTTGAAGCGGGTGCTTCGGTAGATTCCGTGACTGGTCGCCTGAAAAACCTGACCGGTACAGCGTCCAACGTCAGTCTGCAACTGCTGGATGCGTCCAGTGCGTCTCAGGCGGTGATCCAGGCAGGTAACGCGAACCAGGTGACCAACACCACGTATAAAGATGTTACCAGCGGTAGCGCTACTCTGCCTTATGCAGTGCGTTATTATGCTGAAGGAGCCACTACTGCTGGCACCGTGATCAGCAATGTAGTCTATTCTATTCAATATCAATAATCAGTTTTCGAAGGGGGAATCGTCCCCCTTCTTACATTCCGTTGGGTCAGGGGGTTTTTATGAAACTTTTTCCTCTCAATATTGCGCGTCAGGTTGGCACTTTTGCAGCGATTGCCCTATTCAGCAGCAGTAGCCTCGCCAGCGTGGTACTCAGCGGCACACGGGTGATTTATCCGTCGGACGCCAAAGAAGTCAGCGTCAAAATCAATAATGTCGGCCCCTCGCCGGTACTGCTGCAGAGCTGGATAGATAATGGTGATCCCAACGCCAAACCTGCGGCTATCAAAGTTCCCTTTGTACTGACTCCACCGATGAACCGGGTGGAGCAGGGTAAAGGCCAGACACTGCGTATCAGCTATGCTGGCGGAAGCTTGCCAATGGATAAGGAATCAGTGTTCTGGCTGAATGTGCTGGAAGTGCCGGCCAAGAGCGAAGCCAAAACGAGCGAAAACCGTCTGCAAATGGCTTTCCGCACTCGGATCAAGCTGTTCTATCGCCCTGCGGGCCTGCAAGGCAATGCCAATGATGCTTATAAAACCGTCACCTGGAATACGCAAGGCGGTAAAGTACAGGCAACTAACCCCACGCCGTTTTATGTCAATTTTGTGAACCTGTCAGTCAATGGCAAAAAACTCGACAACGCCATGGTGGCACCACGCTCAAGCATGGTGCTGAATCTGGCTGGAAATGGGGGCAACAAAATCACTGGAAGTGTTGTTAATGACTATGGTGCGGTCAACGCTTTCGATGCTGTAATAAAGTAACATAATAATATCTATCACTATTTTTTATATTGAAGTCTTAGTGATTGACCCGGTATCAAGCTCTTGAGGGGGCGGGATGTCAAAATTTTTGCGCTACGCTATTCGTGTGCCGGTCGTCTCTTTGGCGGTAGCGGCGCTATCGATTTTTGTGGCGGGAGGCGTCAATGCGGCAACTGAAAATGCACCGCAAACCAGTGCCAAGAGCCTGGAGTTCGACTCGTCTTTTTTGAATGTTGATGACGTACAGTCGGTCGATCTTAGCCGTTTCGCCGAAGGCGCCTCCGGGTTGCCCGGAATTTACAAAACCGCGCTGTATGTCAACGATCAACTGATCAGCAATACCGATATTGAATTCAAGTCTCGGGCCGATAAATCGGTCTATCCCTGCCTGACCAGCGACATTATTAAAAATATTGCGTTCAACTACGAAAAACTGCCCGCCGATTTTTTGAAACAGCAGTCTAGCGGTGCCCTATGCATGGATCTGAAAAATAAGCTTCCTGAAGCCCAGGTGAACTTCGACAGTAATGAACAACGCCTGGATATCATTATCACTCAGATTTACATGGGCTTTGTTAATGGAGTGGTCGCCTCCCATCTCTTGTGCCACAGTGGGACGATAAATCGTCACTAATTGAACGGAGCGGCCATCATGAACGTTAAAACTATTGGCATCGATTTGGCAAAAGAAGTTTTCCAGAACCACGGGGTTGACGAGCACGGCAAACGGTTGTTCAACAAACAACTCAGGCAGGCACAAATGACTTCCTTTTTTGCCAACATCCCACCCTGTTTGATCGGTATGGAGGTCTGTGCATCTGCTCATTTGTCTGAGAAAATGACTGACAGGAGGGGCTGTTATCTGAATCCTATTTATTCAGCAAAGCCGGCTTTTAGTCGTAATAGCGATGGTTCAACTGGGCTGTATCCGGCTATTTTCACGACGAATAGGTAATTGAGGGACACAGCCTAATACCGTTCACTATGAAAAGTCGCTGTAAATATTGAAGTATCTACAGCGACTTTAATATACAAAGCTTACTTGTTAAATGGTGTCATCTAATTTATTTCTTGCGGTTTCATATCTTGGTGAAATTAAACCATATAATGTCCACCCCATAAATGTTGCTATGCCACCCCAGGTGAGCGCCTCCGCACCAGTGTTATAAATAGCATAGTAAGTGTAGCCTGTTGCAATAAGCATAATGATATTAACTCGACGTGCTCTACGTTTATTAACACCATAAATTTTTTGCATGATTACCAATGCAGCCATGGATAATACATAAGGAATAACGTTGGTGAGTACGGCCAAGTTGAGTAATACGTCAAATTGTTTACTCAACGTCGGGCTGATAGTCATAAAGGATAAAGCAGTCTGTGCTAGCACCAAGATCAGCATACCTTTAATCGGTGTGCCTGCCTTGGTAATCTTAGTGAAAATTTTCGGATAGAAACCAGATTCAGAGCCCGATTTAACCACTTGAGCAAAAGTGAACTGCCAGCCAAGTAATGATCCCACACAGGCAAAACACATTAAAGCCATAATGATTTTACCGACGGTTGGGTTAAACATTTGACTGAAAGCCAGGCCAAACGGTGCCGTCGACGTGGCCAAGTCCATATTAGGAACAATTCCAGCGATAACATTAGTGGAAATAATATAGATAATCGCAGCACTTAGCGTACCACCTAACACGGCAATAGGTACATTTCGGGTCGGATTATCAACAGCATCTGAGTTGGCACATGCTGATTCCAGCCCCAAAAATGCCCATAAGGTAATAGCAATAGAAGAACTGATTGCTTTAAAAACAGGTAGGTCATGTGGGTTCCATGCGGAAAGGTAGGTGTCAGGCTTAAACCAGAACCAGCCAATTATACATATCCCCACAACAGGAATAATCACGCCCCAGATGGTAAAACCACCAATCTGGCCGGTGAACCTTGAGCCACCAAAATTAGCGACCGTGGTTACCCAGAGAATAAATACCGTCGCTAATACGATATTTAACGGCGTTAATGCCACACCAAAAAACTCAGCAGCATAGCCAACCGCAGTAATGGCGATAGCCACATTCGACACTAGAATTGAAATGCAGTAGGTATAGTTAGACATAAATCGGCCTGACATCCCTAATGGATATTCTGCGTAGCCAAACATGCCGCCACTTTTACGACTCAGCATCCCACATTGAGCAAAGCAATAAGCCAAAGCCAGGGAGCCGAGCGCCGTTACTAACCAAGATAAAATAGATATAGTGCCAATCTCTGCCAGTTTTGCTGGCAATAGAATGACCCCTGACCCCATCATATTAATAGCTGTAAGCATGGTCAACTGCACTACACCCATTTTCTTTGCATCACTCATTTTATTATTCCTTAATGAGAGTTAATATTGATAATGGAAAAAAACTAATAGCCGTCACAAAAATGATTAAAATAGAAAGCATTATAACGGTATAGTCTATCGTTTTTTACAAAACCCCCAGCGTGTTAAATTGGCTTCTTTCGTTATTGAGTGATGCCTTCTCTTTTAGAACATAAGCACATAGGCACTTATTCCCATTATCATCTACTTCAGAATAAACCCCTTGTAATTCAGGAGCAAACCCAGGAAGTAACGTAATAACCTCCTCCCAAGTTTGGAAGTATTCCAATACTGCATTCCCCCACACTTCGCCAGGGACAATACAGATAATACCTGGAGGGTAAGGCAGCGCCCCCTCAGCCGCAGTTCTTCCTTTAATAGATTTTAGTGGTACCAATTCAACCTCATTGCGCACAAACTTAACATTGGCATCCTGAGGTAGCATCGCTACTTCTGGCATAGTTGCTTTGCGGAACAGTTTTTTCTGCAAATCTTTAACATTATGACTTACATAAATATCATGTATTTCCTGGCAAAGCTGACGAATAGTGTAGCCGCGGTAACGCGCTTCATTTTCTGCGTAGATAGAAGGTAAGACTTCACTGACAGCGACATCACGCTTAATACATTCCTCAAAGCGAGCCAGCAAGGTGACCAGATGTTGCATTTTGGGAAGATTTGACGATGGCGTAATCAAAAAGAGAATTGAATTTAAATCACTTTTTTCAGGAGTGATACCATGTTCACGCAAGTAGTTGCACAGAATGGTGGCAGGAATACCAAAATCAGTGTATCGCCCTGTTTCTACATCAATGCCTGGCGTAGTTAATAATAATTTACAGGGGTCAACAAAGTATTGATCGTTCTCGAAACCTTGGTATGAGTGCCATTTTTCACCTGGGACATATTTAAAGAAGCGTAAATCCTGCGCCATCTCTCCCGTTTCATTCTCTTGCCATGGTTTACCATCAATCATCGGTGGCACAAAGGGTTTAATCATAGAACAGGTATTGAATATTAACTTACGCGTTTCGATCCCCGTCTTAACCGCATCAAGCCACATAACTCGGCCACTGTTGCCTTCATGCATTTTGGCGTTGACATCTAAAGAGGCAAATATTGGATAGCTTGGGCTAGTGGATGCATGGATCATAAATGCATTATTAACATGTTTATGATTACAGTAACGCGCCTGTCCTTTTATATGCTTATCTTTCTTATGAATTTGTGAAGCTTGTGATAAGCCCGCCAACAGTTTATGCACCGAGTGAGTGACAAAAATACCCGGATCGTTTTCATTTAATTCCAAAAGCATAGGGGAACTATCTTTCATCATCGGAATAAACTGCTCATAGCCTACCCAAGCAGAATCAAATAATATATAATCACACAGGTGTCCAATTTTATCGATAACCTGGCGTGCATTATAAATACAGCCATCATAAGTTCCCAATTGAATTATCGCCAGCCTGAAAGGCCGTTGGATATTTTCTTTCTCTGGTGCAACCTTTTTAATTTCAGCGCGTAAATACTCATCTTTAAAACAGCTCGCATCGATACCACCAATAAAGCCAAATGGATTACGGCAAGTTTCTAAATAAACCGGCGTAGCACCTGCCTGTAGCAAAGCCCCTTGATGGCAAGACTTGTGATTATTGCGATCAAACAAAACCAAATCACCACGCGTCAACAGCGCATTCATCACTACCTTATTTGAAGCTGATGTTCCATTTAAAATAAAATAAGTTTTGTCAGCATTAAACACTTTAGCTGCATGCTGCTGTGCTTTACACGCAGCACCTTCATGAATTAATAAATCACCTAGTTTAACCTCTGAGCTTGCCATATCGGCACGGAACAGAGTCTCACCAAAGAAATCAAAAAAGCGCCGCCCAGCAGGGCTTTGGCGGAAAAATTGTCCGCCATTATGCCCAGGCGTAGATAATGACACATTACCTTTGTTAACATAGTAAGCCATCGTTGAAAAGAAAGGTGGCAAGAGATTTGTTTCATACTCATAGGCTGCTGCATCAATCTGCTTTCCAAAAAACTCGGTGGTAACACCGTTAAGATCAATCACACCACGCACATTGCTGTTACCAAGAACCTCGCTGGGTAACTTTTCATTTTGTGCTACTACGACAAATACAGGAATGCTGAAGCCCGTACGTTCCACTAAATCTAACGTCCCGTTTTTAATATCTTCACTCGTAACAACCACAGCACCAACATCAGTAAAATCCGTTTGATGAACATCAACAATTTTACGTGTTGATTCAAAGCTATTCAGCGTTTTTTCGCTAGCTGCAACATATAATTTCTTCATAAAAACCTCTTGTCGGGTGTTATAAAAATGTTTAAATTTACTTATTCTTTAATTTAACGGTACTGCTTTCGTTCCTTATAAAAATATTTAATCCCGTCACACTTCAATACTTGCAATGTTCATGCCATAATTTTATGTCATAAAAATCAAGTGGATAATAAATTATCTACTGCGTGATATTTTAACAATCATACAAAAAGTCTATAATTTGACGGAAATCCGTCATTATCTTCAGTTAAAGATGCATTCAGGAGCCCCAAGATGCCAACAGTCTCTTCTCTGCAAGACATGATCTCAGTGTTTGCTCGTTTTTTTGATTTGATCCATCAGCCCATCACGATCATCAATCGACAAGGTAGGTTCATTTATTACAATCAAGAAAGTGCTGAGATTGATGGGTATAGCGTGGAGCTGGCACTAGGCAAACATATCTTCGAGGTTTATACCAAGCTGAAAGAAGAAGAAAGTTCCATCATGTGTGCATTAAAATACGGCACAGAATATATTGGCAACTATCAGGTCTACTACAATGCAAAAGGGCAAGCGGTAGATTACCAACATACTACGGTGCCATTGTATGATGCTGAAGGGAAAATTGAGGGAGTGATTGAGATTGGGCGGAATATGTCCACGGTGCGTCGTTTACAAGAGCAGGTTGTTGAGTTAAATCAGTTACTTTATAGCCATAGTGATGAAAGTCGATATAATATCATTACTGATGATCCCCAGATGAAAAAACTGATTAATAAAGCAAAGCGCTTGGCAACCAATGATACACCTGTTGTCCTGATTGGTGATACGGGAACGGGTAAAGAGTTATTCGCTCGCTTAATCCATCGTAGTAGCAAACGTGCTGACAAACCCTTTATTGCACTTAACTGTGGAGCATTGCCTTTAACTCTGATTGAGAGCTCCCTATTTGGCACAGTAAAAGGAGCATTTACTGGAGCAGAAAATAGCAAAGGATATCTTGAACTTGCTGATGGAGGCACCTTTTTTTTAGATGAGCTCAATGCGATGCCAATTGAAATGCAAAGCAAATTACTGCGTTTTTTACAAGATAAATCCTTTTGGAAAATTGGTGGGAATAAACAGATCCAATCAGATGTTAGAATCATTGCTGCCATGAATGAATCCCCCTCTGTTTTAATCGAAAAAAACTTATTGCGTGCCGATCTTTTTTACCGGTTAAGCGTCGGCATGCTCGTATTACCTACTTTGTCTTCACGGCCTGGTGACATAGAACTATTAGCACGATTCTTTATTGATAAACACCGCAGCATTGTTAACTACGATATTCAAGGCATCAGTGAACATGCTATTTTAACATTAAAAAATAACAGCTGGCCAGGTAATGTTCGCATGTTGGAGAATGTGATTGTGCGTAGCATGGTACTGCAGGAGAATGATGGGCCGCTAGTAAACATTGTTTATGAAGAAGAAATGCTGATGCCTGCATTTATCCCGCCCCCTTTACCAGTAAAAGAGGCGTTATCTGAGGTTGGATTAACAGAACGGGTTGAAAGATATGAGCGCCAATTGATTGTGGATGCGTTGAATTTAACCAACGGAAGCATCACTCAAGCAGCCTGTGATCTACACATATCACGCACATCGTTACATTATAAGATAAAGAAATATAATCTTAAATTTGGTGTGCTGGATGGAGTTTTTAAAGATTAATTATTTATCTTGGGGTAAATAATAGTTGCAGGGGCGAGCAGACAGATGAAATACCGGGAAACATCCTGACGATTTATCATGTCAAGAGGGGGGCCGGCATTTCACTATTACAACCGGTAGATTTCAAGTGGTAGTTTAATAGACCACGGGCATTATTAGGGGGGAGGTGAGTAGACCTGCTCGTTAGTCGGAGTGGCGTTGCCAACGGAGATAAGGGCGGCGGCGTCCTCGATACGTCTGTCGGTGTCAGCTGTGCTCCAGTGAATGAGGGGCTGACGGTAGGGTAACCAATGATACGGTACACTATGTATTAATGATACACAAAATAAAAATCGTACATATAATACATACATGGTTAATATTACATACAAGCTGTACTCATTTTTTAACAATTGTGATTAGACTCACAACTACATGAGTATGCCATCTAATATAGGTTAAAGCTGCATGCATTTTTTTTAACAGAAATATTCTATTAGAGGCGTAATTCGGAGTGCCCATAATTTCTGTCACTACAGATCGAGAGCGTAAAAATATATGGTTACCCCTGAAGGATCCCCACAAACACTCAGTAAACGAATATCATATCTGAATATCGCCGCTGCAATTTGTGCAGCGCTTATCCAGTGACAAAGTTTTCAGTATATTCGGTGTCTGTCTGATGACATCTTTTGCCAATGTCGAAAAATGAAAGAACCCACTGTCTTGGCGGGATTCTTTATCCGTCGGTGGGCTTTGTTAATGGAATGGTCGCCTCCCATCTCTTGTACCACAGTGGGACGATAAATCGTCACTAATTGAACGGAGCGGCCATCATGAACGTTAAAACTATTGGCATCGATTTGGCAAAAGAAGTTTTCCAGATCCACGGGGTTGACGTGCACGGCAAACAGTTGTTCAACAAACAACTCAGGCGGGCACAAATGACCTCCTTTTTTGCCAACATCCCACCCTGTTTGATCGGTATGGAGGCCTGTGCATCTGCTCATTTCTGGGCTAATAAACTGATGTCGATGGGCCATAACGTCAAACTGATGGCCCCTCAGTTCGTCAAACCCTATGTTAAAACCAATAAGCACAATGCTGTAGACGCAGAAGCTATTTGTGAAGCCGTCACTCGACCCAACATGCGGTTCGTGCAGGTCAAAACCTCTGAGCAGCAAGCCGTGTTGGCACTTCACCGGAGTCGTCAGAGTTTCATCAAACAGCGGACCGCACAAGCCAATCAAATTAGGGAGTTATTGGCCGAATTTGGCATTGTCGTACCCCGAGGCATTCAGCAGCTACAGCGACGGTTACCTGAGATCATGGAAGATGCGGATAACCGATTACCCGACCTGCTTCGTACATGGAACACGGCTTACAACCGGCGGTCGGTGGCCGAAACGGCGATGTACCGAGTCAAACAACTGTTCGGCTGGTACCTTACGCTGCGTGACTATGATGCGCAGGTCGGTGAGGCTATGGCGATGATCCGTGCATTGAACAAGATGGCGCTCGTGGGTATGCCAAAAAGTGTGCTCGTTGCCTGAGGTATATGCACATTCAAGAGG
>NZ_JBKABN010000005.1:0-288126 GCF_046269175.1 Serratia sp. J2
CCTGAGGGAGAGGGAGTTGGCCCAGTGCAAGCGGCAGGAACCTAAGCCAATCTTTCGCTTTGAGCTGATTCGGGGTCTAGATAGGCACAAACTCAATCTGTGGCACGTTCTGTCCCCTCTCCTGGGGGAGAGGGCTAGGGTGAGGGCGTCTGGATTACCAACCGCTCAGAAAGCTGAACACCAGCCAGAACAGACAAATGACGGTGATACCAGTCAGCAGCAGTGTGAGGAACAAACGCCCGCGCAGCACCACGCTGAAGACGATACCCAGCAGCACGGAAGCTGGCATCAAAGCCAGGAAAAATGGCCAGGTATAGAGAAGGAAAAACAAGGTGTTAGAGCCGTAAACCAGAAAAGGCACGGTAAACGCCAACCAATAGAAGACAAAGCCGCTGGTACCGCCCAAAAACGAATATGAGGGTTCCTCTGGCTCGAGTTGGCTATCAATCACTAGTGGCGTGGCATTTTGCATAGCGTTCCCTGGTCTATTGGCTCGCTCTGCGGCGACTTACTAGAGTAAAAAGCGCGTGGCTGGATCACGCCACGCGCTTTTTGCGAATTCAGGGTTTGATAATAGCCTGACCACGCAGCAGGTCTAACAATTGCGCGGTCAAATTTGTTACCAATTGTTCACCATTAAGCCGGATATCCGGCCGTTCCGGCGCTTCATACACCGAGTCGATACCGGTGAAATTACGCAGTTCACCAGCGCGGGCCTTTTTGTACAATCCTTTCGGATCGCGAGCCTCACAAATCGCCAGCGGGGTGTCGACAAACACTTCGATAAACTGCCCCTCTGCCAACATTTCCCGCACCATCTGCCGTTCAGCACGGTGCGGTGAGATAAATGCCGTCAACACCACCAGCCCGGCATCCACCATCAGTTTCGCCACTTCACCCACCCGGCGGATGTTCTCACGCCGATCGTCGTCGGAGAACCCCAAGTCGCGGCACAGGCCGTGGCGCACATTGTCGCCATCCAGCAGATAGGTGCTGACCCCCAACTGGTGCAACGCCTGTTCCAATGCCCCGGCCACGGTCGATTTCCCCGAACCAGACAGGCCGGTAAACCACAGCACCACGCCCTGATGATCGTTCGCGGCTTCACGCTCCGCACGCGTTACCGCATGCGGGTGCCACACGACGTTGTCGTCTTTCGCTAACTCAGCCTCGGCCACGTTAATTCCCCTTCAGCAGGTCACGCGCACCCCAGTGTGGGAAATGCTTGCGTACCAAGGCATTCAACTCCAGTTCAAAGGCGCTGAAATTGCCCACCGCTGCCAGATTATCCTGCTGCAAGGCTTCGCGGATCAACCCCGCGCCAACCGTGACGTTAGTCAAACGATCGATAAAGATCAGGCCGCCGGTATCATGATTCTGTTGATAGCTGTCCAGCACCAGCGGTTCGTCGAAGGTCAGCTCCACCAGCCCAATGCCGTTCAAAGGCAACACATCGGCCTGATGCTGCGACAGCGAGTTAATCTCCACCTGATGGCGAATGCTCTCAACGCGGGCGCGGGTTTTCTTCCCGGCTACCTTGATGTCGTAGCTTTGGCCCGGCAACAGCGGCTGTTCTGCCATCCATACCACGTCTGCCAAGGCACTTTGCGTGGCCTGTAAGGTTTCGCTGGCATCCACCAGCAGGTCGCCCCGGCTGATATCGACTTCGTCTTTCAGCACCAGCGTGATCGCTTCACCCGGCCCCGCCTCCTGCAGATCGCCATCAAAGGTCACGATACGCGCCACGGAGGATTCAACGCCAGACGGCAGCACCTTGATGCGCTGGCCCACGCGGACCACACCGGCAGACAACGTACCGGCATAACCGCGGAAATCGAGATTCGGGCGGTTGACGTATTGTACCGGGAAACGCAGCGGCTGATGTTCACGCTCGCTGATCACATCCACGCTTTCCAACACTTCCAGCAGCGTCGGGCCGCTGTACCAAGGCATCTGTGTGCTCTGGGTAGCGACGTTGTCCCCGTCCAGTGCCGACAACGGGACGAATTTAATCTCCAGGTCGTTGGGCAACTGCTCGGCGAAGGTCAGGTAGTCCTGTTTGAACTGTTCAAACACCGCCTGGCTGTAATCCACCAGGTCCATTTTGTTCACCGCCACCACCAGATGGCGAATGCCGAGCAATGTAGCAATGAAGCTGTGGCGACGGGTCTGGTCCAGCACGCCCTTGCGCGCATCGATCAGCAGGATCGCCAAGTCACAGGTCGAAGCACCGGTAGCCATATTGCGGGTGTACTGCTCGTGCCCCGGCGTATCGGCGATGATGAATTTGCGCTTTTCGGTCGAAAAATAGCGGTAGGCCACGTCGATGGTAATGCCCTGCTCACGTTCTGCCTGCAGGCCATCCACCAGCAAGGCCAGATCGAGCTTCTCCCCTTGGGTGCCGATGCGTTTGCTGTCGGTATGCAAGGTTGAGAGCTGATCTTCGTAGATCTGGCGGGTATCGTGCAGCAAGCGGCCAATCAGGGTACTTTTGCCGTCGTCCACGCTGCCGCAGGTCAGGAAGCGTAGCAGGCTCTTGTGCTGCTGCGCGTGCAGGTAGGCTTCTACCCCGCCCTGTTCGGCGATTTGTTGTGCAATAACGTTGTTCATTCCGGCGGCTCCTTAGAAATACCCTTGGCGCTTTTTCAGCTCCATCGAACCGGACTGATCGCGGTCGATCATGCGGCCCTGACGTTCGCTGGTGGTGGAAACCAGCATTTCCTCGATGATCTCCGGCAACGTCTGCGCAGAAGAATCCACCGCGCCGGTCAACGGCCAGCAGCCGAGGGTACGGAACCGCACCATACGCTGGCTGATCACCTCACCCGGTTGCAGATCGATACGATCGTCATCCACCATCATCAGCATGCCGTCGCGTTCCACCACCGGACGTGGTTTGGCCAGGTAGAGCGGAACGATGTCGATCTTCTCCAGGAAGATATATTGCCAGATATCCAGCTCGGTCCAGTTCGACAGCGGGAACACGCGGATGCTTTCGCCCTTGTTGATCTGGCCGTTATAGTTGTGCCACAGCTCTGGACGCTGGTTTTTCGGATCCCAACGGTGGAAGCGATCGCGGAAAGAGTAGATACGCTCTTTGGCGCGGGATTTCTCTTCGTCACGGCGTGCGCCACCGAAAGCAGCATCAAAGCCGTATTTGTTCAGCGCCTGCTTGAGCCCTTCGGTTTTCATGATATCGGTATGCTTGGCGCTGCCGTGGACAAACGGGTTAATCCCCATCGCCACCCCTTCCGGGTTTTTATGGATCAGCAGCTCGAAACCGTACTCTTTGGCGGTACGATCGCGGAATTGGTACATTTCGTTGAATTTCCAGCCGGTATCCACATGCAGCAGTGGGAACGGCAGCGTGCCCGGGTAGAACGCCTTGCGTGCCAGATGCAGCATCACCGAGGAGTCTTTACCGATGGAATAGAGCATCACCGGATTGCCGAATTCGGCGGCCACTTCACGGATGATATGGATGCTCTCCGCCTCCAATTGCCGCAAATGAGTGAGTCGTTTTTGGTCCATAACAGATCCTTTAAGCCAAATTCACGACGGCCGGGCGCGCTGCCACTGCCGTCTGCGATTGATGCCCAAACCAGGCGATTTGATGATGTAATTCCACCACTTCACCGATCACCAGCAGCGCCGGTAACGGGGCCTGCCGAGTTAATTGTTCCAGCTGTTGCAAGGTGCCAGTCTGCACCTGTTGATCGGCCCGCGTGCCCCGGCTGATCACTGCGACTGGCGTATCCGCATCGCGACCATGGGCGATCAGGTTGCGGCTGATATCCGCCGCCTTCATGGTGCCCATGTAGATCGCCAACGTCTGACGCGCCCGCGCCAAAGCGGGCCAATCCAAGCCGTCGTCATCGTCACGGCAATGGCCGGTAATAAAGGTCACGCTTTGGGCGTGATCGCGGTGCGTTAGCGGAATACCTGCATAGGCCGTAGCCCCTGCGGCAGCGGTTACGCCCGGCACCACCTGGAAGGGGATCCCGGCAGCGGCGGCCACCTGTAACTCTTCGCCACCCCGGCCAAAGATAAAGGGATCGCCGCCTTTTAACCGCACTACCCGTTTGCCCTGCTGCGCCAATTCCACCAGCAACCGATTGGTCTCTTCCTGGATCACCGAGTGCGCGCCCGCGCGTTTGCCCACGCAGATACGCTCGGCGTCGCGACGCACCAAATCCAGCGTCTCTTCGCTCACCAGGTGGTCGTAAAGCACCACGTCAGCCTGCTGCATCACCTGCAGCCCGCGTAGGGTTAACAAACCGACATCGCCCGGACCTGCCCCGACCAGTGCGATCTCACCTTGCGCCCCCTCATTACCCTGCGCAAAAGCCGTTAAATCCTGTTCCAACTGCTGCTGCGCCTGATCCGTCTGACCATTCGCCACCAAAGTCGCGAAACGGCCATTGAAGGTTTTCTCCCAGAAACGGCGTCTGGCCCCGATGGAAACCAGCCGTTGCTTCACTTTGCCACGTAACCCTCCGGCCAGTTCTGCCATCTGCCCCAGGCTGGCGGGCAACAACGCCTCCAGCTTCTCACGTAACATCCGCGCCAATACCGGTGCCTGGCCGCTAGATGACACGGCCACCACCAACGGTGAACGATCGATAATCGACGGGAAGATAAAGGAGCAGCGCGGTTGGTCATCCACCACGTTGGCCAACACGCGGCGTTTATCCGCTTCGGCATACACCTCGGCGTTCAGCGCGCTATCGTCGGTAGCGGCAATTACCAGAAAGACGTCGTCTAACTGCTGCGGCACAAAGTTCTGCCCCAGCCACTCAACGCGCCCTTGCTGGTGTTGGTGCTCCAGCTCCGCTAAGAGCGCCTGCGCCACGATCCGCACTTCGGCCCCTGCGCGTAGCAGGAGGTCAACTTTGCGTGCAGCCACTTCGCCGCCGCCAACCACCAGCACCGGGCGTTGTTTCAGGTCGGCAAATATTGGTAGATAGTCCACAACGGCCTTTTCATATAACAGATTGATAGGGTGACTATACGGCGTGCGATTTGCCCCCTGAAATGACGAAAAGGCATGAGATGTTCTTAAAAGGAATAAGGCTGTTGGCAGTGCGCCTAACTCGCTGTACGTATTGAGGTTACAGGTGTGGGTTAACAGGGTTGCTTGATGTTGCCCTATGGTCAAACATGTTCCCCCAGACATGGATAGCAGCCGCTATCTCAGACAAAAATAGGACGCGAAGAAATTGTCTTATCGCCCGTAGCGTCCCATACTGAACATCGCAAAAATAATCGGCATCACCGCTGTCAGAGAAGGATTTTTCGGTATGTTTTCCCGCTTGTGCCTGAGAGCAGGGCTGTTGCTAGTCGCTCTCGGCAGTGCTGTAAGCGTTTCGGCCGCTACCAAACCCGTAAAAGAAGCCCCGATGGGCCAGTTCGCCGCTAAACAGATCCGCCATATCGCTACCTACTTCCCCGGCCGCATGGCGGGCAGCCCGGCAGAATTACTGGCCGCAGATTACCTGAAACAGCAGTTTACCGAGATGGGCTACCCGGCTGATACCCGCACCTTTGACGCCCGTTATCTTTACACTAACAAAGATACCAGTGAAAACTGGCGCAAGATCAGCGTCACCTCGGTGATTGCCACCAAAAAGGGTGAGCGGCCCCAACAGGTCATCATCATGGCGCACTTCGATACCTATACCCCGCTTAGCGATGATGAGGTAGATAATAATCTCGGTGGCCTGACGCTACAGGGGGTCGATGACAATGCCTCCGGCGTGGGTGTGATGCTGGAGTTGGCTAATCGGCTGAAAAATATCCCCACCACCTATAGCCTGCGCTTTGTAGCCATGAGTGGTGAAGAACTAAAGTCAGTAGGCGCTAAAAACTACCTTGGCCGAATGACGCAGGAAGAGCGTAACAACACGCTGCTGGTGATTAACCTCGACAGCCTGATCACCGGCGATCGCCTCTATTTCCATTCCGGGCGTAACACCGAGCCGGAAGTGGTGGCCAGATCCCGCGATCGTGCGCTGAGCATCGCCCACCGTTATGGCATTGAAGCGGCCATCAACCTAGGCAGCAAAGGTTTTCCAACCGGCACCGGTTGCTGTTCCGATCAGATTGTCTTCGATAACGCCAAAATTCCGGTGATGGCGGTAGAAGCCACCAACTGGTCGCTGGGGGATAAGGACGGCTATCAGCAGCGTGCTGTCAGCCCCAGCTTCCCGCAGGGCATTACCTGGCATCGCCCCCAATACGACAATCTGCAATATCTGGAAACCCACCTGCCTGGGCGGATCGACAAACGCAGCCGCGACAGCGTGCGGATCCTGTTACCGTTGGTAAAAGAATGGGTGCAGGCGCATCCTGCTCCAGAGCAGAAGAAGAAAAAGAAGAAGTAGTACGTTACAGCCCCTCACCCTAATCCTCTCCCACAGGGAGAGGGACCGATCGAGTCAGGCTGAAAGTGAGTGATTCATTATGAACACCGAGTAACTCGCCTCAGCTAAGAGTGAACTTCTTTCTCCCAACAGAGCAGTGACTGTCAGCTCCCTCTCCCTGTGGGAGAGGGTTAGGGACATCAACCTTCGTGCAGACCACACTCGCGCTTCAGGCCGAAGAAGCGGGTCTCTTCCTCGCTCATGCCTTCCTCCCATTTACGGGTGGTGTGGGTATCGCCGACCGACAGGTAGCCCTGATCCCACAGCGGGTGGTAGCTCAGGCCATGCTCGGTGAGATAGTGGTAAATCTGGCGGTTATCCCAGTCGATGATCGGCAGGATCTTGAACACCCCGCGTTGCACCGCCAGCACCGGCAGATTGGCTCGGCTGCCCGATTGCTCACGGCGCAGGCCGGCAAACCAGGTTTGCGCACCTAGCGTTTCCAGCGCGCGGTTCATCGGTTCAACTTTGTTGATTTGGTTGTACCGCTCAATGCCCTCAACGCCCTGCTCCCACAGCTTGCCGTAGCGCGCCTCTTGCCAGGCTGGCGAATGCTCGGCGCGGAACACCTGCAGGTTCAGGTTCAGCTTGTCGGCCAGTTGGTCGATAAACTGGTAGGTTTCCGGGAACAGATAGCCCGTATCGGTCAGGATCACCGGGATATCCGGCTTGATGCGCGTGACCAGATGCAGGCACACCGCCGCCTGAATACCAAAGCTAGAGGAAAGCACAAACTCCCCCGGCAGATGTTCCAGCGCCCAGGCAACCCTCTCCTGTGCCGAAAGCTGTTCCAACTGGCCGTTGACGACCGCCAGTGCCAGCGCCTGCCCGGACTTCGGTAGCGCGTTCAGCGCCGCCAGATCCAATTCAGCCATGATGCGATCTCCTGAAAGTGTTGATGTGGCCCCTCACCCTAACCCTAACCCTCTCCCACAGGGAGAGGGGACAGTAAGGTGCACAAACTTAGCTGCTGCACAAAGAGTGAGGAAAGCCAGCAAGGTTATTCCCAGAAATCTTGCGCAGGATCCACCACCGGCCGGATAATCCCGGTACGCACGGTGAAATCGCCAAAGCCTTCGCCAGCGGTGCGTTCTGTTGCCCAACGCCCTACCAGTTGGTCAATGGTCTGCAAAATCTCTTCTTCGTTAATATTTTCCCGATACATGCGCGGAATACGCGTCCCTTCACGGTTACCGCCCAAATGCAGGTTGTAACGGCCAATCGCTTTACCGACCAGGCCAATCTCCGCCAGCAGCGCTCGGCCACAGCCGTTCGGGCAGCCGGTGATACGCAGTACCACGTGCTCATCGCCCACACCATGTCGATGCATGATGCCTTCTACCTTGGTCACAAACTCCGGCAGGAAGCGCTCGGCCTCCGCCATCGCCAGTGGGCAGGTTGGATAGGACACGCAGGCCATCGAGTTCTTGCGCTGCTCGCTGATGCCGTCGTCGATCAGGCCATGCTGGCGCGCCAGGGCTTCAATCTTCGCCTTTTCGCTTTCCGGTACACCGGCCACGATCAGGTTCTGGTTGGCTGTCAGTCGGAAATCGCCCCGATGGATCTTGGCGATCTCGGCCACGCCGGTTTTCAGTGGGCGGCCTGGATAATCCAGCAGGCGACCGTTTTCAATAAACAACGTCAGGTGCCAGTGATTATCAACCCCTTTGACCCAGCCGATGCGATCGCCACGGCCAGTAAACTCGTACGGACGCACCGGCGCAAAGGTGATGCCTGCCCGCTTTTCTACTTCGGCGCGGAAGGTATCAACCCCCACCCGTTCCAGCGTATATTTGGTTTTGGCGTTCTTACGGTCTGTTCGGTTGCCCCAGTCACGCTGAGTGGTCACCACCGCTTCAGCGACGGCCAGCGTGTGTTCCAGCGGAATATAGCCAAACTCACTCGCCGTACGCGCATAGGTCTTCTTGTTGCCATGTTCGATAGACAGGCCACCACCCACCAGCAGGTTAAAGCCCACCAGCTTGCCGTGTTCGGCAATCGCCACAAAGTTCATGTCGTTGGCATGCAGATCCACATCGTTCTGCGGCGGGATCACCACCGTGGTTTTAAACTTGCGCGGCAGGTAAGTAGCGCCCAGGATCGGCTCTTCGTCCGTAGTCGCGACTTTTTCTTTATCCAGCCACACTTCAGCATAGGCACGAGTACGCGGCAGCAGGTGCTCGGAAATTTTCTTCGCCCATTCGTACGCTTCCTGATGCAGCTCCGACTCCACCGGATTCGAGGTGCAAAGTACGTTACGGTTCACGTCGTTAGCCGTCGCCAGCGCATCCAGCCCCAGACGGTTCAACAACTGGTGCACCGGTTTCACGTTGCCTTTGACGATGCCATGGAACTGGAACGTCTGCCGGTTGGTGATACGGATGCTGCCGTACAGCGTACTTTCTGCGGCAAATTTGTCGATCCCCAGCCACTGTTGCGGGGAAATAATCCCGCCCGGCAGGCGGCAGCGCAGCATCATGGCGTGGCGTGGCTCGAGTTTTTGTTCGGCACGTTCGGCGCGAATATCGCGATCGTCCTGCTGGTACATGCCGTGGAAACGGATCAGCAAGAAGTTATCGCCGGTAAAACCGCCAGTCAGACCGTCTTGTAAATCTTCGGCAATGGTTCCGCGCAGGAAGTTACTCTCTTTCTTCAGACGCTCGGCATCGGCCAGTTTGCCTTCAACCACCAGAGGCCCAGGGTGTTTATCACTCATTAGTAAACGTCTCGCTGATAACGGCGCTCAAGGCGCAGCTCGCTTAAGAATTCGTCTGCCAGCTCGGTATCCATGCCACCGTGCTCGGCCACCAGTGCTAACAATGTGTTTTCAACGTCTTTCGCCATGCGGTTGGCATCGCCACAGACATAGATGTGCGCGCCCTGCTGGATCCAGTTCCAGATTTCCGCACCTTGCTCGCGCAGCTTGTCCTGCACATAAACCTTATGTTGCTGATCCCGTGACCAGGCCAGATCGATACGGGTCAGCAAGCCCTCTTTCACATAGCGCTGCCATTCGACCTGGTACAGGAAATCTTCGGTAAAGTGCGGGTTGCCAAAGAACAGCCAGTTCTTACCCCCGGCACCTTCCGCTTCACGCTGCTGCATAAAGGCGCGGAATGGGGCAATACCGGTACCAGGGCCGATCATGATCACCGGCGTTTCCGGGTTGGCAGGCAAGCGGAAGTTGTCATTATGTTCGATAAACACCCGCAGTTCGCCTTCTTCTTCCAGACGATCGGCCAGGAAGCTGGAAGCCCCACCGGCACGGCTGCGGCCATCAATGTCGTAACGCACCACGCCAACGGTGATGTGCACTTCGTTTTCATTATCTGCCTGAGAGGAGGCGATGGAGTACAGACGCGGCGTCAGCGGGCGCAGCAGGCTGAGTAACTGCTCTGCGTTCAGGTCGGCCGGAGCCTGGCGTACCATGTCCACAATTGGAGTGTTATGGGCGTAGTGTTGCAGTTTAGGCTTGTCAGCCAGCAGGCCAATCAGCTTTTCGTCCCGCGATAGTCCGGCATATTTTTCCACGATCGGTGTGGTGTTCTGCGTCAGTTCAAAGTGGCTACGCAAAGCTTCACGCAGTGGCAGGGTTTGCCCCTCAACCTCGACCGGTTCGTCACCTTTCAGCCACAGCAGTTGTACCAGCTCATCCACCAGCGCCGGATCGTTATCAAACCATACGCCCAACGCATCGCCCGGTTGATAACGCAGGCCGGAATCGCCTAAATCGATTTCAATATGGCGCACGTCTTTATCGGAAGCACGGCCAGTGATCTTTTGCTTG
The DNA here is from genome assembly GCF_046269175.1 of Serratia sp. J2. NCBI lineage: Bacteria > Pseudomonadati > Pseudomonadota > Gammaproteobacteria > Enterobacterales > Yersiniaceae > Serratia > Serratia sp. J2. The sequence goes on from NZ_JBKABN010000005.1 coordinate 10,210, forward strand.
GTCGCCAATTGCGCGGTCAGCGGCTGTTCTTTGCTGTAGGGGCTGCTGTCCAGTTGATCGACAGCACCGCTGGCCAATGCCGCCGGAGCGCTGTTTTCCGCTGGCGCTCGAGCCTTCAGGACTTCCACCACCTGCTTACGCCAGGCGATAGCCAGTTCCTGATAATCCACATCCGCATCGATGCGCTCCACCAGGCGCTCGGCCCCCAGCTCGGCCAGCTTGCCATCAAAGTCTTTGCCGGACTGGCAGAAATTCTCATAAGAGCTATCCCCCAGGCCAAACACCGCAAAGGCGGTTTCATTGAGTTTGGGGGCTTTTTTCGAATGCAGGAATTTGTGCAGCGCCACCGCTTCTTCCGCTGGCTCCCCTTCCCCTTGGGTGGAGGCAATCACCACCAACAGGCGCTCCTGGGCGATTTGCTTGAACTTATAGTCACCGGCATTCACCAGGGTGACGCTCAGCTTCGCCGCCAGCAGATCGTCGCGTAGCTGTTCGGCCAGACGGCGTGCGTTACCGGTCTGGGAAGCAGAAATCAGGGTGATGCTGGCCGCAGGGGCCGCTGCAACCGGTACTGAAGCCACGATTTCCGGCTGCTGATTAACCCTGCCCCAGAAGTAACCAGAGAGCCACGCCAGCTGCGTTGGGGAGTACCCGCCAATGACGGCCTGCAAACTCGAGAGCTGTTCGGGGGTCAGCGGGAGCAAAGATGTTGGAGGAACCTGAGTCGTCATCGCGGTACGGATATCCTATGCTTAGCCAGTGTCAGTCGCTGTAATGGTTGTTGTGTAATGTCCTGAAAAGACCAGGAGAGTTTGTAAGGTTACCGAGCGTAATTGCAACGATTAAATAAGGGATAGCAATAATTAATAACCAAAACGACTAAGCAGTTTTCCTGGTAAGGGATAGTGGCTAAATCGTTAGATGTTTATTTTTAATTAATTGATATTTAATGATTAATTTTTTCAAAGTTTGAATGAATCGCATTTAAGGCTGATAACCGCCTCCGATGGGCTCAATCCCGCCCAAATAAAAAAATGCCAGCAGCGCTACATGCTGCCCCCCCTGGATCTCCCCTGAAGCAGCCCAAAAGATAGTAACCAGGGCCGCTTTCCGTTAGTATTCGGCGGTTTTTGAGTCAATGAGGCCGTAATAATGGCAACCACGCTATTTAAAGATTTTCAGTTTGAAGCCGCACACCATCTGCCAAACGTACCGGAGGGCCATAAATGCGGCCGCCTGCACGGGCATTCGTTTATGGTGCGTATTGAAGTGACCGGGGAAGTGGACGCCCACACCGGTTGGGTGATGGATTTTGCCGAGCTGAAGGCCGCTTTCAAGCCGATTTGGCAGCGCCTGGATCACTATAATCTGAACGATATTCCTGGCTTGGAGAACCCGACCAGCGAAGTGCTCGCCGCCTGGATCTGGCAGCAGTTGAAACCGCAGCTGCCAGAATTGTCGGCAGTGATGGTCAAAGAGACCTGTACAGCAGGCTGCGTATATAAAGGTTAACAGGGCAAGGCTCGGGGTGGGGCGATTGGCTCCAGTGCGATCTCCCTCACCCTAACCCTCTCCCCAAGGAGAGGGAACCGATCGAGTTAAGCTGATAGTGTAGTGATGTATCATCAGCACCAGCGGTTGAAGGGAACCCATCGAGTTAAGCTGATAGTGTCATGATGTATCATCAGCACCAGCGGTTGAAGGGAACCCATCGAGTTAAGCTGAAAGTACAGTGATGCATCATCAGCACCAGCGGTTGAAGGGAACCCATCGAGTTAAGCTGAAAGTACAGTGATGCATCATCAGCACCAGCGGTTGAAGGGAACCGATCGAGTTAAGCTGATAGTGTCATGATGTATCATCAGCACCAGCGGTTGAAGGAATGATCCGGGTTGCTGAGATTATCTCTCTTCTCACAACAGAGCAGGGGCTATCAGCTCCCTCTCCCTGTGGGAGAGGGTTGGGGTGAGGGGCAGGTCTTAAGCGATATTCAAATACTTATGCGTCTGCATCGAAAGCCGCCAGTTGCGGGCAATGCAGGTTTCAATACACAACCGCGTCGCCTCTTCTTTCTGGCTGATCGGCTGCAAAGCGATAATGCGGTGTTTTTCGTCGTGCAACGTTGCCAGCAGCTCATCCAATGCCTCAATATCACGTTCACGCCCCACCGGATGCTTGATCTCATCGGCCCGCATCAGCGCCTGCTCTACTACCTTCAAACCACCGCGCATATTCACTTTGGGTGAAACGGTCACCCAGGTATTGGGGGAACAGAGGACTTCATGGGTGCCGCTGGTTTCGATCTGGCAACCGAAGCCTGCATTCTCGAACAGCCTGGTCAACGGGATCAGATCGTAGATGCACGGCTCACCGCCGGTGATCACGATATGGCGTGCGGTATAGCCCTGCTGTTCGACTACCTCCAGCAACTGTTCTGCACTGGCGCTCCCCCAGGCATCACTCTCGGCAGTTTTCACCAGGATGCGTTGCATATCCACTTCCCGATCGGCGTCCTTTTCCCAAGTGTGTTTGGTATCGCACCAGCTGCATCCCACCGGGCAACCCTGTAGGCGAATAAAAATGGCCGGAACGCCGGTGAAATAGCCTTCGCCCTGCAAAGTCTGGAACATCTCATTAATCGGGTACTGCATCGCTTTCTCAATCTGTCTAGGTAAAGACGCATTATCGCAGATCCCGACCGGGCGACCAAACCTGGAAAAGTGTATTAAATTTTGTCCGTTCGACGGTGCCCAGCAGCTTTCTCCGGTTAACCCGCTAATGGGTGACGTTTATTGCAGACTTAACGCCAACCACCAATGTTATCCACCGCTCAAAACAAACATAAAATTAACATTTAAAACAAAAATATTTGACATAAAAGCGCCTGTGACGCAGATGTATAGACAGGCAGGCACAAGTCGGGCGCAGTTCCGACCCTCCATCAACATCACATCTGCGTTAAAGGAAACTATGGCCCATTCCACCGAGTTGAATATTCAGCAGGCTATCGACGACAGTAAATTTTCGCTGTTTCACTGGACCCTGATCATCCTGGGTTTCCTGATCCTGGCAATTGACGGTTACGATACGGCGGCGATGGGCTATATCGCTCCTTCGGTGGCCAAAGACTGGGGGATAGTGAAACAGGATCTGGGGCCGGTATTAAGCGCGGCGCTGCTTGGCCTTTCGTTGGGAGCCCTGGTTGCCGGGCCGATTTCTGACCGCGTTGGCCGCAAACGGGTGCTGGTGTTCTCCTGCCTGTTCTTTGGCCTTTCCAGCCTGGCCACTGCCTACGCGGGTTCACTCAATAGCCTGACGCTGTGGCGCTTCCTCACCGGGCTTGGGCTGGGTGCCGCCATGCCAAACGCCATTACGCTGATCTCCGAATATGCTCCGCAGCGCTGCCGATCGCTGGCCATTAACACCATGTACTGCGGCTTTCCGCTGGGAGCGGCAGGCGGTGGCGCCATCTCTTCCTGGCTGATCCCTGCTTACGGCTGGCACAGCGTGTTGCTGCTGGGGGCCATTGCCCCGCTATTGCTCACCGTGCTGTTGATCCTGCTGCTGCCGGAATCGGTGAAATACATGGTTAACCGTGGTCAGGATGCCGCTAAAATCAAACAGATTGCCCAACGCTTTATCAGCCACAACATCAGCCATATCACCCGTTTCTACCTGTATGAAGACAAGCTGGCCCTGTCGAAGACCAGCGTCGGCCTGCTGTTCAGCCGCCCCTACCTGGTGGGGACACTGATGCTGTGGCTCACCTACTTTATGGGGTTGGTGATCTACTACGTATTGCTGAGCTGGATGCCGCTGTTGATGCAAGGGCTGGGATATCAGCTTGAGCAGTCGGCGATCCTGACGTCGCTGTTCACCTTCGGCGGAACGCTGGGGATCCTGATGGCCGGCTGGTTGATGGACCGCTGGAATGCCCACAAGGTGGTTTCCACCGGCTTTGCCATCAGCGCCCTGCTGATTGTGGCGATGGCCACCGAGGATAGTCAGATCGTGCTGCTCGGCGCCTTTATCTTCCTGATGGGCATCACCATGAACGGCGCGCAATCCGGCCTGCAAACCCTGGCTGCCACCTACTACCCAACGCACAGCCGCGCTACCGGTATTGCCTGGATGCAGGGCATTGGCCGCTTTGGTGGCGTGGCTGGCACCATGATGGCCGCTCACCTACTGGCGATGGATTGGCAGGTACAGAGTATTTTAATGTTCCTGGCTATTCCGGCTCTGTTAGCCAGCCTGGCCACGGTATTTAAAATGACGCGTCCGAGTACACTGCAAACGGCCATCTAACCTATTGATTATATTAATGGGCGCTGTATGCAGCGCCCTACGCATCCTTGCCTCCTCCCCGCCCGTAATACGTTTTTTTTATCGCTCCCGCTTAGTTGTAATCTATATGTAAAATTATTGTGATTTGTCGCTCAAAAATGACACTATTTTAATTCATTTTTGTAGAGTAGCTCACTGTTTTGCCACGTTCGGCTAATGGACTCAATACAAAAAATGGATGTAATCACATGATTTTAAATACAAATAACATTTGCTTATGCCATTTTTCTCAAATTGTCACCGCTGTTGCATATGCTTGTACATACAAGTATATGTTAATAAACCCCACTCATTGTTATGGCCTGTGAGTTGCCGTCATAAGATGAGATTTGTACCGATACTGTTTGAGGAACTAGCTGTGACTGCAAATAACAAAGTTCGCCATGTTGATATTCGCGCGCCCCGCGGCACACAATTAAACGCCAAAAGCTGGCTGACCGAAGCGCCGCTGCGCATGCTGATGAACAACCTCGATCCTGAAGTGGCTGAAAATCCACACGAACTGGTCGTTTATGGCGGTATCGGCCGCGCAGCCCGTGATTGGGACTGTTACGACAAGATTGTTGCCACCCTCAAGACTTTGGAAGACGACGAAACCTTGCTGGTGCAGTCCGGCAAGCCGGTCGGCGTGTTCAAAACGCACAGTAACGCCCCGCGCGTGCTGATTGCCAACTCCAACCTGGTGCCTCACTGGGCAACCTGGGAACACTTTAACGAACTGGATGCCAAGGGCCTGGCGATGTATGGCCAGATGACCGCTGGCAGCTGGATCTACATCGGTAGCCAGGGCATCGTACAAGGCACTTACGAGACCTTCGTCGAAGCTGGCCGCCAGCATTACGACGGCAGCCTGAAAGGCCGCTGGGTGCTGACCGCCGGTCTAGGTGGTATGGGTGGCGCACAACCACTGGCCGCCACTTTGGCTGGAGCCAGTTCACTTAATATCGAATGCCAGCAGAGCCGCATCGATTTCCGCCTGAAAACCCGCTATGTCGATGAGCAGGCCACCGATCTGGATGACGCACTGGCGCGCCTGAAAAAATACTGCGCCGAAGGCAAAGCCATCTCGATTGCCCTGTGTGGCAACGCGGCAGAAATCCTGCCGGAGCTGGTCAAGCGCGGCGTACGCCCGGACATGGTCACCGACCAGACCAGCGCCCACGATCCGCTCAACGGTTACCTGCCAAAAGGCTGGAACTGGGAAGAGTATCGCCGCCGCGCACAAACCGAACCTGCGGTAGTGGTGAAGGCTGCCAAACAGTCGATGGCCGAACACGTAGAAGCCATGCTGGCGTTCCAGAAAATGGGCGTACCTACCTTCGACTACGGCAACAACATCCGCCAGATGGCCAAAGAGATGGGCGTTGATAACGCCTTTGACTTCCCGGGCTTTGTGCCTGCCTATATTCGCCCACTGTTCTGCCGTGGCGTCGGTCCGTTCCGTTGGGCTGCGCTGTCTGGCGATCCGCAGGATATCTACAAGACCGACGCCATGGTCAAAGAGCTGATCCCAGACGATGAGCACCTGCACCGCTGGTTGGATATGGCGCGTGAGCGCATCAGCTTCCAGGGTCTGCCAGCCCGTATCTGCTGGGTCGGCCTGGGCCAGCGTGCCAAGTTGGGCCTGGCGTTTAACGAGATGGTACGCCGCGGCGAACTTTCTGCTCCAATCGTCATTGGCCGTGACCACCTGGATTCCGGCTCAGTTGCCAGCCCGAACCGTGAAACCGAATCAATGAAAGACGGCTCTGATGCCGTATCCGACTGGCCGCTGCTGAACGCCCTGCTCAACACCGCCAGCGGTGCCACCTGGGTGTCTCTGCACCACGGCGGCGGCGTCGGCATGGGCTTCTCCCAACACTCTGGCATGGTGATCGTCTGTGACGGCACCGATGAAGCCGCCGAGCGTATCGCCCGCGTGCTGCATAACGATCCGGCCACCGGCGTCATGCGCCATGCCGATGCGGGTTACGAGATCGCCATCGACTGCGCCCGCGAGCAAGGTCTGAACCTGCCAATGGTTGCCGCTACTCAGGGAGAAAAAGCATGAACGCTCTGACTATCCGCCCAGGTAAGCTGACGCTTGCCGAACTGCGCCAGGTTTATCAGCACCCGGTCACCCTGACGCTGGACGACAACGCCTACGGCGCGATCCAGCAAAGCGTGGCCTGCGTGGAGCGCATTGTGGAAGAGAACCGTACCACTTACGGCATCAATACCGGGTTTGGCCTGCTGGCCTCCACCCGTATCGCCCGCGAAGATTTGGAGAACCTGCAACGTTCCATCGTGCTGTCACATGCGGCCGGTGTAGGTGCGCCTACGGATGACAGCCTGGTGCGCCTGATTATGGTGCTCAAAATCAACAGCCTGTCGCGTGGTTTCTCCGGCATCCGTCTGGAGGTGATCCAGGCGCTGATGGCGCTGGTGAATGCCGAAGTGTATCCGCATATCCCGCTGAAAGGCTCCGTTGGTGCTTCAGGCGATCTGGCCCCACTGGCACACATGAGTCTGGTGTTGTTGGGTGAAGGTAAAGCCCGCTATCAGGGCGAGTGGTTACCGGCTACCGAGGCACTGGCCAAAGCGGGTCTGAAACCGTTAACGCTGGCAGCCAAAGAAGGCTTGGCACTGCTGAACGGCACCCAGGTTTCCGCCGCCTTTGCGCTGCGTGGCCTGTTTGATGCTGAAGATCTGTTTGCTGCCGCCACCGTAACCGGCAGCCTGACCGTGGAAGCCGCACTGGGATCTCGTAGCCCGTTCGATCCACGCATTCACGAAGTACGTGGCCAGCGTGGGCAGATCGACGCCGCCGCCGCTTATCGCCACCTGCTTGGCGCACGTAGCGCCGTGTCAGACTCACACGCCAACTGCGAAAAAGTGCAGGATCCTTACTCCCTGCGCTGCCAACCGCAGGTGATGGGTGCCTGCCTGACGCAGATCCGCCAGGCCGCAGAAGTGCTGGAGATTGAGGCCAACGCCGTTTCCGATAACCCGCTGGTGTTTGCCGAACAGGGCGATGTGCTGTCCGGTGGCAACTTCCACGCCGAACCGGTAGCCATGGCTGCCGATAACCTGGCGCTGGCGTTTGCCGAAATCGGTTCACTCTCCGAGCGCCGTATTTCACTGATGATGGATAAACACATGTCGCAGTTGCCACCGTTCCTGGTGGATAACGGCGGGGTGAACTCCGGCTTTATGATTGCCCAGGTCACCGCCGCCGCGCTGACCAGCGAGAACAAGGCACTGGCACACCCGGCCAGCGTTGACAGTATCCCAACCTCGGCCAACCAGGAAGACCATGTCTCGATGGCACCGGCAGCGGGCCGCCGCCTGTGGGAAATGGCGGATAACGTCCGCGGCATTCTGGCTGTAGAATGGCTAGCGGCCTGTCAGGGGCTGGATCTGCGTAACGGTCTGCAAACCACCGCAGGGCTGGAGCAGGCTCGGCATCTGCTGCGCGAGCATGTCGCCTACTACGATAAGGATCGGTTCTTCGCCCCCGATATCGAAGCAGCCAGCCAACTGTTGGCAGCAGGCCATCTGACCGCGCTGATCCCAGCCACTTTGTTACCTAGCCAGGCGTAACGCCTTTAGGCCGTGCTCCGTCAGTCTGGGGCACGGCCTATTACCCTGCACAATTCGTCCTCTATCCCGCCGGGGTTCGTTCCCCCTGTGCGGATAGCGCTGCCTGTCCGACAACAATATGATTAAAACGGAGAAGCAACATGCGTAATGAGAAACCCCAGCTCCGGCGTGGCCTGAACGCGCGACATATCCGCTTTATGGCCCTGGGTTCGGCCATCGGTACCGGTCTGTTCTATGGTTCCGCTGGCGCTATTCAACTGGCTGGCCCGGCCGTACTGCTTGCCTATCTGGTGGGTGGCGCGGCGGTATTTATGGTAATGCGTGCCTTGGGGGAGATGGCGGTGCATCAGCCCGTCTCCGGCTCGTTCGGCCACTATGCCAGCCATTACCTCGGCCCGCTGGCGGGCTTCCTCACCGGTTGGACTTATACCTTTGAAATGGTGATCGTGGCCCTGGCCGACGTAACGGCCTTCGGCATCTATATGGGGCTATGGTTCCCGGATGTCGCGCAATGGGTCTGGGTGCTGAGCATCATTCTGTTTATCGGCGCGCTTAACCTGTGCAGCGTCAAAGTGTTTGGCGAGATGGAGTTCTGGCTGTCGCTGGTCAAAGTTGCCGCCATCGTGGCGATGATCATTGGTGGGGCCGCCGTGATGTTGTTCGGCTTCGGTGTCACGCAGCAAGCGACCGGCTTCAGCAATCTGTGGCAACACGGCGGCTTTATGCCTAACGGCATCGGTGGCGTTATTGCCTCCCTGGCGGTGGTGATGTTTGCCTTCGGCGGGATTGAAATTATCGGTATCACCGCCAGCGAAGCCAAAGATCCCGCCAAGGTACTGCCCAAGGCGATCAACGCCGTGCCGGTCCGTATCCTGCTGTTCTACGTGCTGACCCTGCTGGTATTGATGTCTATCTATCCGTGGAACAGCATCGGCCAGAACGGTAGCCCGTTTGTCGAGATTTTCAGCCATATGGGCATCAGCTCGGCGGCTAACGTGTTGAACGTAGTGGTGATCACCGCCGCCATCTCCGCAATCAACAGCGACATCTTCGGCGCTGGCCGCATGATGTACGGCATGGCGCAAGATGGGCAAGCACCTAAGGCCTTCACCAAGCTGACCGGTAACGGCGTACCTTGGATGACGGTGTTGGTGATGTCCATTGCCCTGCTGCTGGCCGTAGTGCTCAACTATCTGATGCCCAAACAGATCTTTATCATCATTGCCTCCATCGCCACCTTTGCCACGGTGTGGGTGTGGCTGATGATCCTGCTGTCGCAGATCGCCATGCGCCGCACGCTCACTAAAGATGAAGTGGCCAAACTGAGCTTCCCAGTACCTTGGTGGCCAGTAGCTCCTGCATTGGCAACGGCGTTTATGGTGTTCGTGATCGGCCTGCTCGGATACTTCGAGGAAAGCCGTATCGCGCTGTATGTCGGGCTAGTCTGGGTAGCCTTCCTGACGCTGGCTTATACGCTGTGGGTACGCAAAAAAGGTGGGGAAACCCCTGCCGTAATCTCAACTGAAAGCCACTAAAAACCAGCCCACCAGCCTCGATTCATGAGGCTGGTGGCTGCTGCGGCAGGTTTACTCGCCCAAGAGTTGCCGTCAGCTTTCTGCTGGCAACGCGGAGGTTCGCAAACGCTGGCCGATGATTTGCAACGTGCGCAATACCAGCATCAATCCCAATAGCGTGTCCGGCTGGCGCAGCAGCGCATAAAGCGAACGGTAGTTGGCGGGCGAAGTGTTTAATTGCAGCTCGCTATGCGCCATCTTCAGCGCCATGCCTCCCTCCCAACCTGCAGCGACCACGCCTTCGAACACTCCGGCCAGTTTTTCCACCAGCGCGTTGTCCGCAATATCCGTTATGTCAGACAGCAACGACAGCAGATCGACCACGTTATCCAGCCTGCCAGTCGCCAGCAGTGGATCGAGCTTGGCCAACAGGGCATCTAACGGCTGTGCTTGCGATGAGTCCATATTTCCTCCGTTCAAATCAGTCCGCGTACGGTGGCCCAGTACAGGCCACGGTTAAACCCGTTGCGCAGCATGCCGCCCAGCTTAGTGGCAGGTGTGGGGATCACGTCATGGCGATAGTCGTAAACCAACGGCATACCGGCCTGTAGTCCCATTTGGGCGATGGCCTGTACCTTGCCGTCGTAATGGGTATGGGGCTGGCCTAAGCGCAGTTCCGCGACGATATTGTCGGCAATCACCGGGGCCTGGTTATGGCAGGAACCGCCCGCCTTGCTGACCGGCAGATCGACGGTATCGCCAATCACATAAACGCCCTGCTGTCCATAAACCTGCAACGTCTGGTGATCGGTAGGGAGCCAGCCTTCGCCGTTATCGATATCGCTCAACCCGGTGTTGCGCACCGCTTCCACCGCACGGATCGGCGGGGTAGCCATCAGGATGTCGAAGGGTTGTTCGTCGCCCTCGGTGGAATAGGCAATGCGCCGTTCGCTGTCCACTTTGCTCAGGGTAAAACCGCGCTGATGCTTGATATCGCGGGCCGCAAAAATGCTGGGCAGAGCCTCGCCGGTGGGGCGTTGCAGGAACAGGCAGTTACGCAGGAGCTGTGAAATGGTCGGGTAGGTATAAACAATTTCAACCTTGTTACGCACCCCGCGCCGCCGCAAGTAGTCATCCAGCATCAGGGTGGTTTCTATCGGGGCAATACCACATTGGTGCGGTACGTTGGGCGTTTGCGGGAACGACACCGTGATAAAAATGCGCCCTTTCTCAATAGTGGCCAGCTTTTGCGCCAACTGGCGAGCCGCCTGATATTGGTAAAAGTGATCGCCCGCCTGGGCCAATCCTTCAATTTGTTCAGGCCAGGGTACGCAGCCTGTGGCAAAGACTAAAAAGTCGTAGTGATATTGATTGCCACTGCGGGTATAAATACAACGCTGGGATAAATCGAATTGTTCAACCTTATCAACAATAAACTGTATCTCTGGCCGTAATAGGCTTTGCTGTGGCCTGGTCAGTTCTTGTTTGAAAAAAGCATTAAAGGCGACATACATAAACGCGGGTTTGTAATAATGTACCGCTGAGTCAGAAATCATCATGATTTCAACCTGATTATTGATAACCTCCCGGTGTAACTTGGCGGCCAATAGATTGGCAAGTATGGTACCTCCCGTACCACCACCTACAATAATTATCCTACTTCGCATTCCAACCTCTCAGCCTGTATGCAACAAAGTACGATAGCCAATGGCATTATTCCACCGGCTCTATTTAAGGTATTTAATCGAGGGGGAGCAGATATTTCTCTGATAGAACTAAGAGTCTAGTAGCTCACAGCTATAAGACATAACAAAAAAGAATATAAAAATAGGATTTTTATTACACCAATAAAATCATGGCGTTATGGGTATTGAAATAAATAACACGATCATTAGTTGAATGCTATAAATTGCATATTGCAGCTATATCACTGTCCTGGTTTTCTTGGCAGATCTAGTTATTATGCTGCTGACATGCCCCATCCAGGCTATACCCCACCATCGCCATATACAGGCTAAAATAGCGCTCTGCCATCTCAATAAACGAGCTATTTAACTCAATCAGCACGTTATTTTTGGTGGTAAGCAAGCCCGATTTTTCCGCCGCCAGCAGGATCCGATTGATATGCGTACGGGACACCGAGCTAAACTTGGCGATCTCCGCCGAGGACAAAAACAGCATGTGGGAATTGTGGCGGATACTTTCCATAAATAGCATCAGCAACACCATATGGCCCGCATCTTTAGTAATAAACAATGCGGCCTGTGGTACCAGATCGTTCAGATAGATCTCCTGTATCATCAGTTGGCCGTAAACCTTGAAGAATGCAGGTAAAAACCAGCTCTGATCCAGCAGGTCGGCAACCGGGATCTCGGGGGCTAACGTTTGATAGGGCAACGCCATTGAGGAAACCAGCTCATGGGTTTGGCGCAGGGCATTCGGGGTAGGCCTAAACAACAGCGTGCGCCGGTCTTGATCGTCCTTCTTGACCTCTAGCCAGCGCCCAACGCGCAGGAAGAACAGAAACGAATCCAACGCGTTCTCGCTGATAATATCTTTGCCTTTAAAAAAGGCTTTGACATCCTTCAGGGCTGCTTCGCTTTGGTTGTAATAGATGGCCAGCAGAGTCGAACAGATAATAAAGCGGCTGTTACGAAAGATGATTTTATAGAACATGGGATGATTCCTATAGGTTTCATCTATCATCACGCCATGTTTAATTATCGCCTGATGGAACCGCCCCGAGCTTCTTATCTTGCTGGCTCGTTGTGCCAATTCAAGTTCGATCTGATGTTTATTGGGTATCATCTTATTCTCAATTTAGCTGCAAGGTGCGGACTGTTATTTCCGTACGGTATATTGCTGATCGACCGCATTCCCCTGATCATCGATAATGGCAGCGTTGACCATCGCTGAAGAGATAGCCCCTGATTGAACAATATCATTAATCCGATACTGCTTACTGCCGTAAGGCGGCGTCATCATATCGCTCTCTTGTTGCACCGGATAATCCTGCTGGCCAATGCGCAGCGCAAGACGGGAAAAAGAGAGATAAACCGGCGACGGGTTATCGCACTGCAAGACGTAATGATTATCTTCCTTTTTCAGGGTGAACACCGGCTTAGGCGCATCCTTCTCGGCCGCGACCACCGCCTTGGGCCGATAGAATATCTTCATCTGGGTGTTCATCGCCATAGTCACGCTAGGCTGTAGCGGGGGGATCACCGGGCGCGTCGGTGGGATTTCGTACAGATTAATCCAGAAGACCGATTCCCTATCCGTTGGCAGTGACTGCTGGTTATAAATCAGCCTCAGCCCTTTCATGGTCTTGGGCTGCATGCTAAATACCGCAGGCAAGCTGACAAAAGGCGCTGTTGATTGTTCGGGGGCCGCATTGACATCCCCATCGTCTACCCAGGTTTGTACCACGATCGGGTAGTCGTTGGTATTGAGGAGCATCAAGCTTTTTTCATTATCGCCCTCGCGAAAAATCACTCGCGTCGCGGAGGCAATAATACCGGCCTGAGCCAGCATTGTGGGTAACAAACCACCGAGCAGCAGTAACGTACAGACGATTTTCTTCATGATCTTATTGTACCTTAACCCAAACGTAAGCCTTGGCATCAACCTTACCCGCCGTAACGGTCTGGCCCGGCAAGCGTGATAATGTGGCTGTCAACTGCGTGGTGTAATGGGTATACCCCGTCGCGGTGCTGCCCCCGTTGCTTGCGCCATCAAGAACAGGGTACCACCCCGCATTGTTACCCTGCGGGCACTGGCCAGCACTACAACGAGCCCAGCCGACAAAGTTCATAGGCGTACCGTTGCTGCTGTTGGAAAGCGCAATTCCCACGCCGGTCGCTACACTGCTGTCCGTGCCATAACCGTCAGAAAGCAGATAGCTTACGCCACCGCTGGCGTTGACCAGGCCAAGCTGTTGCGCCAGAGCAAAGCTGGCATAAGGGACTTGCAGGCCCAGGGCGGTACGATTGGTGCTAATCCCCGAAACGGCTGCATTATCACATTCAATATTGATGGTGAACTGGGCCTGAGAAGTTCGCCCTGCGGTTAGTTGGCCGACGGAAAGCGTTGGCAGGATCACCAGCGGCGTGACGTTGCGTGCCACACAGGTGGCGGTATAAGAAAGGGAAGAAATCGGCGACGTTCCCATCCCCATCGCGTTCCAACGCCCAGTACCCCAGGTCGAATAGTTGGTGGCAGAATCGCTACCGATAGGATCAGACGCAATACCGGGCCCTTGGAAGGTCACATAGCCATTAGGCTGGATGCAAGTATAGTTCGAATTACCGGTGGTTGAAGCCATGCCACTCAGCGGATTAGACGCACTGTAACCACAGTAGTTACTGGCACCACGGCCAGGGAGCGAACTGATGCGGATCAGATCTGCCCGGATGGGGCTGAAATCCTTGACCCGGATCTGGATCTTGTCACCCACCGTGGCGTAGCGGGTGATCGGCGTTGCCTGCCAGTAACGGGTAAATACCTTGCCCGAATCCAGATGGGTTAGCCGAATGCCGACATAGGGAAAGTAGGTGGCATAATAATTGGGGTTGCCGTCCACCGCCCCTAAATCATAATAGCCCCCTACCCGGTCATCACCGTTGGTGGCAAACACTTCAAAAATCTGCCCGACGTCACTGGTATCGCACTGATACAAGACTTTGTTCGGATCCGGGTAACGGACGCCGGAGGTGAAATCAAACACGCTACTGCCCAGCGGCGTGCCTACGGGCTGCAGGTAAGTGCTGGTCAGGTTGATACGCCCCAGGCCGACACCGACGCCACAGGCGTCGCAACCGGAGTCGATGGCTGGCGAAACACGGGTACATCTTGCCGCCGCTGGTAAGCTGATCCCAGCAAGTAGGCTCCCCAACAGCGCCAACCGTAGCAGTGAAAATAACTTCATGGAATAACCTCCGGTGAATAATCGGTGAATCAGCGGCATGTCGCCTTCAGCAGCAGGAGCGGCTCATCGCTTGCCGGGGGTAATTTATAGGGCAGACTGCATCGTTCAGTCGCCCCTTCTCCCCAGCGTAAGGTCAATTTCCCTTGCGGTTTATCACTGCGCAGATAGATCTGATTAGCCTGGCCAACCATGCCAACATCGTTATTGTTCTCATCAAAGACCGAGGTACCCATCGGGATTATACTGCCATCCGCCCGCTGAACTTTGATCAGCACAGCCTGACCCCGTATCGTCTTGAAGTGCACTCGCACCGTGGCTCCTGCGAAAGGTGCCACACGCTGTTGCCCATCTTCCAATTCTGCCTTGCTGCTCATCCCCTGCGGATTCAGAGCCACAGTATTGAAATGATAGGGCACCAGCGAAGGAACCAGCGCATAGCCGAAACGATCGACACGAGCGCCCTGCCCATCCATCACTTGCGCACCACGCGCACCAGGAGCATCAATCAGGGCAAAGGTATCTCCAACATAAGGCCCAAGCGTGACCCCACCGCGATGGGCAACCACAGCCCCCTGCAGCGCAGCCGATCCCTGCCAATATTGGCTGGATGCTGAAACCGAGCCGGTAGCACTGGCATAAGGCAGGCGGGTTTGCAGGTTACCCCCCCAGATGCTGTTATGGTTATTATCGTCGGTAGTGAAATTAATCCCATAACCGACCTGCTGCGTCTCCCCCACGTTGCCCGAGATCGCCGCCTGATAGCTCCCTCCCTGCCCCTGACTATGGTTAGAGAACAACGATGCCGTTGGCGCAGAAGAAGAGCGACCAAGAGGAAAGGAAACCGAGAGCGAACTAACGGTTTGCGAGGTATTGGTACTCGCGAAATCATTGGTATTCACATAGGGCTGGCTGCCGTCGTAATAGGCGCTGTTGTTGCCGTTCAGGCTACGGGTACGCGTCACCGAAAGGTTCAACGCGACGCCGTTGCCAAACACCTTGCCCCAACCCAACTGTAGCTGATTATCCCGGCCGCGCCCATCGCGGTAATCCTGGGTAGAGCCTGACAGCGTCAGGTTACCCAATGAGCCAATCCCCTGATTGACGGCAACTTCAAAGCGCGACTGCTGGCGATAGGAATCGGATTGCCAGCTGTGTCCACTGCTGTCTGCCTGACGTACGCCGAGCACATCGCTCAAATCACGAAACCCTTCGGTGGAGTAACGATACCCGGCGATGGAAAGCGTGGTATCCGTTGGGGTAAAGCTTTTGCTATAGGAGAGGTGCAGCATCCAACCCGAGGTTGTGCCTTCCGGCAGGCTGGCATGGGAAAAAGTGCTATCCAGGCCAAAAGCCCCCAGTGAGTTACTGTAGACCCCACCCAGCATCAAAGCCTGATAGCCATCAGCCAACTGGTTACCCGCGTTAAACGTCACCGAGTTGCTCAAACCATACTGCCAGGTCAATTCACTGAACAGGTCGTTATCGCCGATAAAGCGCGATCGCCCCAGAGTCGCCGAATAGCGTGAGGATCCGGGGCGCATGGATTGGGGAACGGCAGAGAATGGCACGGTGAAGGTGCTGACGCTACCATCGGCCTCTGTCACCACCACCGTCAGGTCACCGGAGAAGTTGGTGGCAAACAGATCGTCAATCGCAAAGGGACCTGGGGCCACCGTGGTTTCATACAGTTGGCTTTTACCCTGAAAGACGGTCACTCTGGCGTTACTGTTGGCAATACCGCGCACCACGGGAGCATAGCCTCGCAGCGAGTCCGGCAGCATACGATCGTCCGACGTCATCCGGACGCCGCGAAACCCCAGCCCAGCGAAGAAATGGCCGTCGGTAAAGCCTTCCCCCAGCAAAACCTCACTGCGTAACGGCAGTACCGCCCTCTGAACATAGCGGCGGCTGGTATCCCAATGGCTGCCAAACTCATTATCAAAGCGGAAGTTGGATTGCTGACGGTAACGCCATAGCCCCAGGTTAAAACCCCCATTCAGGTTGGCGAAGGTGGAGTTGAGGTCCTTGGTCTGCCCCTGGCGGTAGTTGACGTGATATTGGTTAACGTTGTAGTTGAAAAACGCCATCGATTCACCGCTGCTCAGGCTGCCAGGGCTGACGCTGCCACGGGGTTTATGGTTCAGCAAACTCTGTGGAATGCTGAGATCCAATCTTAGTTGTGACATATCGGCCTGAACCTGAATGTCTTTAAGATCGCGTCCAGGTTGCAGGCAGCCTTCTGCAGGCACCGCTGGCACTTCCTTCAGGCCAAGGCGCTCCAGTTGTTGCTGCTCAAAACACGGCAATACGCGGCGATCGTCGCCCAGAACAAAGCGGATTTGGCTGCGTTCAACAAATACACCGTTGGTAAACAGCTCAACCTCATAGTTGCCCGGCGTTACCAGATCCTGTTGGTTGAACTGTTCGAGTTGCGTGCTGCTGAAAACGCTGCCACGCAGTAAATCGGCGTCGAAGGCGTAGTCGTCCGTTGCGCCTTGTGCCAGGGAGATCCAGCCCAGAGAGAACAAAAAGAGGCCACAGCGGCAGCACGTTGATAGCAGAGACGGAAATGTGGGATAGTTTTTTAACGGCATCAGGACCTCCCTGTCCTTTTTTAGTGCAGCGTCTCTAGCGTTACGGGAACCTCTACCCCATAGTCATTCATAACGCCGAGCACCACTTTCAGTTTCCCTTTAGGGAACGCCGAACCTAGCGGCCAACTCACCTGCGAAAAAGGCGCGATCATATCGGCCGGTTCAATATGCAGGTTTTTATTGCCGCTTTTGGCATAGCTGATGCTGACGTAATAAGGCGTAGGATTACTGACCTGGAGTGCATTGCCATTACGCTGGATACGCAACTGTTTGCCTGCCTGATTACCCTCTCCCGGCAGCCCTTCGGGCCGATAGAACACCTTCAGCCGATTGCTGACCAACAGCACCAACTTGTTTTTATCCGTTTCGCTTTGTTTGACGGCTGGCACCTGGAGGAAGTTAAGGTGAAACAGGGATTCGCGGTCAGTCGGTAAGCCTTTCCCGGTGTACATCAGCCTTACCATTTGCCCGCTATGGGCATTCATCCGGAAAATCTGTGGCGATGCGATAAAAGGGGCATCGGCCGTTTCCGGCGTCGACTTGTCATTATCGATATCAAGCCAGACCTGGATCAGCGCCGGGGCAGCATCATCGTTGGTAAACTGCAGCGTCTTTTCGCGCGCCTGAGCGGGGTAGATCACCCGGTTGCCCAGCATGGTGACGCTGGCAGCTGCGCTATCGACAATCAGCAATGTCAGGCTGAACAGCAATGCCGCCCAACAAGAAAAGGTACGTGTGGTATACGCCATAAGAGAGACCAGTCAACAAGACTAATAACCCAGCACCCCTTAAGGTTTCGGACAGTGCTGGCGTTATTATGGATAACAGGTTATTTCCTACCATCAGGCTTGAGCCCGGTGGCGGAAACAACCTAGAGCGGCAGAGTGTTATTTATACGTAATCGCATATTGTGCAGTGGCGATCACTGAACCTGCAGTCACCCCAGCCTCTTCGGCATAATAACGGGCAACCAGTTCTTGCGACGTTGATGTCGCGCCGGTTGCCAGCGTCATTGCGCTGGTGGTGGCCGTTGAACCCGTAGCAAAGCTCAATGGCGTGGTGGCATCGCTATCCAGCAGTTGAATAGAAACCTTGGTTGCATCACCGGTGTTACCCAGATTGCCATTGGTGGTCGTGTTATTCCCCACAAACACCGTTTTGATGGAGGTGTCGCTGGCCGCGGTAGTACAACCGGTTACGTTAACGGTAAAGGTCGTTTCCCCAGCGGTAGCACCTTTGGTAGCGAGCGAGCTGGCCGCAACCGTCTGCAGTAACACCACAGGGTTGGCTTCATTGCCGTTAATATTAACCGAGCAGGTTTGGGTACTAACTTCACCCTTGAATTGCACTGTATTGGCTGAATCTGCCATGGAGGCGCTAGAGAATGCAATTAAAGCGAGAGAGATCATTTTGATTTTCATAAGAAATCCTTTTAATTTACTTTTTCCAATAAAGCAGTCCTGGCAGTAATTATTTACTGGCTTAAACTCACTAAAAATAGACATGTCACACTGTCTTTCTCAGACGCCCTGTGGACATGTGAGATTATTCTAGCAAACCAAGATTTTTCTTAACAACTATTTTTTCGTAGCAATCGTAGATAATAGATTGAACTTACATTTGGTAACACTTATTAAATCGGCATTATTGAAAAATTAACCCAATAAATATCAATAAGTTAAAAACACAAAAGAATTATTTTGTTATCATATGAAACATTTTGAAACATATAGGTCTTTTTAGGGGTATTACCTGAAGTTAGGATTATTCCTAACATTTTAATAATTTAATATCATTACCTGGCCATTATTGATTATTAAGTGACCAGACTGATGTCAAAACTTGCGTCATCAGGCAGAAAAATACTCCCAAAAAAACAGGACAATTAGCGCAGAAATAATTTTTTAAGCCTAAGTAAAATCTCAACCCCATTATTTCGCCCAGGTTGCAGAGGGGTAAATCTATTTCACGCAGGCATAAAAAAACGGAGAGTACCTTTACGGCACTCTCCGTTTGCTTACTGATTCGGTAACGAATCAAACCGTAATATTACTGACCTTTAACTTCTTTCAGGCCATTGAACGGCGCGCGGTTGCCCAGCGCTTCTTCGATACGGATCAGTTGGTTGTATTTAGCAACGCGGTCAGAACGGCTCATAGAGCCGGTTTTGATCTGGCCAGCCGCAGTACCTACCGCCAAGTCAGCGATGGTAGCATCTTCGGTTTCACCTGAACGGTGAGAGATCACCGCAGTGTAACCTGCGTCTTTCGCCATCTTGATTGCAGCCAGAGTTTCGGTCAGAGAACCGATCTGGTTGAATTTGATCAGGATGGAGTTAGCGATGCCCTTCTCGATGCCTTCTTTCAGGATCTTGGTGTTGGTCACGAACAGGTCGTCGCCCACCAGCTGGATTTTGTCGCCCAGCACTTTGGTCTGGTATGCGAAACCATCCCAGTCAGATTCGTCCAGGCCGTCTTCGATAGACACAATTGGGTATTGCTTGGTCAGGTCTTCCAGGAAGTGAGTGAACTCTTCAGAAGTGAAGGCTTTGTTGCCTTCGCCGGCCAGAACATATTTGCCGTCTTTGTAGAATTCAGACGCTGCACAGTCCATAGCCAGAGTAATGTCTTTACCCAGCTCATAACCTGCCGCTTTTACCGCTTCAGCGATAACAGCCAGCGCTTCGGCGTTAGAACCCAGGTTTGGCGCGTAGCCACCTTCGTCACCAACAGAAGTGCCCATGCCTTTAGACTTCAGCACTTTAGCCAGGGTGTGGAACACTTCAGAACCCATACGCACGGCTTCTTTCAGGGTTTTAGCGCCAACAGGCTGGATCATGAATTCTTGAATGTCGACGTTGTTGTCTGCGTGCTCACCACCGTTGATGATGTTCATCATAGGCAATGGCATAGAGAATTTGCCTGGAGTGCCGTTCAGTTCAGCGATGTGCTCATACAGCGGCATACCTTTAGAGGCAGCGGCGGCCTTGGCAGCAGCCAGAGAGACAGCCAGGATGGCGTTAGCACCAAACTGGGATTTGTTCTCGGTACCGTCCAACTCGATCATGATCTTGTCGATGTTAGCCTGGTCTTTGGCATCTTTACCCACAACCGCCTGAGCGATTGGGCCATTTACTGCGGCAACGGCTTTCAGTACGCCTTTACCCAGGAAACGAGACTTGTCACCGTCACGCAGTTCCAGTGCTTCACGGGAACCGGTAGAAGCACCTGACGGCGCTGCAGCCAGACCGACGAAACCGCCTTCCAGATGAACTTCGGCTTCAACAGTTGGGTTGCCGCGTGAGTCGATGATTTCACGACCGATGACTTTAATGATTTTGGACATTAGGTTTTCCTCAGACAAGTTAAACTAAAACTCCAGACAAACAACGCGCGGTTTTGGCCGCGCGTTGCTTACTAAAACTCTTATTTCACCTGACGCTTCTGATGCTCACCAGCCGCCTTGACAAAGCCAGCGAACAACGGATGTCCATCACGCGGCGTCGACGTAAATTCCGGATGGAACTGACAGGCCACAAACCACGGATGATCAGGTAATTCAATAATCTCAACCAGCTTGTTATCCGCAGAACGACCCGCTACACGCATACCCGCGGCTTCGATCGGCTTCAACAGCATGTTGTTGACTTCGTAACGGTGACGGTGACGTTCCACGATGGTTGGCTCGCCGTACATCTTGCGCACCAGGCTGTTGTCGGTCAGGTGGCATTGCTGGCCACCGACGCGCATCGTGCCGCCCAGATCGCTTTCTTCGGTACGGACTTCGACGTTGCCGTCTTCGTCACGCCACTCGGTGATCAATGCGACAACCGGGTACTTACAGTCTGGCACAAATTCGGTGGAGTTAGCATTTTCCATACCCGCTACGTTGCGCGCAAACTCCATCAACGCCACCTGCATACCCAGGCAAATGCCCAGATAAGGAATTTTGTTTTCACGCGCGTAGCGTGCGGTCATCACCTTGCCTTCCACGCCACGGTAGCCAAAGCCGCCAGGGATCAGGATTGCATCCAGATCTTTCAGCACTTCAACGCCGCGGGTTTCAACATCCTGCGAATCGATCAGCTTGATGTTGACGGTCAGACGGTTTTTCAGCCCGCCGTGTTTGAGCGCTTCGATCACCGACTTGTAAGCATCTGGCAGTTCGACATATTTGCCGACCATCCCGATGGTCACTTCGCCGCCTGGATTGGCTTCTTCGTAGATCACCTGCTCCCACTCACCCAGATTGGCTTCCGGTGGTGTCAGGCTGAATCGTTTACAAATATAATCATCCAAGCCCTGAGATTTCAAGAGGCCTGGGATTTTATAAATGGAATCAACGTCTTTCAGGGAGATAACCGCTTTTTCCGGTACGTTACAGAAAAGAGCGATTTTTGCGCGTTCATTAGCAGGAACTGCGCGATCGGAACGGCAGATCAGCACATCTGGCTGAATACCGATGGAAAGCAGCTCTTTTACCGAATGCTGGGTAGGTTTGGTTTTCACTTCACCCGCGGCAGCCAGATATGGCACCAGCGTCAAATGCATGTACAGAGTGTGCTCACGGCCCACTTCGACGGCCATCTGACGAATGGCTTCCAGGAACGGCAGGGATTCGATATCGCCGACGGTGCCGCCGATCTCGACCAGCACCACATCGTGGCCTTCGCCGCCTTCGATAATGCGTTCTTTAATGGCGTTGGTGATGTGTGGGATCACCTGTACGGTGGCACCCAAGTAGTCGCCACGGCGCTCTTTGCGCAGCACATCGGAGTAGATACGCCCGGTGGTGAAGTTGTTACGACGCGTCATTTTGGTACGGATGAAGCGCTCGTAGTGACCCAGATCCAGATCGGTTTCTGCCCCGTCTTCGGTGACGAAAACTTCCCCATGCTGAATCGGGCTCATGGTGCCCGGATCCACGTTGATGTACGGGTCCAGTTTCATGATGGTAACGTTGAGGCCACGGGCTTCAAGAATAGCCGCCAAGGAGGCTGCGGCAATGCCTTTACCCAGAGAGGATACGACCCCGCCGGTTACAAAAATATAGTTAGTTGTCATGCTGAACCTGAGAGTTTAGGTTTAAAGACGATGGAAGAACCAAGACGGGAAAGTAGTATACCCGAACCTCTCTTGACCTACAAACGATCGTTTTACCTGCCATCATCTCAACCACCCTCGTGAGTTCATCCCGGTTTAATCATTCGGTCCCTGTTTCAGAGCCTTTTAGAAACAATAAGTTAGCGTAAAAAACTGCGTACAAACCGACTTTGGATGCAATAAAACACCTTAGATTTCAGTTTGTTGAGCTTTTCTGCCGGTTAAACCAGATTCAGCAATCCACAACCCTGAGCTTAACCGTTTCAGCTTGGGTAAATATTGTCGCCGATCAAACAAGCGACACAGTTAGGACAACGCGATGAGCAATTAGTTTTCCAGGCGTTTTACCTGCTGCCAGGCCTCTTCCATCTGCTCCAATGTGGCTTCCTGCATTGTCAGACCGCGGCTTTGCACGATGTCCTCCACTTGGCGGAAGCGGCGTTCAAACTTGCGGTTGGCCACCTGCAACGCCTTTTCCGCTTTATGCCCCAGATGGCGAGAAAGATTGACCGTGGCAAACAGCAGATCGCCAATTTCCTCTTCCAGCTTCTGCTCGTCCACCACCGCTTGCTGAGCTTCGTGCATCACTTCATCCAGCTCTTCATACACTTTGCCTACGACCGGCCCCAAGGTGTTCCAGTCGAAGCCGACCGCGGCACAGCGCTTTTGGATTTTATGAGCCTTCATCAGCGCCGGTAAGGCGTTGGGAATATCATCCAGCGCCGAGTGCAGCGCTTTATCTGCCCGTTCACCGGCCTTCAACTGCTCCCAGCGAGCGGAAACCGCCGCGCTGTCTGCTGCCTCTGCCTCGCCGAAGATATGCGGGTGACGGCGTTCCAGCTTGTCGCTGATGGCGTTGCACACCTGGTCGAAGTCAAACAGCCCCTGTTCCTGCCCCATCTGGGCATAAAACACCACCTGGAACAGCAGATCGCCCAGTTCATCACGCAGCTCGGCATAGTCCTGGCGCTCAATGGCGTCCAGCACTTCGTAAGTTTCCTCCAGGGTGTAAGGCGCGATGGTGGCGAAGGTCTGCTTACGATCCCACGGGCAACCCACCTGCGGATCGCGCAGGGTTTTCATAATGGTTAGCAGGCGTTGCAGTGGTGTTGATTGGGTCATGTTGAGTCTCTGAATAATTAAGGGCCCAGCATGCTGAGCCCTTAAGCAAAAAAGAAAAATCAAGCGCCGTGCAGGCGTTTGGCATCGATGACGTCGGGCAGTTGATTGAGTTTGGCCAGCACGCGCCCCAGCACCACCTGGTTATAGATTTCGATGTCCATATCGATGGTGGCCAGCTGCTTTTTGGTGTCGCTGCGGCTGGCGACACCCAATACGTTGACCTTCTCGTTGGCCAGGATAGTGGTGATATCTCGCAGCAAACCGCTGCGATCGTTGGCCACGACGCGCACCACCAGCGAATAACCGCTGGAGTAGCTTTCCCCCCAGACCGCATCCACGATACGTTCCGGCGCGTGAGACTGTAGCTCCGCCAGTTGATCGCAATCCGCACGGTGGATCGAGATCCCGCGCCCCTGGGTGATAAAGCCGACAATGTCGTCACCCGGGATCGGCTGGCAGCAGCGGGCAATGTGGTGCATCAGATTGCCGACGCCTTCGACCACCACACGGCCATTATCTTTGCTGCGGGCTGAGGTTGCCGGGGCTTTCTGCTGGGTCAGTTGGCGTAACGCTTCGCGATCCTGCTCCTCGGCGCTAGGCTTGTTGAGCTTGCCCTGCAGGAAGTTGACCATCTGGTTGAGACGGATATCGCCGCCGCCAATGCCCGCCAACACTTCATCCAACGAGTTGACGTTATAACGTGGGATCAGCAGCTTTTCGGCTTCCCGCAGGCTGATACCGAGGTGTTCCAGCTCGTTGTCCAGCATCTGCCGCCCGGCCAGGATGTTTTTATCGCGATCCTGCTTGCGGAACCAGTTGTGGATCTTGGAGCGCCCACGGCTGGTGGTAACATAGCCCAGGTTAGGGTTCAGCCAGTCGCGGCTGGGGTTCGGTTGCTTCTGGGTGATGATTTCAATCTGATCGCCCATCTGCAACTGGTAGGTAAACGGCACGATACGGCCGCCAATCTTGGCACCGATACAACGGTGGCCGACGTCGCTGTGGATATGGTAAGCAAAGTCCAGCGGCGTGGAGCCGGCTGGCAGATCCACCACGTCCCCCTTCGGCGTAAACACGTAGACGCGATCGTCGAACACCTGGCTGCGCACTTCGTCGAGCATTTCGCCCGAGTCCGCCATCTCTTCCTGCCAGGCAATCAGCTTACGCAGCCAGGCAATGCGTTCTTCATAGCCGGAACGCGCCGTAACCACCGCGCCTTCTTTGTATTTCCAGTGTGCGGCGACGCCCAGTTCGGCATCTTCGTGCATCTGGCGGGTGCGGATCTGGATCTCCAGCGTTTTGCCACGCGGCCCGAGCACCACGGTATGGATCGACTGATAGCCGTTCGGTTTCGGGTTGGCGACGTAGTCGTCAAACTCATCCGGCAGATGGCGGAAATGGGTATGGACGATGCCCAATGCCGCATAGCAATCCTGCAGGCGCTCCACCACTACGCGCACCGCACGCACGTCGAACAACTCGTCGAACGCCAGCGATTTCTTCTGCATCTTGCGCCAGATGCTGTAAATGTGTTTCGGGCGGCCATAAATCTCCGCCTTGATGCCTTCGATTTCCATCGCGCTATGCAATGAAGCCACAAAGTCATCAATAAACTGCTCGCGATCGATACGCCGTTCATGCAGCAGCTTGGCAATGCGTTTGTATTCATCGGGATGCAGATAGCGGAAACAGAAATCTTCCAGTTCCCACTTCAACTGGCCGATCCCCAGGCGGTTAGCCAGCGGGGCGTAAATATTGGAACACTCTTTGGCCGCCAGCACGCGTTCGTCTTCCGGCGCATCCTTCACTTCACGCAGGTGGGCAATGCGCTCTGCCAGCTTGATCACCACGCAGCGGAAATCTTCCACCATCGCCAGCAGCATGCGGCGCACGTTATCGACCTGCTCGGAGCCCATCGAGTCGTTGTGGGTGGCTTTCAGTTGGCGGATGGCGTCCATATCGCGTACGCCGTGCACCAGGGAGGTAATGCCGGCACCGAACTCTTCGGTCAGGGTGGCTTCAGGAACGATCGCCGCGTCCACCAGCGGGAACAGCAGCGCAGCGCGCATACTGTCGTTATCCATGCTGAGGGTCGAGAGGATCTCCACCATTTCCAGGCCACGCCATAGCAGCAACGGCGCGTCAGGATGGTCTTTCGTCTGCTGTTCACAGTAACGCCAGGTTGCGGCCAATCGCTCACCTGACTGCGGGTTGGGCAACCCCAGGCTGGCTATCCAGTCATCAAGCGCGAATTCACCCGCCGTATTCAGATGTGCAGTTCTTACCGCGACCATAACTTCTCCCTACTTTTTCCGCGACCCGTGGATAAACAGCGCCATGGATTCAAGATGCCCCGTGTGCGGGAACATATCCAACATTCGCACACGCGCAAGACGATAACCGGCGTCCAGCAACACTTTGCTGTCGCGTGCCAACGTCGTGGGGTTACAGGATATATACACCACGCGCTCTGGCGCCAGTTTTACAATATGTGACATCACTCCAGCCGCACCTGCGCGGGCTGGATCCAGCATCACCTTATCAAATCCCTGTGCTGCCCATGGTTGTCGCGCAACGTCATCTTCCAGATTTTCATGGAAAAAGGAGACATTACTGAGCCTATTCCTATCGGCATTATATTGCCCATTCGCTACCAGCGTGGCAACACCTTCAATCCCGACCACCGCCTTGGCCCGCTTGGCCAGCGGCAGGGTAAAGTTGCCCATGCCACAAAACAGATCCAATATGCGATCATTGGGCTCAATCTCGAGCCATTCAAGGGCCTGAGCCACCATTTGCTGATTTACCGCATCATTTACCTGAATAAAATCGCGCGGATTGAAGTCTAAGCGTAGCCCGTCAACCTGATAATACGGCGCTTCCCCGCACAGTTTTTCCAGCCGATCGCTATCCGGTGCCAAATAAACGGCGGTGCCATTTTGCTGGGCAAACTGCTGCAAAGCCTGACGATCGCCCTGCTTGAGCGCATCCAGGTGGCGCAACACCAGCACCGGTCCGTTATCCGCCAACACCAGCTCCGCATGGCCCAGACGCTGCACGGCCTGCAAGCCGTTCAGGCATTGATACAACGGCACCAGCAGCCGTTCCAGCTCCGGTGCCAATACCGGGCACTGCTTCACCGCCACCAGATCGGACGAGGCGGCCTGGTGAAACCCCATCAGCAAACGGTGCTGCTGGGGTTGCCACTGTAATCCCAGCCGTGCACGCCGACGGTAGCCATATTGTGGCCCGGCAATCACCGGTTCCTGTTGCGGCGTCACCCCGGTTTCACGGCAGATCAACCGCCCCAACGCTGCCGCCTTGCTTTGCTGTTGCAGCTCTTCGGAGACATGTTGCTGTTGGCAACCTCCACACACACCAAAGTGTGGGCAGCGCGGCTCAACACGTTGTATGCTGCAATTCAACAGTCGCCTGAGCTTACCTTTGGCGAACTGTCGTTTGTCCTGCGTCAACTGGATTTCGGCCTGTTCACCCGGCAAAACGCCGGGGACAAATACCGCTTTGCCTTCATGGCGCGCCACTCCCTGGCCAAATGGATCGAGGTCCGTTACCGTTACCGTGAATATTTGTGAAGCTTGCCGGGTCGTCACGCGGCGTTTCGGAGAGTAGAATTGCGCCATAATTATTGATTGTGTGTTGGTTAATTCAGCTTAAGATTAGCCTCCAATTCTCCCACATTGGAATCCCATGACCAAATACAGCTTGCGCGCGCGCATGATGATCCTGATCCTGGCACCGACTTTATTGATCGGTCTGCTGCTCAGCACCTTCTTTGTAGTGCACCGCTACAACGAGCTGCAGGAGCAATTGGTCGATGCCGGTGCCAGCATCATCGAACCTCTGGCCGTCGCCAGCGAATATGGCATGACCTTCCGCAGCCGTGAGTCGGTCCGGCAACTGGTCAGTCTGCTGCATCGCCGCCATTCGGATATCGTCCGGGCGATCACCGTGTTTGACGCGCAGAACAACCTGTTTGTCACCTCCAACTATCATCACAATTATACCCAGTTGCAATTGCCCAAAGGTGTGCCAATGCCCACCGACATGATGCTGACCCGGCGCGGCGATTCACTGATCCTGCGCACGCCAATCCTGTCGGAGTCACAGTTTCCGGATGAAAGCACCAACGAGGAGGCACATCCTGACAGCAATCTCGGCTATGTGGCGATCGAGCTGGATCTGCAATCGGTGCGCCTACAGCAATATAAAGAGGTGTTTGTTTCTACCCTGCTGCTGCTGTTGTGTATGTGTATTGCCATTCTGTTTGCCTACCGTCTGATGCGCGACGTCACCGGCCCAATCCGCAATATGGTCAACACCGTCGACCGTATCCGCCGCGGCCAGTTGGATAGCCGGGTGGAAGGCTTTATGCTCGGCGAGCTGCAAATGCTGAAAAACGGCATCAACTCGATGGCAATGTCGCTGACCGCCTATCACGAGGAGATGCAGCAGAACATCGACCAGGCCACCTCCGATCTGCGTGAAACGCTGGAACAAATGGAAATCCAGAACGTCGAGCTGGATCTTGCGAAGAAGCGCGCGCAGGAAGCCGCCCGTATCAAATCGGAATTCCTGGCCAATATGTCTCATGAGCTGCGTACCCCGCTCAATGGGGTGATCGGCTTTACCCGCCAGACGCTGAAAACCGACCTGAGCGCCACCCAGACCGACTATCTGCAAACGATCGAACGCTCGGCCAACAACCTGCTGACCATCATCAACGACGTGCTGGACTTCTCCAAGCTGGAGGCTGGCAAGCTGATCCTGGAACACATTCCGTTCTCGCTGCGTGAAACGCTGGATGAGGTGCTGGTATTGCTGGCCCCTAGCGCACACGACAAAGGGCTGGAGTTGACCCTGGATGTGCAAAACGATGTGCCAGAGCAGGTGATTGGCGATTCACTGCGGCTACAGCAAGTGATCACCAATCTGCTCGGCAATGCGGTGAAGTTTACCGAAACCGGCAATATCGATATCCGCGTCGAGCTACGCAACCAGTTGGAACGCCAAGTGGAGCTGGAGGTGCAGATCCACGATACCGGCATCGGGATTTCTGAACGCCAGCAATCGCAGCTGTTCCAGGCCTTCCGCCAGGCCGATGCCAGCATTTCGCGCCGCCACGGCGGTACCGGTCTGGGCCTGGTGATCACCCAGAAACTGGTGAAAGAGATGGGCGGCGATATCAACTTCCACAGTCAGCTCAATCGCGGCTCAACCTTCTGGTTCCACATCACCATCGATCTCAACGAAGGCATGTTGTCGTTGCCACCGAGCCTGCCAGATCTGCGCGGTAAAACCCTGGCCTATATCGAAGCCAACCCAACCGCGGCCCAGGCCACGCTGAATATGTTGAGCGCCACCCATCTGGTGGTGACCCATTCGCCAACTCTGGGGCAATTGCCGAAAAATCATTATGACTTCCTGCTGGCAGGCGTACCGATCCCTTATCGGGACGGTATCGGCCAGCATCGAGACAAGCTGCTGGAGTCACTGAGCCTTGCCGATCGAGTGATCCTGGCAGTGCCTAGCCAGTCGCAGATCGATGCCGAAGAAATGAAAAAGCTGGGCGCTATCGGTTGCTTGACCAAACCGATCAGCAGTAATCGCCTGTATCCGTTACTGCGTCTGGAGGCCCCACTGCGTCAGAATGCACCAAAGGTACATAAACGCTTACCGCTGACGGTGATGGCAGTCGATGATAACCCGGCCAACCTGAAGCTGATCGGTGCCTTGCTGGCCGAACAGGTAGAAAAAACGCTGCTGTGCGAAAGCGGTGAGGAGGCCATCGTGCTGGCACGTGATAACGTGCTGGATATGATCCTGATGGATATTCAGATGCCGAACATTGACGGCATCCGCGCCAGTGAGCTGATCCACCAGATGCCGCATCACAACTCCACACCGATCGTCGCGGTTACCGCCCATGCGGTGAGCGGCGAGCGCGAACACCTGTTACAGGCTGGCATGGATGACTATCTGGCCAAGCCGATTGACGAAGCCATGCTGACACGGGTGCTCTCACGATATCACACCGTCGAACTTGAACCTGAGGCAGCCCCGCCGCGTGGCCCGGCTGAACCACCGTTATCGCTGGATTGGCCGTTGGCATTACGCCAAGCCGCCAATAAAGAGGATCTGGCACGCGATCTGTTACAGATGCTGATCGAGTTCCTGCCACAGGTCAGCGATCGGGTAAAAGCCGTGCTGGAAGGAGAAGAGGACGACACCATTCTCGATCTGATCCACAAGCTGCACGGCAGTTGCAGCTACAGTGGCGTTCCGCGCCTTAAGCAACTGTGTTTCTATCTTGAGCAGCAACTGCGTCAGGGTGTGAGCAACGGTGATTTAGAACCGGAATGGTTGGAGCTGTTGGATGAGATTGAGCTGGTGGAGACGGAAGCGAAGTTCCAGTTGGGGTAAGCCTGATGCCCCTCACGCTAACCCTCCTGTGGGAGAGGGTTGGCGTGAGGGGTTAACCAGCGTTCCGCCAGCTCGCTGTCCTTATCGGGTGACTTCTGCCTTGGCCAACTTTTCGTAATAACACGCCAGTGCGCTGTGATCGGCATTGCCCAGACCATCGGCGCGCAGTGCCTGCATCATTTCCATCACCGCAGCAGTAAGCGGAAGCTGTGCCCCCACGCTATGGGAGGTATCCAGCGCGTTGGCCAGATCCTTGATGTGCAAGTCAATGCGGAAACCCGGTTTGAAATTGCGATCCATCACCATCGGAGCCTTGGCTTCCAACACCGTGCTGCCCGCCAGCCCGCCACGGATTGCCTGGAAAACCAGATCTGGGTTCACCCCGGCCTTGGTGGCCAGCACCAGCGCCTCTGACATGGCCGCTATATTCAGCGCCACGATCACCTGATTCGCCAGCTTGGTGACGTTGCCAGCGCCAATATCACCGGTGTGCACCACCGAACCGGCCATGGTTTTCATCACGTCAAAACAGCGATCAAACACCTCTTTATCGCCGCCCACCATCACCGACAATGTGGCATCTATCGCTTTAGGCTCACCGCCGCTCACCGGAGCATCCAGCATGGCAATCTGTTTGGCAGCCAGTGCTTCGCTGATTTCACGGCTTGCCAATGGAGCAATAGAGCTCATGTCGATCAGCACGGAGCCTGCCTTGGCCCCCTCAATCAGGCCATTTTCTCCCAATGCCACCTCCCGCACCTGCGGCGAGTTGGGCAGCATGGTGATCACGATATCACTCAGTGCGGCCACCTCCTTTGGCGTGGCGGCAACATCGGCACCCAGTGCGGCCAGTTCAGCCACCGCTTGGGCATTGCGATCCATCACCACCAGCGAATAACCCGCCTGCAGCAGGTTTTTGCTCATGGGTTTCCCCATAATTCCCAAACCAATAAAGCCAATTTTCATCCCGCTCTCCTTATTCAACACCCTGTTTAAACCGATCGCACAAAGCCTGCGTGGCCGTGCGGAATACGCCAAGATCGCTGCCGACGGCCACGAACCTGGCTCCCCATTCCAGATAACGGCGAGCATCAGCCTCCGCCGGTGCCAAGATGCCGCTAGCTTTACCGTGCGCGCTGGCACGCTCGAAAATGTGACGGATCACCGCCTGCACCTCCGGGTGATTTGGCTGGCCGAGATACCCCAAAGCGGCGGAAAGATCCCCCGGCCCGACAAAGATGCCGTCAACGCCCTCAACGCCAGCTATCGCGTCCAGGTTATCGACCCCCTGTTGGCTTTCGATCTGTACCATCACCGCTATCTGCTGGTTGATCTGGGCGAAATAGTCCGGCACGGTGCCATAACCGTTGCTGCGGTGCGACACAGAGACCCCACGGATCCCCGCCGGGGGATAACGGGTCGACGCTACCGCCAACTGTGCCTGCTCAGCACTTTCCACAAACGGGATCAGAAAGTTGTAAAAACCGATATCCAGCAAGCGTTTGATAATCACCGGTTCGTTGCAAGGCGGGCGTACCACTGCGGCGCTAGGACTGCCCTTCAGCGCCATCAGTTGCGGCACGAAAGTGCCAATATCATTCGGCGCATGCTCGCCATCCAGCACCAGCCAGTCGAAACCGGCCAGCCCCAAGACTTCGGTGGAGATCGGGTTGGCAAGCGCGGACCAGCAGCCGATCAGAGTTTCACCTTCGAGCAACGATTGGCGAAAAGGGTTATGGCAACTATTCATGATTTATCCTCTACTAGCGCACCAGGCACGGGCGTTTGTTATCAAAGATCCAACCAGGGATCAGGTACTGCATACCCTGCGCATCGTCGCGACCCCCAAGACCGTGTTTCTGGTAAAGCTCATGACCCTGCATTAAACGATCCCGATCCAGCTCGATCCCTAATCCTGGCCGTTGTGGAACCTGAACGCGGCCACCGATAATCTGCAGCGGTTCCCGCGTCAGCCGTTGGTTGCCCTCCTGCCAGATCCAATGGGTGTCGATCGCCGCAATGTTGCCCGGTGCCGCTGCGGCCACATGGGTGAACATCGCCAGCGAGATATCGAAGTGGTTATTGGAGTGTGAGCCCCAGGTCAGGCCGAACTCATGGCACATCTGCGCAACGCGCACCGATCCCTGCATGGTCCAGAAATGAGGATCCGCCAATGGGATATCTACCGACTGCAACTGCAACGTATGCCCCATCTGCCGCCAGTCCGTGGCAATCATGTTGGTCGCGGTAGGCAGGCCAGTGGCGCGGCGGAACTCGGCCATCACTTCCCGCCCAGAGAAGCCCTGCTCTGCCCCACAAGGATCTTCGGCATAGGCCAGCACGTTACGCAGCTGTTTGCCGAGTGTGATCGCTTCCTTCAGCGACCAGGCACCGTTGGGATCGAGCGTAATGCGCGCCTGAGGAAAACGCTGCGCCAGCGCCGTGACGGCCTCGGCCTCTTCGCTGCCCGCCAATACGCCGCCCTTTAGCTTGAAATCGTTGAAGCCATACTTGTCAAAAGCCGCCTCCGCCAGGCGCACTATGCTTTGCGGCGTCAGCGCTTGTTCATGACGCAGGCGATACCAGTCGCAGGCTTCACTCGGCTGGCTCTGGTAAGGCAGCGGCGTTTTGTTGCGATCGCCGATATAAAACAGATAACCGAGCATTTCCACCGAGTCACGCTGCTGCCCATCCCCCAACAGGGCGGCTACCGGCACATCAAGGAACTGCCCCAGCAGGTCCAGCATCGCCGCTTCAATGCCGGTCACCACGTGGATGGTGGTACGTAAATCGAAGGTTTGCAGGCCGCGCCCGCTGGCATCCCGATCGGCAAAGCGTTCACGCACCCGGTTCATCACGTTCTTGTATTCCCCGAGGGTTTTGCCAATCACCAGAGACTGAGCCTCTTCCAGGGTCTGGCGGATTTTCTCGCCTCCAGGGATCTCCCCTAACCCAGTATTACCGGCGTTATCCTGCAAGATCACGATATTACGGGTGAAGAATGGGGCGTGAGCGCCGCTGAGATTGAGCAGCATGCTGTCGTAACCGGCCACCGGTACAACCTGCATGGCAGTAATCTTTGGTGCTGTAGTCATAGAGATGTCCTCAAAATTTTGGGTTCAATTACCAAACTTGCCGCCGTGTCATTGCCTGCTGGCCTTCGCCATCGGTTTCAGTTCGATACGCTTGATATCCCCCACGATGAACAGGTAGCTGGCCACCGCCAACAGCGCATGGATCCCGACGTAGACCAACGCGCCGTTAAACGATCCGGTGGTACCAATGATGTAGCCGATAGCGATCGGCGTGACGATGCCGGAGATATTGCCGAACATATTGAACAGGCCACCGCTCAGGCCGCTGATCTCTTTGGGGGCGGTATCTGCCATCACTGCCCACCCCAGCGCGCCCAGTCCCTTACCGAAGAACGCGGCGGCCATGATGCCCACCACCATCCACTCGGTTTCAACGTAGTTGCAGAAGATCATCGACATCGACAACAGCATGCCCAGCACGATCGGCGTTTTACGGGCGAAGGTCAGCGACTGGGTACGGCGCATCAGGTAGTCGGAAATCACGCCGCCGAGCACCCCACCGACAAAACCACAAATGGCAGGAACCGAGGCGACAAAGCCGGCCTTGAGGATCGACATGCCCCGCGCCTGCACCAGATACACCGGGAACCAGGTGATAAAGAAATAGGTCAGTGCGTTGATGCAGTACTGGCCGATATAGACCCCAATCATCATGCGCGATTGCAGCAGCTGTTTGATCTGGAACCACTTCTCACCTTTGATCTTCACCTGCGTGGCCTGCTTCTGGTCCATATTGATCAAGGCACCGCCGGCTTCGATATAGTCCAATTCGGCCTGGTTGATGCTGGGGTGCTCTTTGGGATCGTGCAGCACCTTAAGCCAGACAAAGCTCAGGATGATGCCCAGCCCGCCCATAAAGAAGAACACGTGCGACCAACCGACCGCATGCGTCAGCCAGCCCATGATCGGTGCGAAGATCACCGTGGCAAAGTATTGGGCCGAGTTGAAGATCGATACCGCCGTGCCACGTTCATGGGCAGGGAACCAGGCGGCGACAATCCGGCTGTTTCCGGGGAATGACGGTGCTTCTGCCAGGCCGACCAGGAAGCGCAGGGCGAACAGCGCTATCACGATGCCAAAACCGCTGAAGATATCTACGAAGCCTTGCAGTAAGGTAAATAGCGACCAGATGAAGATGCTCCAGAAGTAGACCCGCTTGGAGCCGAAGCGATCCAATAACCAGCCACCGGGGATCTGGCCAATCACATAGGCCCAGGAAAACGCCGAAAAGATATAGCCCATTCCAACCGGATCGAGGCCAATATCCTGAGCCATTGCGGTACCGGCAATGGAAAGCGTGGCTCGATCGCCATAGTTAAATGAGGTGACGATAAACAGCATCACCACGATCCAGTAACGTTTATTGGTTCGCTTGATGGCACTGTTGGCAGCGCTGATAGTAGACATGGTGCTCTCCTGCATTACTATATTCATCCTGAAAAACCGCTAAAAATATCTCAGAACGAAAGGTTTAAATTAAATTGCAGCCTTTTTTGAGCAGTTCGATTAATACGGCATCGGCAATTTTTAAACGCATTAACGCTTGGTGGAGAAAAGTATAGGGAACCGGCTGTCTGGACTCATCGGGCAAATAACCCAATAACAGGGCTAATATGGCGGCTTATTTATGGCGTATGCCCAATCGGGCACGGGCTGGCTCACGGATCCCACGGTTGCGTGAGCTATCTCACAACGGATTAGCACAATGCCAAAGATTGACCTCTAGAAAACGCCAAATCTAGGTCATTTGCATAATGCCCGGCACAATAGCGAATGTTATGCTTTTTGCTGAGCCAGTCTTTCGATTATTACCCACGGCGTACATAAATCAGAGTACGTGAGGTTTCACTATGTCCGAATATGCAGTTGGCAGTATTACAGCATTACCGCGCTATATTCAGGTTCATCGGCAAGATAATGTCGCCATTGTGGTTAATGACCATGGGCTGCCTAAAGGAGCAAGCTTCCCTTGCGGTCTGACATTATTGGAGTCTATTCCCCAAGGGCATAAAGTTGCGCTGCAAGATATTCCTCAAGACGGCACTATTTTGCGCTATGGCGAAGTGATTGGCTTTGCCACACGGGATATTCGCCGAGGCAGCTGGATTGATGAATCGCTGGTGCTGCTTCCCCCGGCGCCCGAGTTGGCCAGCCTGCCACTCGCCAACAATGTGCCCCAGGCATTACCGCCCCTGGAAGGTTATACCTTTGAAGGCTACCGTAATGCCGACGGCAGCGTTGGCAGCAAGAACCTGTTGGCTATCACCACCAGCGTGCACTGCGTGGCCGGTGTGGTGGATTATGTGGTGAAAATCATTGAGCGCGACCTGCTGGCGAAATACCCCAACGTCGACGGCGTGGTGGGGCTGAATCATCTCTATGGCTGCGGCGTCGCCATCAACGCTCCCGCAGCGGTAGTCCCTATCCGCACCCTGCACAATCTGGCGCTCAACCCGAACTTTGGCGGCGAAGTGATGGTGGTAGGGCTCGGCTGCGAGAAGTTGCAGCCGGAACGCCTGCTGCAGGGCACCCCAGATGTCCAACCCATTACCGTGGATGAAAGCCGGATTGTGCGCCTGCAAGATGGGAAGCACGTTGGGTTCCAGGCCATGGTGGCCGATATTCTGGCCGTTGCAGAGCAGCACCTGCAACGCCTGAACCGTCGCCAGCGGGAAACCGTGCCAGCCTCAGAGCTGGTGGTGGGGATGCAATGTGGTGGTAGCGATGCCTTTTCCGGGGTGACGGCCAACCCGGCGGTGGGTTTTGCTTCCGACCTGCTGGTACGCTGCGGGGCAACCGTGATGTTTTCTGAAGTTACCGAAGTACGTGATGCCATCCACCTGTTAACCCCACGGGTCGCCGATCAACACGTTGGCAAGCGCTTACTGGAGGAGATGGCGTGGTATGACGACTACCTCAACCAAGGGCAAACCGATCGCAGCGCCAACCCTTCACCCGGCAATAAGAAAGGCGGTTTGGCTAACGTGGTGGAAAAGGCATTAGGCTCAATAGCCAAATCTGGCAGTAGCGCGATTGTCGAAGTGCTCTCCCCTGGTCAACGCCCCAGCAAGCGTGGGCTGATTTATGCCGCCACCCCCGCCAGCGACTTTGTTTGCGGCACGCAGCAGTTGGCTTCCGGCATTACGGTGCAAGTGTTCACTACCGGCCGGGGAACCCCTTACGGCCTGACTGCCGTGCCAGTGATCAAAATGGCAACGCGCAGCGCGCTGGCTGAACGCTGGCACGATCTGATCGATATCAACGCCGGAACTATCGCCACCGGGGAGGCGAGCATTGAGCAGGTGGGTTGGCAACTGTTTGAACTGATCCTGGATATCGCCAGCGGCCGCAAGCAAACCTGGTCAGATCGATGGGGTTTGTTCAACGCGTTGGCGGTATTTAACCCGGCACCGGTTACTTGAGTGCAACGCCCCTCACCCTAACCCTCTCCCCAGGGAGAGGGAGCCGAACGTGCAACTATTTAGCCTCCCGACTCCGTATTAGCTGGGGTGTAAATACCGCGACACTGAAGCTTGAGGCTGGCGGGAGTCATGCAGGTTAGCCGACCGTTGAGCGCACGGATGCGCGATTGCGAGCCCCCATGGACGGGTTCACGGCGTGTCGGCGTTCTGTATGACTCCCACCAGCAACGCTATTGCGTACAGCTAGGCTAGTCTTCATCCAGCTGTAACCCCACATACAGCAACAGGCGAGCATCGAAATTAGCCAGGTTCAAACCGGTCAGTTCGGAAATGCGATTGAGACGATATTC
Organism: Serratia sp. J2; assembly: GCF_046269175.1. Classification (NCBI taxonomy): domain Bacteria; kingdom Pseudomonadati; phylum Pseudomonadota; class Gammaproteobacteria; order Enterobacterales; family Yersiniaceae; genus Serratia; species Serratia sp. J2. The sequence continues at coordinate 46,706 of NZ_JBKABN010000005.1, forward strand.
CAGCGTATTGCGGTGAATATAGAGTGCCTTGGCGGTCGCGGTGGGCTGCACATTATTCAAGAACCAGGCATTTAAGGTACGCAATAACAACCCATTTCCGTCCATGGCCTTCAAACGCTCCAACGGCCGAGCCAGCTCATCCGCCTGCCAACCGCTACGCAGGCTGCCCAGCAACACCGGTAGCATCAGATCCTGATAATAGTAGGCCCACCGCTCAGGCATGCGCTGCTTGCCAACGGCCATGGTGGTACGCGCAGTGCGGTAGGAACGCACCAGGCTGCCTGGGCCAATGAAATAGTTACCGAGCGCGATACGCACTCGCAAACGGCTGCTTTCATTGATCCGCACCAGCAGATTCTCCACCCGCCGCCGATGGGCCTCAGCATCCCAGCGCCCGTGGTGATTCAGCGCCGGTTTAAGTACTACCATCTCACTGAGAGAAACAATGGCAATCAGGTTGTCACGTTCGGGTAGTATCAGCAGTTCCTGTAACTGCTGCAACTCGGCCATTGCGCTGTCGACCCCCAACTGGCCGCTATCCACCTCCACTACCGCCGCTACGCGGGGTTGGTTGGGATCTATCCCCAGGCGGTGCGCCCATTCCATCAAGGCCGGCGACAGCTCCTCTGTACGGATCAGGTTCAACACAAACTCTTCACGAAAGCGGCTGTCCTGTGCCAACAAACTCAACAAACGCGCCTGCTCCAGCATCATTTCAGCGGTCATGCAAACCAGTTCACCGTACTGCCGCAGTTGTACCGGATCGCCGGTCAAGCCGATGACCCCAACGATACTCCCGTCAACGTGCAACGGCAGATTAATGCCGGGCCGGACGCCGTGCAAATGGCGAGCAACCGCATCGTCGATAGCGACCACTCTGGCCTGCGATAACACCAGCAATGCCCCTTCATGCAGTTCCCCCAGCCGCTCAGGGTCGCCACTGCCAATAATCCGGCCCCGGTCGTCCATCACGTTGATATTGCTATCAATAATCTTCATGGTGCGAGCGACAATTTCCCTGGCTAGCTTGGCATCAAGATGATACTCCGCCATTGCGTCTTATCCCCGTCGGATGATAAACCAACATTCAGCATACCGACGAGCCTCTGCGGGCACATTGTGCAGATGCCCAAATGCGTTTTAGCCGGGCACGAGTTTGTGCTCAAACTCACAGTTTTTAGTCATAAAAAAAGGCACGCCGCAGCGTGCCTTTGTAGAACAACGGGATAGCTATTACTGCATCAGCAGATACAGCGTCGAGTCGCCACGTTGGATGTTCAGTGCCAGCACCGAAGGCTTGCTGTCGAGCACCTTACGCAGCTCACCCAGGTTGTTGATCGGCTGCTGGTTCACACCCATGATCACGTCGCCTTTTTTCAGGCCGATGCGTGCAGCGGCACTCCCTGGTTTCACTTTCTCAACCTTCACACCTTTCACTTTGTCGGTGCTGTTGCTCAGTTCTGCACCTTCAATACCGGTGTAAATATTGCTGGAATCAACCTGCTCCTGGCTACTTTGCTCAAGCGTTACGTCAATGGTCACCGGCTTACCGTCGCGGATAATGCCCAAGGCCATCTTGGTGCCCACCGGCAAGCTGCCGATCTCGGCACGGAACGACGCAAAGCTGGAGATGGCTTTACCGTTCATGGTGACAATCACGTCACCGGCCTTGATACCAGCCTTGGCAGCAGAGGATTTCGGCACAACCTGGCTGACGAATGCGCCACGCTGGGCGTCCACTTTCATCGCTTGCGCCAGCTCGGAGTTCAGCTCGGTCCCCATAATGCCCAACTCACCGCGTTTCACCTGGCCATATTCCACCATTTGCGAGGTCAGGTTTTTCACCATGTTGCTTGGGATTGCGAAGCCGATACCGATGTTGCCGCCGTCCGGCGCCAGGATCGCGGTGTTAATGCCAACCAGCTCACCGTTCAGGTTAACCAACGCACCGCCGGAGTTACCCCGGTTGATCGCCGCATCGGTCTGGATAAAGTTTTCGTAGTTTTCAATGTTCAAACCGCTACGCCCCAAGGCAGAAACGATCCCGGAGGTCACGGTTTCACCCAGGCCATACGGGTTACCGATCGCCACGGTATAATCCCCCACGCGCAGCTGCTCGGAATCGGCCATTTTGATCGCCGACAGGTTTTTGGCGTCTTTCAGCTGGATCAACGCAATATCAGAACGCGGATCCTTACCGATCACCTTGGCTTCAAAACGACGACCATCGCTCAATTGCACCGTGATCTTGCTGGCATTGTCTACCACGTGGTTGTTGGTGACCACATAGCCTTTGGCTGCATCGATGATGACGCCGGAACCCAGTGCTTTAAAGGCTTCCTGGGTAGTTGGCCCACCCGGTGCGCCACCTTGGCACATTGGAGACCCCTGGAAGGGTGAACCATCCTGGCAGAACGGCGACATTTGCTGTACCGTTTTCGCATCCACCGTGGCACTTCCTTCCACGTTAATGCTTACCACTGAAGGCATCACTTTTTCCAACATCGGTGCCAGGCTTGGCAACGGTTGGGCGCTAGTAGAGGCAGAAGCCGTTTCTGCGGCGTTGGCGGTAGTTACCGGACCCATTGCCAAACCAATACTCAAAGCCAGGGCGCTTAAAACCAGTGCTGTTTTTTTCATCTTCATCTGTGTGTCTCTTAAAAGTCGTTCAAAAGGAATACCGGGTCTTGGTGCTTAGTAAGAGCCTGCTGATTAGCTGAAGTTCCCATGCTGGGGTCGGCTAATAGTAAACAAATATTGTCGGTCTTTACAAAACTCGAAATAATGTTCCAGCCTGAGAGTTATCTCGCTAAAATAAGCGAGAATTATCTCATGAATTTATTCCGCCGCCATTAAACGACGATATTCATCATAGGCATAAAGGTCGGTCATGCCGCTGATATAATCCTGTAACAACCGCGCCCGGAAATAATATTCCCGAATAGCCTGCTGCTCGGCCGAAAGATGCTGCAAACCTTCCACCGCCTCGACATAGGCCAGGCGGTGTTTGGTGGAAAGCTTGTGAAACAGCCGCGTTTCAATCGGGAACGCCCGGTGGCTGTCTTCCCGTACCAACTGGCTGAAATCGGCCAGCGACATGGCCAGCAGCGGGCTATAAATGTCCAGCAGGCCGTTGATCACCCGGTAACCCTGTAGTTCCAACTGCTCCACTTCCGGGTGGTTAAACACGTGCTTGAACGCAACATTCTTGAAGATAGCGAGCAGGCGGCAAGCCGGGCTGGCATCCTCCAACAAGGCTCCGTTAAAGTGGCCGTGATACACCGCGTCCAGGTTATCGATAAACCGCTGGGCCGCATGGGGAACCAATTTGGCAACGGTAAATACCCGCAGGTACATAAAGAACTGATCTTCTGAACTGCGGCGCGCTCCGCTGCGCTCAATTTTACGGAACGCACTGGCAACGGTCTTATCAAACAGATCCCCCGGAGCAATCTCGCCCCATTCCTGGGTTAAATGCTGATACAGCTGCTCCACGGTAAAGATGTTCTTTTCTACCGCGTCTTCCAGATCGGCCACGCAATAAGAAATATCATCGGCGGCTTCCATAATATAGGTGAGAGGGAAACGATCGAACTCTCCCATATGTAATTCGCGCCGCAAGCGATCGACAAAGGCTTCTTCCGCCAGATAAAACCCCGGCTTCTTCATCAGATAGCTGTGGCTGGCGGGAATATCGCTTGCCCAATAGGCCGGGCGGGTATATTTCAGGATGCAGCCTACCTGGGCATAGGTCAGGTTCAATTTCAGCAACGTGTAGACCAGACGGATCGCCTGAGCATTGCCCTCAAAATGGCTGAGGTCGTGGCGAATACGGCTGCGCAGCCGGTTAAGGTCGCTCTCCCCTTCATGCAGGCGTAACACCTCTACCTGGCAACGATCGTGGCTACCCGGTTCACTGCCACAGCTGGCGGGATCGAGCCGCTGGCGGAACCAGTCGTTGATGGCAGATTCGCCGAAATGGCCAAACGGCGGATTACCTATGTCGTGCATCAGGCAGGCCATTTCGACAATGCTCTCGAAAGGATCGAGCAGCTTGCTCAGGCCGAGCGCATCAATACGCTTTTCCTGTTTGAAGCGGTTGAGGATCTCTTTGGCAATATGCCGCCCCACCTGCTGCACTTCCATCGAGTGGGTCAGACGGCTGCGTACCGCCGCGTTACGCTCCAGCGGAAACACCTGCGTTTTCTGCTGCAAACGACGTATCGCCGCAGAATTGACAATGCGACCGCGATCGCTCTCGAACTGGCGAATGATGTCGTACTCTTCTTCGGCTTCAATCGGCTTGCTAAAAGGCCGCTGAAAGCTGATCTTCTGCTTAAAGTCGATCCCGGACATCTGTTTCTCCTCCCGTTGCGCATTCCCTCCGTGATAACAATTCCCGGCGGCGGATGCAACGGTATTGCGGATTATCTCTCTCACAGAGCCATGATAGACTATGGCGCAATTTCCATACCCTATCAGCGAGTATTATTTATGAAAGTAGGCATCATCGGCGCAATGGAAGAAGAAGTTACCCTGCTGCGCGAGCAAATTGCGAACCGCCAGACCCTGCAACGTGCGGGTTGTGAGATCTATACCGGCCAAATCAACGGTGTGGAAGTCGCCCTGCTCAAATCAGGCATCGGCAAAGTGGCAGCGGCTCTGGGTACCACCCTGCTGCTGGAACAGTGCCAACCCGATGTGGTGATCAATACCGGCTCCGCCGGTGGCCTGGCCGCTACGCTGAACGTGGGCGATATCGTGGTATCTGAAGAAGTGCGCTACCACGATGCCGACGTGACCGCCTTTGGCTATGAACCGGGCCAGATGGCCGGTTGCCCACCAGCGTTCGTTGCCGATCCCGCGTTGATCGAGCTAGCGGAAAACTGCATCAAACAGCTTAACCTGAACGCGGTACGCGGCCTGATTTGCAGCGGTGACGCCTTCATTAACGGTGCCGAGCCTCTGGCCCGCATCCGCAGCACCTTCCCAACCGTTGCCGCCGTTGAGATGGAAGCCGCCGCCGTTGGCCACGTTTGCCATCAGTTCGGCACACCATTCGTGGTGGTACGCGCGATTTCCGACGTCGCCGACAGTGAATCCCATATGAGCTTCGACGAGTTCCTGGCAGTGGCCGCCAAGCAGTCCTCGCTGATGGTCAATGCCATGCTGCAAGCCCTGGCCAAGCGCGGTTAATGTGAAGCTGCGTCTGTGCGCCCTGCTAAGCTGGCTGATCCTGGGGATGCTGCTGCCTGCCAGCGCCGCCCAACGGGTGATCAGCCTGGCACCGAGCACCACGGAGCTTGCCTACGCGGCCGGTATGGGGGATACCCTGCTGGCCGTCAGCGCTTACTCCGATTATCCCCCTGCCGCCAGGCAGCTGGAACAGGTCGCCTCCTGGCAAGGGATCAACCTGGAACGGATCCTGGCGTTGAAACCCGATCTGGTTCTCGCCTGGCGTGGCGGTAATCCCCAGCGGGTATTGGATCAGCTCGCCTCCTTCGGCATCCCGATTTTTTATGCAGATGCCAAGAATATTGACGAGATCGCCCAATCGCTGGATGCGTTGGCGCAGTACAGCCCTCACCCAGAACAGGCACATCAGGCCGCTGCCAGCCTCCGCCAACAGGTAGAGGAGCTGAAAACGCGCTATGCCAGCAATTCGCCAAGGCCAGTGCTGTTACAGTTTGGCACCCAACCGCTGTTCACCAGTTCGGCGGCCACGTTGCAAAGCCAGGTGCTGGCCTTGTGCGGCGCAGAGAATATCTTTGCCGATAGCCCCGTGCCTTGGCCGCAGGTAAGCCGTGAGCAGGTGCTGGTGCGTAAACCACAGGCCATCGTCATAAGCGGAAATGCCCAGCAGATCGCCAATGTGAAAGCCTTCTGGGGCCCGCAGCTGGACGTGCCGGTGATTGCCCTTGAGGAAGATTGGTTTAACCGTGCCGGGCCACGCATTATGCTGGCGGCACAATCACTATGCGGTCAATTGGCGGAGATCCATTGATGGTATTTTGGCTGGATATTCTTGGTACGGCGGTGTTTGCCATTTCCGGCGTGTTGCTGGCGGGCAAATTACGGATGGATCCCTTTGGCGTATTGGTACTGGGGGTAGTGACCGCGGTCGGCGGCGGGACGATCCGTGATATGGCGCTCGCCAACGGCCCGGTATTCTGGGTAAAGGATCCCACCGATCTGGTGGTGGCGATGATCACCTGCGTGCTGACGCTGCTGCTGGTGCGCCAGCCGCGTCGCTTACCGAAATGGATCCTGCCGGTGCTGGATGCCATCGGGCTGGCGGTGTTCGTGGGGATCGGCGTCAATAAGGCGTTCGCCGCTGGCAGTGGGCCGCTGGTGGCCGTCTGCATGGGAGTGATCACCGGCGTCGGCGGCGGGATTATCCGCGACGTGCTGGCCCGCGAGATCCCGATGATCCTGCGAACCGAAGTCTACGCCACAGCCTGCATCGTTGGTGGCACGGTGCACGTCACAGCGTTCTACACCTTTGGCATGCCGCTACAGCATGCCATGATGCTGGGAATGATCATCACGCTGGGCATCCGCCTGGCCGCCATTCGTTGGCATCTGAAACTACCGGCCTTTATCCTCGAACAGTAATTCTTGCCTCCGCCAGCTTCGGCGGAGGCTTTACTGCCAAGCAGTATATTCGACTACTATATACGCAATGTGCTATTATTTTGCGCTAATAAAATGCGCTTGAATAATGTAATCACCTGGTTAACTCTTCGTTAAAAATTATCCCGCGCCGTTAAGTTCCGTTCACTTTTGCCGATAGGTCCTATTGCTGTGGCCTGCGGATAGGTATTGTTTTGAGTTTACGCATGAAGAAAAATCTTTTGATCGCCAGCACACTGTTGTTGAGCAGCAGTGTGCTGGCCGAAAACACCAGCGGCAAGATGGGTATCAGCCTGACGATTGTGCCCACCTGCAGCGTAACCACGACTGACAACACGCCGCAGGTGGAATGTGGCAATGGCACAGTCTTGCAGCCGAAGATGAGCCACAGCAAACGGGTAGTAGACGATCGGGAAAGTGAACTGATCACCGTGGAATGGTAGGCACAAAAAAACCCGCGCACCGTACAGGCAGGCGGGTTTTTTTAACGGCGGCGGATCAGATACTGAATGAAGAACCGCAGCCACAGGTGGTTTTGGCATTCGGGTTAGTCACGATAAAGCGTGAACCTTCCAACCCTTCGGTGTAATCCACCGCGCCGCCAACCAGATATTGCAGGCTCATCGGATCAACCACCAGCGCAACGCCCTGTTTCTCGATGGTCATATCGCCGTCGTTGATCTTGTCATCAAACGTGAAGCCGTACTGGAATCCACTGCAGCCGCCACCGGTAATGTAAACCCGCAACTTCAGGTTTGGATTCTCTTCGTCAGCAATCAGGAATTTCACCTTGCTTGCTGCTGCCTCGGTAAATTGCAGGGGCAGTGCTGTTTCATCACTCATACTCGTTACTCCCAACAGTGTTTCACATCAGGCGACGACGACGGTAACCTGATTAATGGTGCTGATTATCTAATACCTGAGTGTTGCGTTCAAGTATTCACCGCATTTGTTGTATTTTCTTTACCTGTTTTCTCGGCCAATTCCTGCTGCTGCCTTTGTAAGGTGCGGGCTAAAATGGCGGAATACAATGGCTTACCGCCCAGAAACTGCGCCACCAGGGTCGCGCCGAGGCAGGTGATAATCATCGGTAAAATCAGCTGATAGTTATCGGTCATTTCCAATACCAGCACAATACCGGTTAACGGCGCACGCACGGTCGCGGCAAACAACGCTCCCATGCCCGCAATAGCAAAGGTGCCAGCCTCAAGCCCATACTCTGGGAACAGGTGAGCGCCCAAAAGGCCAAAAGCGGTGCCTAGCAGCGTCCCCAGAGCGAGCATCGGTGCAAAAATACCGCCCGGTGCGCCTGAACCGAAGCAGAGCACCGTGGTGATCACCCGTGCGATAAAGATAAACAACAGCATGCCAACGCTGTAGTTACCCGCCGCCGCGATCGGGATCAAGGACGAACCGCCACCCGCGGCTGCTGGCTCGATCAGCCCAAGCACGCCACAAGCGCCCCCTAGCAGAGCACCAATCAGCAGGAACTTGCTCATCTTGCCACCATGGAAACGGGCAAACATATCCTGCGTACGAAACACCAGTGCGTTAAACATCACCCCTACCGCGCCAAACACCGTCCCCAACACCAGGTACAACCACAGCGTATTGAGCGGTGCCGAAGCGAGTTTACCCACCTCGATCAGCGGACTTTCACCATTAAAAATGCGAAAGACAATGCTCGACATAATCACGCCGATAAACACCGCCTTGATGGAAATCAGGTTGTAACGAAACTGCGGCCGCATCTCTTCAATAACGAACAAGATCCCTGCCAGAGGGGCGTTAAACGCGGCGGAGAGACCGGCTGCGGCACCGGTAGCCAGCATGGAGTGGCGCGCTTCCGCACTGCGCATACGGAAAATATCCAGCACCATTCGCCCAGCATTAGCCCCCATCTGTACCGTCGGCCCTTCACGCCCTAGCACCATGCCAGCGCCGAGCGTCCCCATACCGCCGATAAATTTCACCGGGATCACCCGCCACCAGCGCACCGGGCGTAACTCTTCCAGCGCCCCTTCAATCTCTGGGATCCCTGAACCACCCGCCTCTGGCGCAAAACGTTTGACCAGATAAAAGCCAAAAGCGGCCAGCATGGCAGACAAAATAAACGCCAGCGGCCACACCAGGAACCAGGAGTTGGCGACAGAGGCCAGGCCCGACAGCCGTTGCTGTTGCACCCACTCCACCGCTTTATCAAAGGCGACGCCCAACAATCCCGCCAATGTCCCTACCACCGCCGCCATGATCAGGATGGCAACCGGCGTTTTATCCTGGCGAATAAACTGACGGACTCTATGGTTGCGAGTCAGGCGCACGCCTGAAGCCGCAGGAGGCTGTTGCTGTAATTCAGTCATAGTGAGTTCATTATTGAATTGAAAAATCAGACTAATAGCGATGTAAGCTATTCTAGCTCAGTCGCTGTCTTACCGCCCCCTCAAAATAGGTATCGGTCTATGATCGTTTCATAACTCCGTACTCTCCACTAGAATAGCGCGGTCAAATCATTCAAAAGCAAACCCAGGAGCCGGTTTATGAGCTTACACAGTAAGTCCGAAAGTCTGTACGCCCAGGCGCAACAGCTGATCCCAGGCGGAGTCAACTCCCCAGTGCGTGCATTCACCGGTGTAGGCGGTACCCCGCTGTTTATCGAACGTGCCGACGGTGCCTATCTGTTTGATGCCGATGGTAAAGCCTATATCGATTATGTCGGTTCCTGGGGCCCGATGGTACTGGGCCATAACCATCCGGCGATCCGCAATGCGGTGATCGAGGCGGCACAGCGCGGCCTGAGCTTCGGCGCGCCTACCGAGATGGAAGTGAAAATGGCCGAGTTGGTGACCAATCTGGTGCCAACCATGGATATGGTACGTATGGTGAACTCCGGTACCGAAGCCACCATGAGCGCCATTCGTCTGGCGCGTGGCTATACCAACCGCGACAAGATCATCAAGTTTGAAGGCTGCTACCACGGCCACGCCGACTGCCTGCTGGTGAAAGCCGGTTCCGGCGCACTGACGCTGGGGCAGCCGAACTCACCGGGCGTGCCGGCAGACTTCGCCAAGCACACGCTAACCTGTACCTATAACGATCTCGACTCCGTGCGTACCGCATTCGAGCAGTACCCTTCAGAGATCGCCTGTATCATCGTTGAGCCGGTGGCAGGCAACATGAACTGCATTCCACCGCTGCCAGACTTCCTGCCGGGGCTTCGCGCCCTGTGTGACAAGTATGGCGCGCTGTTGATCATTGATGAAGTGATGACCGGTTTCCGCGTCGCGCTGGCCGGTGCTCAGTCTTATTACGATGTGGTACCAGACCTGACCTGCCTGGGCAAAATTATCGGTGGCGGTATGCCGGTGGGAGCCTTCGGTGGCCGCCGTGAAGTGATGGCCGCTCTGGCACCTACCGGGCCGGTGTATCAGGCTGGTACGCTGTCTGGCAACCCGATTGCCATGGCCGCCGGTTTCGCCTGCCTGACCGAGGTTTCCCAGGTTGGCATTCACCAGACCTTGACCGAACTGACCAACAAGCTGGCAGAAGGCCTATTGGCGGCGGCCAAGGCAGAGAACATACCGTTTGTCGTGAACCATGTAGGCGGCATGTTCGGGTTGTTCTTTACCGATGCGCCAACGGTCACCTGCTATCAGGACGTGATGGGTTGCGATGTCGAGCGCTTCAAGCGCTTCTTCCATCTGATGTTGGATGAGGGAGTTTATCTTGCCCCGTCGGCATTCGAGGCTGGCTTTATGTCTGTCGCACACAGCGACGAAGATATACAGCGCACCGTCGATGCTGCACGCCGCTGCTTCGCCAAGCTGTAATCTTCTGGCGGGCGCCACTCGGTGCCCGCCGTTACCTTCAGAGCAAGGTACCGTAAATCGTCAATATCGCCACGACCACCACCACAATCAGGGTCACTTTACGCGCTAACGTTACCGCGGCGCGCGGCGTTTGAACCGGGTCCATATGCGGTTCACGGGCCAAAGAGAACTGCGCCAAACGCGTCAACACCTGATACTGCGGAGTATGACGATCCCCCAGCGAAGCAAACCACGCAGGCAGCGCCCTTTCACCATGCCCAATCAGCGCATACGCTACCCCAGCCAGACGAACCGGGATCCAGTCCAACACATGCAGCAGGAAGTCGATCCCCGTTTGCGAGCGTTGCAGCGGTGAAAGATGCCGTGCCAGCCAGGTTTGGTAGGCCCGTAGAAAAGCATAGCCTGCCAGAGCGAGCGGCCCATATGGCCCGCACACCGCAAACCAGAACAGCGGTGCCAGATAGTAGCGATAGTTAATCCACAGCAGCGCGTTTTGCAGCTCACGCAGACGTTCTTCTGCGCTGCATTCCACCGGTAAACCGTGGATCAGCGCCAGCTCTTCCGCCATCTGATCGCTGGCGTGGGTATCGCCCTGCCGCGCGGCCTGCAAATAGGCCCGATAATGTTTGCGTGTGATCCCGGCCCCAACGCACAGCAGACCAATCACAATCCACAGCAGTAGCGCCACAACGCCGAAGAACAGGCCCTGGGCCAGCCACAGGATGCCCCAGACGATAAACATCCAGACCAGGGTCATTGCCAACGTTTGTGCCAAAGAAAACCGATGCAGCCGCTGAAACACCACTTCTAAACGATGATCCAACTGCCAATGCTCACCCAGTTTAAACAGGCGTTCCCACGCCAAAACCAGTAACAGCGTAAACAGCGTCATTAGCTAATCCTCTCCTTCTGTCTGTTCCCCAGCATAATGCTTGCGGTGGTACGAGTGCCAGCAGCAGAGTAGCATGTTTCCGAGAAGTGAATTTAATGCATTGATAATAAATGGATTAGTTTCCTGTACTGCCACATCAAGCACGGTACCCGGCAGTCGTGGCCTGTTGATGTCAGTCAGTACAAAAAATCATCTTGACGGACACTATTTTCAGTTGCCCAAACGTAGTCCTAAAATAACGCGGTGAATGACCTATATCCAGTATTTTATTAATACTGAATATAGGCCTGATTACCCTATGATGAAAACGTTATAGGTTAAAAAACACGTTCGTCACCATTGGCCTGCAATAATATTAAGGCTGCAAAGCTTCCGTATATTCAGCCACGCTCACTCTAATTGCTGAGTATTGGCAAGTATACACGGTATGAGGTTGATTCGAGGGATCACTGAATGGCTCTTTATACCTTACCACAGAGTAACCGTTGGAATCGGGAACGATCACTTCTGTGGCACCTTGACTTGCCTGATAGTATTGCCCATCGGATAAATCCTTAAATGCGAACTGATAGATAGGACCTATCTGGAGCAACCCATTATTATCGACACTACGCCGATCGTTGGTCATCCAACCGCCTGTTAGACGAACATAAGTATTATCAATGGTATCGCCAACTTCTGCTTTATACAGTCGATAGAGAACATTTAACGGTAGCTTTTTCATATTAAATCCTCGTAATACACCTGTGGTGTAAGTTATAAGTTATTGCAAAATTCTATTGATGATTTTATTTATCCAACAGAACACTGTCTGGATAAACAGTATGCCAAATAATGGAAGGTTGAGATATTCAATGCGGTTGTGTTGGCGGTAGCACAACTTGCAGCATGGCTAAGGTGGCACGCCGTAGGGGCGCTGCATGTCGCGCCCGTGTTAAGGTCAGATGTGGGAGTAAAATTGTGGCACATTCAGTCCCCTCTCCCTGTGGGAGAGGGTTAGGGTGAGGGGGATTACAGCATCACTAACCTATTGATATTACGTAGAACTAGCGACTGGCACGGGGCTATAAAACAGAGTAGCATGTGGATCCACCGACCTATCGTCCATTTCCGGAGTTTGCCATGCCGACCCGTCGCTACAGTGCCGACAGCCGCCGTACCGCGCTTCTCGAACGTATTGCCAATGATGTCCCTGCCACCGTCGCCCAGGCGCTGAGCGAAGATCTAGGGGGAACCGTGGATGCCGAGCGCGATATCACCGCGCAACTGCTACCCGCAAATAAACAGGCCAAAGCCACGGTGATCACTCGTGAACCCGGCGTCTTCTGTGGCCGCCGCTGGTTGGAAGAGGTGTTTATCCAACTGGGTGGGCAAGTGAAGATCGAGTGGTTGGTGGAAGATGGCGATAAACTGGTGCCCAACCAGTCGCTATGCCGCCTGAGCGGCCCGGCGCGTATATTGCTGACGGGCGAACGTACCGCGCTGAACTTCGTGCAAACGCTCTCCGGCGTAGCCACGGCGGTAAGCCGCTATGTAGCGTTGCTGCAAGGCACACAAACCCGGCTGCTGGATACCCGCAAGACACTGCCCGGCCTGCGCACCGCGCTGAAATATGCCGTGCTGTGCGGCGGTGGCAGCAATCACCGCCTGGGCCTTTCGGATGCTTTCCTGATCAAGGAAAACCACATCATTGCTTCTGGCTCGATCAAAAACGCGGTAGAGAAAGCCTTCTGGCTGCACGCCGACGTGCCGGTAGAAGTGGAAGTAGAATCGCTGGATGAGCTGCAACAAGCGCTGGATGCCGGTGCCGATATTGTCATGCTGGATAATTTCAGCGTCGAGATGATGCGTGATGCCGTTGCCCTGGCCCAGGGACGCACGCAGTTGGAAGTTTCCGGCAACGTCACCGATCAAACCCTGCGCGAGTTTGCCGAAACCGGAGTGGATTATATCTCTGTCGGGGCGTTGACCAAACACGTTACCGCGCTCGATCTGTCAATGCGTTTTAACTGATCTATTATTGGCAACGCCTCTTCCTGGGGCGTTGTTCCTTATGTGAGAGCCACTCACACAGCATCTCCCTACCTACCAATGCGGATTTAAGCGAACACGTTGATAAACTCAGCAATAATACCAAAGGCTTGGGGTCAGCTCCCCGACCATCTGGACTCCATCATGGGGCAGCCAACTGTCGGTAAAGATGCTTTGTACCGCGATCAGTTGGGCATAGTGGCGGATCCCCAGCTTGTGCATGGCTATTCCCTTCTGTGTGGAGATAGTTTTGATACTGCGCCTCGTCAGCGTGGCAATTTCGGCGGGAGTCATCCCCTGTATCAGGTACTCGACCACCTGCCGCTCACCCATAGACAACGTTTCCTCATCACACCCCGGTAAAGTGCAGCCAGCCCGGCTATCCTCCCCCAACAGAATCTGACGCAATTGCGCATGCCATAAGACTAACGGTTGCCCCAGATCCACGATATGTCTCACCCCCAGACGGCGCAACCGAGTCACCAGATAAGGAATGGGGTCATCCAGAATAGCCATCAGCGCAACGCCGGGAAAAGAGATACGCACCTGCTGAATAAAGCGCAAGGCTAGCAATAAGTCTGTCTGTTGCCCAACGTGCAATGACATAACCAGCACATCCACCGGCTGTGCATCCAGATACCATTGTGCTTCAGCGGCTTTCTGGCAGTGCCAGACTCGCGATAGCGAGTGGGTGTTGAGCAATGCCCAGATCCCAGCCTGAAAGAAACGGCACGGTGAAACTACTGCCACCCGGTACCGCTTCTGGTTAATCATGTCGTTACATACCAGGGGGAGTTTGGCGTGCTGTAGGGCGTGTCGGTGACCTGACTGCGTAAATGCTGGAACAGTTCCGCATCATTGCGAACCCCCAACTTGCGCATGCTATTGCACTTATGTGCGCTGATGGTTTTGACACTGCGATGCAGTAAATCAGCCACGTCAGAAACGCTCATTCCCTGCTGCAAGTACTCCAGTACCTTATGTTCCGCCTGCGTCAACACCACCAAACTGTCCTGCACTTGCGCAGGAGTGGCACTGTGCAGCAGGTACATTGCCATACTGGGGCTACAAACCTTGGCACCGGTCAACGCCTGTGCCATATCACGGCGAGTCTGCTCCTGCGACTCCTGGCGGGCAAGCAGGCTGATGTGCGGCCGGAGATTCAAACGCGTCAACAACGCAATGTCCCGGCAATAGGTGCACACCACGATACGCAGCGCGGGCGCACGTTCAGAGAGCATCAGCAACTGTTGCGTGTCGCGGGCAATCTCCTGCGGCGAGCCACTGAGCACCACCGCCAACAGGTCAATTTGTGGCGGCGCCCATTGCGCCAGCAATTGCTCAAGCGAAGAGACCATCACCACCAGATGCATAGGGGGATCAAGGTTCTGAATAAAATGTGCCATCCCTGCCTGAAGCAAGGGGATAGGGGCAACAACGGCCAGTTTGACAACCGATAAAGGCGTATTCATGAGCGACTCCTAGATCAGTAATCCATTACGCGCCAGATAATCTCCACGTGTATAGAGATCGCTATCACTATGGAAGCCGAGCTTAATCATGGCACGGCGTTTATGGGTGCTGATGGTGCGCACATCCCGAGCTAGCACCCGCGCCGTGTCGGTCACGGTTCTGCCAGCAAACAGGCACTCCAGTACGTCCATCTCACGTCCGGTTAGCGACAATGACGGCGCGCCATTGCCAATCAGGTTCACCGCTGACGGGCTAAGACTGGACAACCCCGCCATCGCGCAGAGAACGCCTTGTGTCAGTGATGACAGGGGATCCTGTTTAAGGTAGATACCGCTGACCCTCAACGTTCTCAACTGTGCAAGCAGGTGCGGCTCCTGCAAAGAGGTGGCGACGATAAGCGGCACCCGTGCCCAGTACTGGCGTAAATGGCTAATCATTCGCAGCCCCTCCAATACCGACTCACCTTCGCCACACAGTTCGGTGATCACCACATCCACCTTGCCTTGCTGCATCGCCACTGGCAGATCGCACACCTTTTCTACGTGCACACAATCCATGACCTGAAACTGTGGTGGCTGGAATGCAGAGCAGATCCCGGCACGCGTTATCGGGCAAGCGTCCATGAGCAATACCCGGTCGATGCGGCATGCCGTCTGCATTTTCGGTAGGGGTGTGTTGTTCCATACGGTTGATGTCATCATGATAATAGTTCCGTTATTAATGACTCAGCTTGTCCTGATAGGTGCTGGCACCCAAAATAGACTTGGGTGCCGATGTTAAAGCTTGCTACGCCAATACACACAGCGGCCAGGGAAACCAACGCCGGCCGTCAAACTCGATCGCGTTTTATCCCCTGAGCGAACTGACCTTGCTCATCAGTTATAGGTAAAATCGACTGACATTACCGCAGCGATATTACCCGGCGTAACCGTCCCTTTGGCATAAGCACTGGCTCTCAATGCAAATGTTGCCGAGTTTCCTACCACCGTCATATCCATGGTAGATCCTGGGTTTTGCAGGGCATTCGGAGCCGCATCCTGTTTAACTTCTACCGCCACGTTACCTGCCATACCCGTACCGCTGGTCGTCGCATAGCGCCCGCCAGCCGCAGCGTCCGTCGTGCCGCTAAATGATGCGGTAACTTTGCTGGTTGTCGTCGGACAGTCCTTCACTACCAGCTTGAAGGGCACCGGTGTAGAAGTATTTCCCGCCGTCGACAGGCTGGTCGCCTGAATGTTGGTCCCCAGATTGACGTTCAAATCTGAGTTGGTGGTATCTACCGTGCAGGGCGAAGCGACCACAACGCCGGTAATATTAACTTGAGTTGGAGCCGCCACTACCTGATTAACACCGGCCCCCAAAACCAATAAGGCCAGTAGCGTACGTTGAGTTTGTTTTTTCATGAGGTTTCCTTACTGTTCCCGTCTGTATTCAGGCAGGGAATTCCTGCCTGATTTCCTTGAGTTAAAAAAACTTAATTAATTTCGGCATTAATGGTGGCCACAGCATTAAACTGCCCTATCGCCGGGGGATTGCCAGTCACGTTCATCGGTGCCAGACTCATAGAGCTGGTCCCAGTTTGTGAAGAATAGTCGAAGGTGACAGGCAGATTTCCATTGACCGGCGGCACGATATTACCGTTCGCGTCACGTACCCGAACCCCGATATCATTATTGTCCGTCTTCAATGCGGTTGGGTCCCCCCCCGATGGCTCACCACTAAAGGATAAGCTGACGACAACACCGTTAGAAATATTGTTACAGGCCAGCGTCATATCAACGACTTTGGGGGTAAACCCATTGGCAATTTCACCGGGATTCTTGATGTCATTTGACATGATATTGCCAAACTTGACATTAATGACCTGCCCGGCATTAATTTCACAAGATTGTGGTACCGTTACCGATCCGCTCATATAGACAGACGACATCGGCATCCCGCCATAGGATCCACTGACTTTTGTGCCATAAAGGTCCAGGATCTTAGTGCTTGGGATGACGACCTGCCCCACAAATGGCCGGGTAAAGTATAAAGACACATAGCCATTAGCGCCGGATATCCAGTTCGTCACACCCGAACAGGCACTGGGAAATAGATTGTCCACGTTAGGGAATGGGGTGGCAACCCATTCCTTCAGGTTCCCTCCAACATATAATTCAGTTGCCACTTCCAGATATTTATTTATTGAATAAAAATGTAATCCATCAAAGTCCCGCGTAGCTGTCAGATTGCCCGGTACCACTGCCTTATAGAAGGTGTTGGCTGAGGCGGTACAATCACAGTTGGCAGCGTAATTCGCAGCTAAATTCCACTGGTAGGTTTGATGAAAATACATGCCAGCCTTGTTGTCCGCTGGATTGTCGTACTGTTTGACAAAGGGGAAGTTATATATCTTCGTGCCGGTTACCGTGGTACACCACCCGGTTGCAGCAAAGCTTGATACGGAAAACAGGCACAGCAGGCCGCCCAATGTTAATTTAACTAACCTGATTAACTTCATCATCGTTCCTTACCGGCACTGCGCATTCAGCATCTGAATGCCAGCACTTTCCGTTGTCTGTTTTGTCAGTGAGTAACTCACCTGACACTGTTGGTCTGAACCGCTGCCCCACTTCACATTCAGGCTGCCGCTGTCTGCCATCCCGGTCAGATAAACCTGGCCACCGTCCCCGACGATAAAGCCCTGTGCTGTTTGCTGTGCCGGATCGCTCACCGTGGCACCGAACGGTACCGGTGCGCCCCCCTGGCGTAACAGCGTCATCAGTATTCGCTGGCCCACGTTGGCCTGGAAGTTGGCTCGAACTACAGCACCACGGGTTGGCACCACGTTCTGAGAGGTCAACTCCACCTCAACGTCATCCGCCATAGTTTCGGTATTCAACTGCACCTGATTTTTGCGATAAGGGCTGACGTACGGCACGATGGCATAGCCACGCCAGTCGGTTTTAACCCCGGTCTGGTTGTTAACTCCCGTGCCACCGGCTCCTGGTGCTTTCACCAGCGCAATGGTTTCCCCCAACGGCTGGCCGAAGGTCACCCCGTCCTGGTGCGCTATAACGCCGCCCTGCAGGCCGTAGTTCAGTCGTTGACTGTTGCGATCGTAGGCATAACCCGCTAACACTTCCCCATAGGTACCGCGATAGTCGGCATTCAGGTTGCCGCCGTTGCCGATGCCCTTGTTGCCATAGCTTTGCTGTACGCCCCAACTCAGGTTGTTGTCCGCTAACGCCGTGCCGTTCAGGCCGACGGAGTTGTTGGTGGACCCCTTCTGGCTGGTGTTCAGGTTGTAGCTGGCATAAGTCCTGCTCAACCAACGATCCAGCGGTATGCTGACGTTAAGCGCAAAGATCTGATCGCGGTCATAAACGGCGCCACTGCTGTTGCCACTGGCCGTCGAGTTTTCGTTATAGCTGTAGCTCAACCCGTAGCTGATACCGTTCCAGCTGTTGTTATAGCCGGCACCAATCGAGCGTAAGGTACGATCGCTGTTCCAGTAATCTTCGCTGACCCAGTTTAATGACAGGGTTCCCGCCGCATCTCCCAGGTTCTGGCTGATGGTCAACTCGCTGCGGTTGCGCTTGCGGTCGGTGAGCCGGTAACTACTACCGTCACGGTAGGTGTCCAATACTTCCTGCAAACTGTAGTAGCCCGCGGTTGAGTAACGGTATCCGGCAATCGAGAAGTTGGTACCCGTCTGTACGAGGTTCTTGCTGTAACGAACTCGCCATGATTGGCCATCGGTTTTAGGTTGGTCTTGCATCGTAGACCATGCCTGGGTCACGTCTGCCGATATGGCACCGATGTCACCCATGTTCTTGCCTAGCCCCAAGGCCACAGACTGGTACTTACTGGCAAACTGGCCACCGCCGTAGGCAGTAAAGCCATTGGACAGACCATAAATCGCTGTACCCTGGCTAAACAGGGTCTTGTCTATGCTGTTGTCATAAGAACGGTACTGCCCACTGGTGACCGAGTACTTCAAACGACCTTGACGCTGCAGCACGGGCAGCGAGGCAAACGGCACCACTATCTGCTGTTGGCTACCGTCGGCTTCCTTAATGGTCACCAGCAGGTCACCGCTGCCCCCGGTAGGGAACATATCGTTGATTTCAAACGCACCTGGAGCCACGTAGGTCTGGTAAATCACGTAGCCGTTCTGGCGGATAATCACCTGCGCATTGGTTCGTGCAATACCCCGTACCATTGGCGCATAACCCTTCAGGCTGTCCGGTATCATTTCGTCGTCCGAGGCCAACTGCCCACCACGGAACGGTACGCTGTCGAACACGTCCGAAGGCGAACTGCTATCCCCCAGCGTCATCTGACTTTTCAGCGCGATAATGTCACGCTGGGCATAGGTATAGATAGTGTCCCATTTATCCTGGCCGTCACTGCTTCGGCTCCAGGTCGTGTAATTACGCAACCGCCACGCCCCGAGGTTGACACCTGGCCGCAGGTTGACGTACTGGCTGTTGCTGTCTTGGCTATTACCATTACGTGCATAAGTGTTGGCACCGCTCATGCTGTAGTTGAGCAGCAATGCCGGGATACCTTGATCCCACTGGCTTTCAGGAACGTAACCACGTGCTTTCTGTGAGAGGGCTGCCTGAGGAATACTGATCAGCAATTGCTGTTCGCTGAAACGGAACTTGGCGCTGGCTTGGGGAATGGCACTGATGTTGGCGCATTGTGACTTGGCATCACCGAGCCCTGGGAATAAATCGGTTTTCACCCCCAAGGCATTGAGTTGCTCTACGCTCAGACAAGGTTGCAGATGCTCTTTGCCATCAGCCCCTTTTTGCATACTGAACGTCACATCCCGTGTGTCCTGCTGTTCGTTATTGAGATAGATATCGACCCGATAGGTGCCTGGTGCCTGACCTATGCCTTCTTCAAAAACGGTTAAATCTGTCGCCCCCTGGTTTGGGTTATCCATTTGCAGCAGTGCAGGGTTAAAATAGTCACGCGCCTGTACGCTAAAGGATAGGGTACCCATCAATGCCAGCTGGGCAGCGATCAAATACGCCAGCCTACTGACGCGCGGCGAGTGCCCGGCCTGGCTTTTATAATTATTCATCCGTTTGACTCCATTGCCTACAGGGTGAAACTACCCCCTGTGTCCTGTGCCCCACAGCCTGTGGGGATCCCTGCTCTCTGAACGCTATAACGACGCGAGTTGCTCTTTACTTACCGCCCCGTAGTCATTGATAATTTTCCAACTGAGCGGGCCGCCGCTCACTCCGGTTGGCAGTGCAAAGCTTGTCGTACTCATCGGAGCCACATAGGTCACATCGCTCAATTTCTTGCCTGCAACCTTCACTTCATAGAAATTCATATAAAACGGCGTCGGGTTGGTCACCTGCAGGTTATTACCACTGCGTTGCCAGGTCAGTTTCTCTGTGACTTGCTCCGGCGTGCCTTTGATGCCCTGCGGGCGGTAAATCAGCTTGATGCGCGTTTTCACTGCAATTTGCAGCGTATTGCGGACTTCAGCTTTGCTGGCTGCGGGGATGGACTTGATGTTCATCCAATACAACGATTCTTTATCGGAGGACAGATTGCCCCCTGCACGCACCACGCGCAGGACGTTTTTCTGGTCGCCATCCAGGCGGAACAGCGGCGGGGTCACCACAAAGGGGGCTTTCTCAGCGCCACCTGCGGTGGTCTCTACCCAGGTCTGGATGAGGTACGGCCCCTTGTCCGGGTTACTGACGCTCAGTGAAGACTCCTTTTTACCGCCTTCATAAATCAGACGCGTACCGCCCACAATCACACCGGCCTGAGCAACACAGCTCATCATCAGCAAGCTCGTCAGCACTGTGGCAGGAATAAATTTCATACAAACACCCCGTGAAATGAGACATAAAGGCCAGCTCAACTGCCGCTGGCCTGAAATCAGAACAACTAATCTCTACGTCGAATTGGTAAAGTCTTAGTTGTAGTTAAGGGTGAAGCTAGCGGTGGAGTTCGCAACACCAGAAGTGATGGTGGAGGAGGTAGAGATATAACGTGCAACGAAGTTCAGATCGTTATTACCCACAACCAGTGGATATGATTTAGATGCGGTAAACAATGGAACTACAGCGTTAGCGTCATCGCTCAGCTGAATACCAACACCTGTTGCGCCACCAGCAGTCAGTGCCAGAACGGTGTTGTCACCAGACACAGCGATACCGTCAAATTTGACCGAAGCTTGAGTTGCCGCAGCCGGGCAACCTGTCAATTTGATGGTGAAATTGGTTGCAGAAGATTTAACACCCGCAGTCGGAACGCCACCCACGTTGAAAGAAGTGGTAGCGACTTCACCCAGATTCACTTGCAGTGGGCTGCCTGGGTTGTTAGTCACAACACAAGCGTCATCGGTGATTTTACCTACGAAATCCACTTGACCATCAGCAGCGGCAGCAGCGGTAACGGCAAACACAGAGGAGGCCAATACGGCAACAGCAATCAGATTCTTTTTCATACAACACTTTCCTTTAATGTAATGCACCCATGTGCATAGCAAAATTATTTGACATAGCCTTATGTCGTTCCCTGTTTATTTAGCTCCAAGCGAGAACCTCTCCCGTTAAATAACCCATCAAGCCGTTAAGCCTTATCTAACCGACGAGTCATTTTGAACTAAAGTGTACCGTCCAATTATTTATGCTGAAATTTCCTAGCCACCAGCATTAAACTTCAACCAGTGAACAATTAACGAACAAACATGAAACGTTAAGGCTATCTACAGTGCCGAGGGGGATTTTTTAGACCTATCAGTAGTGGGCTTGAACAGCCACTAATGGGGGAGAGCGCAATGATGAATAGTTGTCCAGAAATCAATTTAACACATTGATATTAAACATTATTTAAAAATTAGGAATGTTGCCATAACAAATTTGTTGACTCGCAAAAAGATAATCCTTAGAGTGCGTGACAGTTTAGTTCAAAGTGTACCGGGTGAATTAAATTATTACATTTTGTTTACCAGACTTCTTTAAATCTCCGCGCATTGCTGGCCGTATAAAGTACGGTGTGCTGAATATTCTTATGCCCAAGAAAATCCTGAATCAACCGAGTATCTATCCCGCGGTCTGCCAGCGCGAATCCACAACCATGTCGCAGCATGTGAGGATGAGCGTTAACCTCCAGACCAGCCAACTCGCTATAATTACGCATTAACCAGTAGATACGCTGGCGGGAGAGATGGTTTCCCTTCTCGGAAAGAAATAACCAGTCGCTGTCGGCACCTCGATAAGTGCGTCTGACCTTTAACCAGGCGCGTAACGCTTTATGTTCTTTGGCATATAAAGGATGAATGGTGGAAAAGCCGTTTTTCAGGCGGTGGATATAAATGCTTTTGCCCTCCAAATCGATATCGGAAAGGCGCCAGCGGTTGATCTCACTGACGCGACATCCGTGGATAAAACACATCCAAATCAAACAGTAATCGCGTTCAGCGTGTTTACCATGCTGAGTAGCTCCTAGCAGACGCGCAACTTCGGAAGGAGTCAGATGCTTGCGATTATTCATAGTGCCTCACTGTGACTTTACTAAAAAATGTGCAGGGCTATTCATCCTTTTACATACCTACAAGATTCATAGGATCGCTGATGCAAGGGTTGCTACAGCTTCAACCTATCCCAGATCAGTATAGCGGAGAGGAAAAAAGACAACAGCCATGGAATTGCTAAGGATATCCGACAAAAAAAAAGAAACGCCATAGAAAAGCCAATACCCTATAAATTAAAGGATTATTCTTTCTTAAGTGAGAGATGAATCCGAAAAAACAATTCAATCACAATGCAATGAAATACCTTATCAATAATGAGCGCAGTAGCCAATATTGTATTTATATATTATGCCTTCATGAACTCCTTATCCATGAGCGCATAATAAATTAGGGGTAGTTATATATCTAATGTTAAACCCAACCAAGATTGGATGAGTCTAACCATTATAGATGAATTAAATAAACTGTTTTTCAAGCAGATTTGAATTATATTCTAATCGAGCGAAAACGCCCCGCGTTACTGGCCGTGTAAATTACCGTATTCTGAATATTTTTATGGCCCAGATAATCTTGGATTAAGCGAGTATCAATGCCGCCATCAGCCAGTGCATAACCACACGCGTGGCGTAACATATGCGGATGCACGGGGACATTCAGTCCAGCAAGTTCACCATACTCGCGGAACAGGCGATGCATCTGCTGGCGAGAAAGTCGTCCCCCCTGGCGTGATAGAAACAGAAAATCACTGTCTGCTTCAAGATATTGCGGGCGCAGGGCCAGCCAACTGACCAGTGCAGAGTGCTCACGCGGCTGGATCGGATGTTGGACGGAAAAACCATTTTTCAGGCGATTGACATACAATTTTTTGCTGAGTAAATCCAGATCCTGCAGGCGCAGATTACAGAGTTCGGAGACGCGCAATCCATGAATGAAGCAAACCAGCAACATACATTTATCGCGGACGGTATTCTTATGATCAGGAATTGCATCAAGTAAACGCTGTACTTCATCCATGCTCAAAAACTTACGATTGGTGTTAGCCGACATGCGGTATTTCCCTATACACGTTTTTCCAGATATTGGATTTAACGACATAAGAAAATTCTGGTCAAGCTACAACCTGATGCTCAGCATAACTTTGTGGAATAAATCGAATTTCAGCGGATTTAGTGCCATTTATTCATTTCACCCCGTGGTAATAACGTGTGGAACAGTCTGTTTTTTGAACAGTCAATTTTAACAATGGTGCTTTATTTAACCGCGCAGATCGTAAGCTAGACTCACCATTTGATAGAAAGAGGGGGAGATCGTGGATGCTCTGAGGTGAGGCAATAGGGGGTTATCGAAAGTACTTGGGGTATGCAGAGATACCCCAATAGAAGAGTAAATCAGACTTACCTTAGACGGTCAAACCCCCGTCAAGGATCAGGCTTTGGCCCGTCATATAACGGCTGTCATCACCGATGAGAAACGCGGTGGTACGCGCCACTTCGCTGGCTTTGCCCAGGCGGCGCAGAGGAATTTGCTTGCGCAGCGCCTTCAGCGCCTCCGGCGGAATGGCCTGCGTCATCTCGCTTTCGATAATCCCGGGCAACAGGCAGTTCACACGGATACCAAAACGGGCCACTTCCAGCGCCAGAGATTTCCCCATGCCGATCATCGCCGCCTTACTGGCCCCATAGGCCGTTTGTCCGGTATTGCCCTTGATGCCCGTCACCGAAGACATCAGCACCATCGCCCCCTCCCCCTGCGCCATCATGGCGGGCAGCAGGTGGTGGTTCCAGTAGAAGATGGCGTTCAGGTTGGTGTCGATCACCTGCCGCCAGCGCTCACCGGTTTGCTGGATATGCAAATCATCCAACGTGATCCCGGCGTTATGGATCACCGCAAAAGGTGCACCGAGGCGTGCCAGCAACGGCGGAGCCACAACGTTCACCGCCTGCTCGTCACTGCCGTCACAAACGCAGCTTTCCACCCAACCCGGCAAACCCGAGCAGGCTTCAATCACCGCCGTGCTGGCTGACTGAGCGTGACGGCAGGTGAACACCACGTTCCATTGCTTGGCCAGTTCTTCCACCAATGCTCGGCCAATCCCCCGGCTACCGCCAGTCACTAATACCCATTGTTTAGTCATAGGGTTATTTTTGCGCGTCGGCCAGGCTTTGACAGAATTCACCCAGCGTCATATTCGGCTGATTGATGAACATTTCGGCGTTGAGCGTGACTCCGAACTCGCGTTTGGCCAATACCATCAGCTCCACATAGTCCAGGCTGTCCAGCTTCAACTGCTGCAGGGGCATCTCTGGCGCCAGATCGGCCATCTCGAGATCTTTGGCATCACAAATCATTTCCGTAACGGTGTCGTAAACCTGTTGGTAGTTTTCCATGGTTATATCCCTGTGGTTAATTGTCGGCCAATGGCCATGTTTTTAAGGTCACCGAGGTGACGAGCAGAGGCTGCCGCTGCGTTCTGGCCTCGATCACCGCGCGTAACACAAATCCGCTGCTTCGGTCCCCGATAACCAGCATCGGCTGAATGCGGTAGTAGAGCCGATCTTCGGGTTCAAATAGCGTTTCGGGGTTGAATAATCGGGCGCTGAAGTGGGTCTCATGGTGCGTCTGTACCACCGGGATCTGAGCAAACACCTCAATCAGCGTAGCAACCTGCAGTTCCGGCAGCGCCGTCGTCAGCGCCGCCAAGGTTTCCGGGGATTTCACCAGCAATTGGAACAGCAGGGCGTCAAAGAAACTCCACGCCTGAGTGGCCTCCGATGCCTGCCCCGGGAACCGCTGGCTGAGAGCCATCACCTCGTTAACGGTCAGCGCATGCTCATACTCAGAAGCTACCAGCTCTAACGACTGAGCCGGAGCCAGTTTGCTGTTGAAACAGCTTTCCTGCGTGACACTGTCCAGCATCTTGCCGGTGATCTGCTTGCCATTGCCCACAATCTGCAAGTGATACGGCGTCTGGCACAGCACCGGCCGGCGCATGCGGGTGCTGAAAACATAAAAGTCATGCTCCAGCGGAGTCGCAAGCAACACCGCACTCAGATGACGTTTCATGTCCAGCATCGCACGCATCCCATGGACGCTTAGCTGGTCGGCCCCCATTTTGCGCACGTGCTGCAGATCAAAGTGGATCGGGTTGTAGTCGCCGGAAAAGGCGGCCCACTCCTCGGCATCGCGCAAGGTGTAGTTGAGGATCATGCTCATGCCCGCCCGATAACCAAGGCCGCGTTAGCGCCGCCGAAACCAAAGCTCAGATTCAAGATGTTCTGTAGCCGTGCCGGGCGATGCCCTTCGCTGATGTAGTCCAGATCGCACTCCGGATCGGCATTTTTCAGGTGACAGGTGGCGGGCATCAGTTGGTGCTGCAACGCTTGCAGACAGATGATGGATTCAAAGCTGCCGGCCGCCGCAATCAGATGCCCGGAGTAAGACTTGGTG
This sequence comes from Serratia sp. J2, assembly GCF_046269175.1. NCBI lineage: Bacteria > Pseudomonadati > Pseudomonadota > Gammaproteobacteria > Enterobacterales > Yersiniaceae > Serratia > Serratia sp. J2. The sequence goes on from NZ_JBKABN010000005.1 coordinate 72,504, forward strand.
CTGGAAAGCGGCGTGCTGTAGGCCGCCTCGCCGAAGGCCAGCTTGATCGCCTGGGTTTCATTCAGATCGTTGAGGGGCGTAGAGGTGCCGTGTGCATTGATATAGTCAATCTCCTCCGCCGTCACCCCGGCCTGCCGCAAGGCGTGCTGGATGGTTTTCACCCGGGCAATCTTGTCTTCCGCCGGGGCGGTAAAGTCGAAGGCATCGGAGTAATTGCCGTAGCCCTTGATTTCCCCCAGGATGGTTGCCCCACGCGCCATCGCGGCTTCGCGCTCTTCCAGGCACAACACGGCAGCGCCTTCGGAAAGGACAAAGCCGTTGCGATCGAGGCTGAACGGGCAGCAGGCCTTGCTGGCATCATCCTGCTCACTCGCCAAGGCGCGCAGGATATCGATGTTCCACACGGCAGCATCGGTACACAACGACTCACCTGCCCCGGCCAGCATCATCGAGGCACGGCCACTGCGGATCACCTCAAACGCATCGCCAATGGCGATCGTTCCGGTCGCACAGGCCGCAATCGGGCTATTCTGATAGCCGCGCAGGCCCCAGAACAGGCTACAGGCGGCCGTCGCGGCATTCGGCATGGACAGGAAACAGCCAAAGGGTGAACCCAACCCCGTGCGTAGATAACCTTCGTAATTAATGTGGGTTTCATCCTGACCCGCCCATCCGCTACCGATGATGGTGCCGCACTCCAGCAGATCGTAATAGGCCGCCGGGCTCTCCCCATGGAAGGCCATCTCCATTGCTTCGCGGGCCGCCCCCAACGCCAGGCGGGCAAAACGTGGCAGACGGCGACGGATCGCAGCAGGGACTCCCTTCAGGCTGGGTTCATCGTCGATCACCCCGAAGAAACGTGACTGGATCCCCACGGCAGACCGATCGAAATAGCGGTAGCCCAACTGATAATCCATAATCGCCGCCCAGCTCTGCTCGGCATTCATCCCCAATGGCGTGACCGCACCAAAACCTGTAACCACCACGCGACGTGACAAAGCATCTTTATTCATGATCTCATCCTGTTATATCACTGTCTTTTTCCACACCGCCGCCCAATGCCAACCACAGTTTCATAGTGGCATTGAGGTAGTTGTACTGCAGATCTGACAAATTGGTTTCGATGGTCAGCAGATCGTCCTCAGCATCTAGTAGGCTCTGGAAAGAGACGGCCCCCGCCTGGTACTGGCTTCTGGCCAATACCAGGCGCTGCTGGCTAAGCTGCAGATTCTGTTGCTGATTGATTTTTTGCTGCTGATAGCTAAGGCGTTGCGACATGGCGTTATCCACATCGGCAAGCGCGTTGTAGACCTGGCTACGAAAGACGATCGCCGCCTGTTTGACGTCCAAATCCGACTTCTCAATGGTCAATTGCACCGTGTTCCATTGCACAAACGGCAACGCAGCGTTGGCTCCCAGCGTCCTGACCGGATCGCTGAACCATTGAGAGAAAATGCTGCTGGCAGAACCGAGTGAGGCCGCCAGTGACAGCGATGGGTAGAAGCTCAAACGCTGCACGTCCGACCCTGCCAGAGCTGCGCGCAGACGCCCTTCCGCCGCCTTCACGTCTGGGCGACGGGCAATGACTTCAACCGGCAGCACTTTGGCAATTGGCACATCCTGATTGATGTCCAGCGAGCTGCGTTCTGCCTGACGATCGGTAGGCGAACGGTTAAACAGGATCGCCAGCGCATTACGGTTCTCTTCCCGCTGCTGTTGCAGCGTGCGATAGGCATTTTCACGATTGAGCAACGACTGTTTCGCCTGTAACAGATCGAGCTGCCCAGCGGCACCGGAAGCATAGCGTGACTGAACCAGAGCCAGCGTCTGCTGACTGATTTCCAGACCCGCTTGCTGCTGTTTTATCTTCTGGTTAAGGTTGGCGATCTGCCAATAATACTGTGCCGTATTGCCGATGAGCGTCAGCGCGGTGTTTTGCCGATCCTGCTCCGTGGCTTCAACCTGCCACTGCGACTGCTCCCTGGCTCGGGCCAATTTACCCCACAGATCCAGCTCATAGCTCAGCGACAACGTCGTGCTGTAAGACTCCGTCGGAGTAGTATTATTCCGCAGATTTTTGCTGTTGTTGGCGCTACCCGTAACTGAAACATCAGGCGTTAAATTGGTATCGGTTAACCCGGCTGCCAATCGGGCCTGCTGGAGCTGTATGCCCGCGATGGCCAGATCGTTGTTGCTGGTCAGCGCGCGTCCGATCAGCATCGAGAGCTGTGGATCCTCGAAGTTATCCCACCAGTGGTCAGTGTGTTGCAGATAGCCAGAACCGGTATCCTGCACTCGCCACTCAGCGGGCACCGACAGCATTGGCCGCTGATAATCGCTTTTCGTCAACGAGCCACAGCCGCTCAGCAGCAGGGGCAACAGCATCACCAGAGAAAGTTTGTTGTTCATCATTCGCGCGCCAGCGCCTCCGTTGGATGAAGACGTGCCGCATTGCGCGCCGGGAAAAAGCCAAAGCCCAGGCCGATCAGTGCAGAGAACCCGCAGGCAAGTACCAACGGTGGCCAGGTAAAGATCATGGTGAACTCTTTGGTTACCCACGAGAAGATCACCCCGGCCAACCCGGAGCCAATAATGCCGATCAGCCCGCCCAGCGAGCAAATCACCATTGCCTCAATCAGAAACTGGCGCATGATGTCCGCAGGCCGCGCGCCGACCGAAAGACGGATACCGATCTCGTGGGTACGCTCGGTGACCGACACCAGCATGATGTTCATCACGCCAACCCCACCCACCAGCAGTGAAATCCCGGCAATGGCGGTGATCAGCAGATTCATGGAGTCCGATGCCTTGCGGATGGCCTGCGTCATCTGATCGTTGGTCTGGGTGTAAAAGTCACGCTGGCCATGAGCCTGTTCTAATAATTTTTCCACGCGCCCCTGTACTTCATGCGGTGAAAGCCCGTCACGTACACGCAAGGTCATGGACTCGATCGGCATATCGCCGGACATGCGCTCCAGCAGCGCGGTATAGGGCATCCAGGCACCCAGCATCATGCCGCTGAATTTGCCGCCTTTACGCTCGGCAATGCCGATCACCCGGTAAGGCGTACCGCCAAGCTGGATGATTTCCCCTTCTGGTGTTTCATCCGTTTCAAACAGCGTATCGCGTAATTCCGGGTCAATAATCACCACCGGTTCCCGCTCGTCCAGATCGCGCTGGGTAAAACCGTTACCAGAGATAAAATGCAGGCCCTGCACGCGGAAATAGGCATTGCTGATGCCGGAAATCGCCACCATCACCTCTTTACCACCGCGCACCGCAGCCACGGTTTTGCTGACGACTGGCGACACGCTGTCAACATACTGCTGGCGAGCCAACAGTTCTACATCAGAGACCTTCAGTGCACGGGCAAAGTCAGGCCGTACTTTCCCTCTCCCCTCACCAGGGCGGATTTCCAACGTGCTGTTGCCCAGTTGACCGATCTCCCTAAGAATATTTTGCCGTGCGCCCTCACCCACCGCCATTGACGACACCACGGAAGAGACACCGATAATGATGCCCAACATCGACAGGAAGGCTCTGGCACGGTGCCCCATCAGCGCACGCCAGGCCATCTTGATCGCCTCTTGTACGCTCTGCCAAAACGGCATGCGTCCTGTGGCAGCGACCACCGGCAATACGGGCCGGGTTTTCTGTGGCGCGACCGCTTCATTGCGCCTATCGGCAATAATTTCACCGTCGCTGATTTCAATAATACGCTGCGCCTGGTTGGCGACATCCCGATCGTGGGTGACGATAATGATGGTGTGCCCCGAGCGATGCAGGGAGTGCAGGATTTCCATCAACTCCTGGCCACTGGCACGATCGAGCGCACCGGTCGGTTCATCGGCCAGAATAATTTCCGCCCCGTTCATCAACGCGCGGGCAATACTGACGCGCTGCTGTTGCCCGCCGGAGAGCTGCGCGGGTTTGTAGTTCATCCGCTGTTGCAACCCAAGCCGGGTCAGCAGGTATTCGGCCCGCGTCTGGCGTTCCGCCGCAGGCATCGCGGTATACAGGGCAGGAATGGCGACGTTTTCGCTGGCGCTCAGATAAGGCATCAGATGATAACGCTGGAAGATAAACCCGATGTACTGGCTGCGTAACTCGGCCAACTGCTCACTGCTGGCGAGTTGGGTGGAGATACCTTTGATCTGCATCTCACCTTCGGTGGGTTTATCCAGGCAGCCGATGATGTTCATCAACGTGGATTTCCCCGAGCCGGACGCACCAACGATCGCCACCATCTCGCCCGGTTGGATGGAGAGGGAGACATTTTTCAGTACCGCTACGGTCTGCAACCCAGAAACAAAATGCCGGGAGATACCGCTCAGTGAGATCAACGCCGAAGATGGCTTAACCATTGCTAGCGCTCCCCGCCAATACCACGCGGTCGCCCTCTTTCAGCCCTTCTTTGACTTCGGCAAACTGGCGGTCGTTCAGGCCGATGCGCACCCAGCGTGACTCAAGCTGTTTACCGTTCATCACCTGTACCTGATAACGATCTTTACCCTGTTGTTCACCAAAGGCGGCCACCGGGACACGCAGGGCGTTCTTCGCCTGCTCGGTAATGATAAATACCTGGGCGGTCATCGAAGTACGCAACAGGCGCTTACTGTTGGCGATAGCAAATACGCCGCTGTAATACACCGCCGAAGCCTGCTGATTGGAGGAACTTGATGCGTTGTCTTCCTGCAAAGCCTCATTGGGGGCTTCCTGGATAGAGCCCATCACGCTTTCGTAGCGCTGTTTTGGATCGGCCACCACGTAAAACCACAGCGGTTGCCCCACGCGCACCTTCAGGATATCGGTCTCCGAAATACGGGTGTGTACCGTCATGGTATCCACATCCGCCAGCACCAGAATGGTCGGGACGGTTTGTGACGACACGATGGTCTGCCCTTCCTTGGTCACAATACCCAGCACTTCACCGTCGATCGGCGCAACGATGCGGGTAAAGCCCAGATTGGCCTTGGCCGTTTCCAGTTCCATCTGCGCCTGGACGATCTGCGCGTCGTTGACCTTCAACTGGGCAAGCTGGGTTTGGAACTGCGCCTGTGCCTTTTCCAATTCGCTTTTCACCCCTGAACCATCACGATCCAGCTTTTGCTGACGCTTCAGCTCCTGTTGATACTGTTTGAGCGTTGCCTGGGTGACTTGCTTTTGCGCTTCGGCGCTTTGCAGGGCCGCCTCCGATTTACGCAGTGCGTTCTGTTGCAAGGTCGGATCGATTTCCGCCAGCAACTGCCCGCGGGTGACACGATCGCCCTGCTTCACATACAGCTTTTGCAATTGCCCGTTAACCTGGGCACCAACGCTAACCTGCAGTGCCGGTTTAAGAATGCCGGTGGCCAGCACGGTTTTTTCGATATCGCCACGGGTGATCTCTTCGGTGTCATAGGCATTTTCCTGTGTGGGTACAGTGACGTACCAGACGATCGCACCCACCGCCACCAAACACAGCAAGGCCATCGGCACCAGCCAGCGTTTGGTTATGCCAAGCCGTTTCAGCTTCATCAGCACACCGCCGTAGTCAGTGTCGGTAGTGTTTCGACGCTGGCCACATGGCCATTGCTCACGCGGAACACCCGATCAAACATCGGTAATACGCTTTCGCTGTGCGTTACGGTGATCAACGTTTTATGCCGCTCGCGACAATGTGCCAGCAAGGTGGTCATCACCTGATGCGCCGTTTCCTCATCCAGGTTGGCCGTGGGTTCATCCAACACCAGCACCGGACGATCGCTGTACATGGCACGTGCCAGCAACAGGCGTTGACGTTGCCCCTGAGACAGCCCTGCATGGCTTTCACGGATCAGGGCATTCAGGCCGCCCGGCAATTTCTCGATCACCGGGGCAAGATTCAGCCCCTCCAGCGAACGCTCAATCTGCCGATGCTTTTGCTCATTAAAGTTCTCATCAAACAGCGTGATGTTTTCCAACACCGTGGCATTGAACAAGATGTCCTCCTGGCTTTGCAGGAAGAACAGCGCGTGCACCTGCTGATAATCGAGCGGCTGACCATCCACCATTACGTCCCCTTGCTGTGGTGGCATCAGGCCGGTCATCACCTTCAGCAAGGTGCTTTTACCCGCGCCAGATTCACCGACAATGGCAATGCTTTGCCCCGGCCTGAGCGACAGCGAAAGATCGTGCAGCACCGGTTGCTGGGCGTCATAGGCAAAGGCGATATGGTTATAACGCAGTTGCGAGGTGAACGACGGGATGGGCGCAGGGACCGCATCATTGCCTAACGCCGGTGCAGAACGTGACGGAAACAGATCCCGGGCGCGGGTATCAATCACATTCAGCTGATTCTTTTGCAGAATGGAATAGAAAATTTTGGTGATGTAAGAGGTGAAGATTTCACGCACAAAGCTATAGGCAAAGAACTCCCCGAGCGTGATAGTTTCGTTTTTCAACAACGGCAGCGCCAGGAACATAAACAGCACCATCTCCAGGCTGCCGATCAGCTGATACAGGCTGCTTTTGACCTGCTCGTACATTCTCTGCTGCTGGCGGCAGGTAAACAGCGCCAGGGCATATTTGGCAAACAGGCCCTTGCGCTGGCTATCGAGCCCAGCGGACTTGATGGTAGCGAACCCTTGAATGCTCTCAAGGATAAAGTCGCTCTGATCGGCCGTTTTGACCTGCATTTGCTGGGTAAAATAGCGGTCACGATAGATGGCCCAGACGCTAACCAGCCCCATCAGGGTGACACTGATGCCAGACACCATGGCCAGCAGCGGGCTCATATAGCACATCACCGCTAGCGCGATGGCACCGATGATCCAGTCGGTACGCAGGCCGTTATCCAGCTCGATTTTAATGCCCGAGGCCATCTGCCAACTGGCAAAACGGCTAAAGACGTCACCTGGTGCACGTTTATCAAAGAAATTCAGTGAATTACTGAGCAAGCGCGAGAAACCGGCCACGCTGTTGACCACCACGAAACGTTTAATAAATCGCTCGGTGATCCAGCGCACGCCGAAGGCCAGCGTGGTCGAAACGACAAACGCCAGCAGGAAGTAAAAATAGGGGAAATCTGTTTTTCCCGCAGAAGAAAAGACCTGGTTGATGGCGCTACTGACCATCGTCGGCATGATAAACAGGGTTAACGAGATCAGAAACGCCAGTATCATCAATCGGTAAATGCCGGGGATACGTGCCGTTTCTTTCAGACTCATGGTGTCGAACATGCGAAAGCGTTTACTGCGCTGCACGTTGGCCAGCGCCTGCGGATCGGGCTGGGTTTCATTGTCCAGCACCAGCGCATAGCCGCTGATATCCAGTTTCAGCGCATCAATCGGCAACAGTTGCTGACCAATGCCCGGATTCATCACGCAGACATGGTTGCCTTTACGGTAGGCCAGCACCACGTAATGGCTGGCGCCATAATGCAAAATGGCGGGCAGCGGCAGTTCTGCCAGTTCGTCATGCTCAAAAGCCACGGGATAAGCGGGCATCGCCATTTCGCCCATGATATCGCACAGCCTGGCCAGCGAGGTGCCATGCTGCGAGGCCGGATAGCGTTCACGCAGGCTTTCCAGCGAGACATCAATCCCCTGGGTTTCCGCCATCATGGCGATGCAGGCCAGCCCACATTCGTTAGTTTCGCCTTGAAAGACCAGCGTCGGGATTATCTTTTCCATGATCTGACTTCTTCAATTTCCGGTTTATTCATTGATAAAAAATAACGAATGTGCGTGCCATAACAGCCAGTCCTCAGGGTGCCGGACGATCGAACTCTCAACAATTTCCGGTAGCCTGGCTTTCACACTGCGCGCCGGCATCGGCGGTTCAATGTGGATTTTTATCTCTTTGTCGTAATACAGGTAATAAAACACCACCTGCGCCGACAGCGCTCGGGCAATGCGGATCACGCCGCTGTGCAAATTGGCCGGGCGATCAAACAGACGGCAACTGAGCTTTGCCGTTTGCGCCGTATTGGTATTGACGGTGTAATCCGGCGAGATATCCGGGAAAATCATGATATTGCGTTGATGATCGGCCGCTTCCATAATCGCGCCCATCAGATTGCCAGCAATTTCTCGGTTATCATCATGGATCGAGCAATAGGACAGGTTAACGCCCCCTAATTCCCGCGCCCTGGCGTGATACACCTCCACGCTCACGGAGACAATCGCCGTTGCCTGTCCCGGAAATACCCCGGCACCGACCATACCGGCCAGCACGTCAGAGAGCATATGCAGCGGTGCCAGCACCACTGGGTGCCCTGCCTGATGCAAAGGCTCGACGACCGCATTAAGCTCTGCCTGGCAGCGAGCCAGTTGGGCTGCGACCTGAGGGCTCTGACCATAGGTTGCGGCCAGCTCCAGTAAACGGCGGCGCTGACTGGTGCGGGCAAAATTCCCTTGGTAGTCGGCCCCGAGCAGGGATTGCTTATTCGCCTCGGCCACAAAGGCACGCCGACGATCGCCCCGGTCATTTAATCGCAGCCAGCGGCTCAGTGCCGCCAGCCCAAGGAACCAACGGTAGTTGCCGTGGCGCAGCAGCCAACAAACCGTCTTGCCGTATGCTCTGCGCAAGGGCAACGAACCGCGTGCCAGGGTTGTGAGCGCCTCTCTCCACGCCAGATACACCCACACGGCAAATAAACGCATTATTGCTCCAGCGGTTTGTCATGCTGTAACAGTGACAGCAGATGATCGGCAAACTCAGGGAAATCGCGATCCTGCACGGCCATCCACTTTTTGTTGACGATAAACGTTGGGGTCGCCCTGATTTTGTAATGCCCGGATACTTTGGTCATATAGTCCAGTAGCTCTGCCACCTGCGGTGTCTGGCTGGCCTTGTTATAGGCATCAAGTTCGATACCGTTTTTCGTTAACCATTTATCGCGATTGACTGGATTACTCAGATCGATTTTGTCTTTGATAATGGCGTTATAAGCGCTCTCACGGTGCTGTGGTTCAATGCCCATCACCGTCAGGGTGGCAAACAACGGGGCAAAGCTCGCCAGGCCATCATTGTTCAGGTTGGCGATATGCACACGGACCAGTTGAGTCCCGGCTGGCATCCGCGCTTCCATCTTGGCAACATTCTCTTCGTTCAAGGCGCAATAGTGGCAACCGTAAGAGAAGATCTCGACAATCGTATTATCCGTGTTTATCGGGCTGGTTTTAACATCGCTCTCGCTGACCATAGTCAGAGTCTGTTGTTCAGGACCGGCATTCTGATTCAGCACAAAATAGTGGAAATAAGCCGTAGTGATCAGCGAAGATATAATAATAACCAAAAGGGTATAGGCGAAAAGATAAAAGGGCTTCTTGAACATGAGCGCTACGTCCTAAATTACATATACCCAAAATCTTTCAAGGTTGCGTGTGAATAATCACAAACCTTTATGTATAAGGGTAAATCGATTAGCACTTAATAACGGAGGGATATTGATTGTTTTAGTCAGGCAGGCTGCAATAATCCTTGCAGCAGTCACATCCCTGTCCATTAAAAATGCACGAGAATCAAACAGGCTGATGCGATAAACCCTACCGCACCAGCACTGGCATTAGTTCCTGTCAGACAGGAAACCAACGTTTACATTATGGCTGCGCAGGGCAGCTGCTCAGCGCAACTGGCTTGCTGTCAACGCTAACAACTTTGCCATCTTTGTCTACACAAGTGGTAACAGCATTACAAGTGGTTGGAGTCAGGTTTACATACTCAACGCTACAGGTTGTGCAAGTGCCGCCAACGATTGTGCTAGCTTCAGAAACGTTTAATTTTTTCACAACATCATCCTTATATAAAAGTGAAATAAATAGCCCTAGTTATGTCTATCATCAACGATAGAACAAATCTACGCTCAATATAAAGGCACGATAACCCATGCCTTTATTAAAGCGCAGAATATATGATATTTATTAACTTCTTTGTTACGGCGAGGGCAAAGATACCGTGAACTCTAAAACAGATCAATGGTATTTTTATTGATGAATATTATATAAGAATTATATTACGGAATTATTGATGAAGGATTATTCTTATAAAAAAAGGGTGATTACCCATAAAATCAGAACCAACCCCTAGATTTATCGCATTGGTTAAAAAAGCCAAATACAGGATCATTCTTATTCGATAAGAATAATCACATTCCATGAGTGGGAAATTTTAGAGAAAAAATGGACGTACCCCAACTCAGTCAACGGCCCTAGCCGATGGGGTATAATCAAAAAGGCATCATCTCCTCACGGTTGTGAAGCACTACGCATTGTTTTTCAACGCCGCGTAACACGGACGTATTGCGGTGGAACAGCCACGCATAATCCACATTCCACCCTCGCCACCCGCTGTTGGTCATTTTAACGTTGCCTCCTGATGACACAGAGGAAACAACAGATGGAAACACAACGCGGTTTTACCCTGATCGAATTAATGGTGGTGATTGCCATCGTCGCCATCCTCAGCGCCATTGGCATTCCTGCCTATCAGCGCTATATCCAGAAGGCCGCCATGACCGATATGTTGCAGGCCATGGTGCCGTACAAAATGGCGGTTGAATTGTGCGCATTGGAAGGCGGTGGCCCATCAGGCTGCGATGCGGGCAGCAAAGGGATCCCTGTTGGGGCGACAACACGTTACGTCAGCAGTATCAAGGTCACCGGGGGAACCATCAACCTGATCGGCACACAGAGCCTGCAAGGCCTGACGGTGACGCTGGCTCCCACAATGGACTCCACCGGCCCCATGCGCTGGACACGCCAATGCAGCAGTAGTAACACCAGCCTGCAGGAAACCTGCCAGGAAGTTTTCCGTTTTGATGATGCAGCGCAGTAAAGGAGGGGCGGCATGGAAATCAGTGATGAAATCCACGCGCTGTGCCAGCGCTATCAGGCACTGGCACTCAGCGAAGACGAGCAGCGGCTGACTATCGCCCTGCATGGTGAAATCCCTGCGGCACTGGTGAGCGCTCTGCGTTTCGCCACCGGCAAAAGCGTGGGGATTGAGCAATGGCCCGTTGCCCGGTTGGAACAGGCGCAGAACCAGCGGCAATCCCTCGCTCTGGTTCCACCGCCGGAAAATACCGAGGAGCGGCCCCCTTCGCTTAACGACGATAGCGACACGCCGGTGGTGCAATTTATTAACCGAACGCTGCGTAGCGCCATTCAACGGCGTGCCTCTGACGTGCATTTTGAACCTTATCAGCAACGATTCCGCGTCAGGCTAAGGATTGACGGAGTGCTGCAGGCAATTGCCTCTCCCCCCTTTTCGCTGGCGGCCAGGATCACTGCCAGGTTGAAGATCATGGGGCAACTGGATATCGCCGAGCGCCGCCTGCCACAGGACGGCCAACTCAGCGTGCAGCTGGATAATGCCAGTTTCTCAATGCGGATATCCACCTTACCCACGCTGCATGGGGAAAAGGTGGTACTGAGGATCCTGCAAACCGATCGCCAGGAGCTGCCGCTCGAGCAGCTTGGTATGAGCCTGGAAGCACTTGGGTGGTATGCCAATGCCCTCTGCAATCCGCAAGGCATGATCCTGGTGACCGGCCCGACCGGCAGCGGTAAAACCGTGACGCTGTACAGCGGGTTACGTCAGTTGAACGATGCACAGAGCAACCTGTGCAGCGTTGAAGATCCTATCGAGATCCCAGTGTTCGGTATTAACCAGACGCAGATCAACAGCAAAACCGATCTGGACTTCGCTCGCGTGTTACGGGCTCTGCTGCGCCAGGATCCAGATGTCATCATGATCGGCGAGATCCGCGATAAAGAAACGGCAGAAATTGCCGTCAAGGCGGCACAAACCGGGCATTTGGTGCTATCGACCCTGCATACCAATTCCACCTGCGAAACGCTGACCCGCCTGACCCAAATGGGCATTCCCGGTTACCTGCTGGCGGCCTGCCTGAAACTGGTGATCGCCCAACGCCTGGTGCGGCGTTTGTGCCCCCATTGCCGCTATCCACAAGTTGAGATCCTGCACTTCCCGGCCACCATTTGGCCGGAACCCCTGATCCCGTGGCGTGCGGCCGGCTGTGAGCACTGCTTTGGCGGTTATTACGGCCGGATCGGCGTTTACGAACTGCTGAAGATCACGCCCGAAATCCAACATGCCCTGATGCAAAATGCCTCGGTGATCCAATTGGCCGATATCGCACAGCAGCAGGGTCAAACAACACTGCTGCAAGCGGGCCTGGAGTTGGTCGCCCAGGGGATAACCTCGCTGGAGGAACTGTACCGCGTGGTCGGAGTGACAGCACAGGGTGAGAGCACGCCATGAAAACTCGCCGTCTGTTTGCTTGGCAAGCCATCGACAGTCAAGGTGGAATTCGCCATGGCGAGTTGCTGGCAGAGGGGAAAAATCAGGTCTATCAGCATTTGCTGGAGCAAGGATTACAGCCTTACCAACTGGGGGCGGGGAAGCGGGTCTCTACACGTCAATGGCGTGGCGAGCCGATGATCCAATTCACCCGCCAGTTGGCTACCTTGTTGCAAGCCGGGTTACCGCTGGTCAATAGCCTACAGTTGCTGGCTCAGGAACATCAGTCGGCAGCCTGGCGCTGTCTGTTGTTAGAAATCAGCAACAGCGTGGCGATGGGGCAGCCCTTTTCCGAAGTGATTGCAGAACAACATCGCGTATTCCCCCTAATCTACCGCCAACTGATCGCCATCGGCGAATTGACGGGTAATCTGGATCGGTGTTGCCTACAGTTGGCACAGCAACAAGAAGCCCAGCAAAGGCTACAGAAAAAAGTGCTGAAGGCGCTGCGCTACCCGCTGTTTATCTGCCTGGTGGCCATTTCAGTCACCATTCTGATGTTAGTGATGGTGCTGCCAGAGTTTGCCAAGATTTATCAATCATTCGATGCCCCGTTGCCCTGGTTTACCCAAGGGCTGCTGACACTGTCCGGCGCATTGATCGCTACCGGGCCTTATCTGTTGCTCGCGGTGGCTGGGCTGACAGGATTTTATTGGCGCAGGTTGCATCCGTTAGCAGATTGGCAACAACGTGAGCAAGCGATGCTGCTACGTATCCCGTTGATTGCCTCATTGGTCAAGGGCAATTGCCTGAGCCAGGTGTTCCGTATTCTGGCCATGACACAGCAGGCCGGATTGACGCTGGTGACAGGGCTAAGCGCCGCGAAGCTATCGGTGAATATTGTGTTTTATTGCCAGGCGCTGACGGCGATCGAACAGCAGCTCTCTCAAGGGTATCCCTTCCACAGCGCACTAGCTCAACAGCCGCTGTTTCCTTCTTTGTGCCAGCAATTAGTGCGGGTGGGGGAAGAGTCCGGCACGTTGGATATTCTGTTGGACAAGCTGGCAGTCTGGCACGAACAACAAACCTATGAACTCGCCGATACGCTGGCGCAAACGCTGGAGCCGTTGCTGATGATAGTGGTTGGCGGGATTGTGGGGACGTTGGTGATCGCGATGTATTTGCCGATATTCCAATTGGGGAATGTATTGGGGTAATGCTCTCTATTTTCGCGCTGTGTGATACGGGCACATGTTGTGCCCGTACAAGGTCAGGCAATTACTTGCTGCCGAAAACGCGGTTTTCCTGCTCCGCCACGCGGATAAAGGTGGTGCGTTTGGTCAGCTCTTTCAGACGTTCTGCGCCCACATAAGTACAGGCAGAACGCAGACCACCGAGGATATCGCGCACGGTAAACTCGACTTCACCACGCAGCGGCAGCTTGACGGTTTTACCTTCCGCAGCACGGTAGCCGGCTACACCGCCCACATGGCGTTTCATGGCAGACTCTGAGCTCATACCGTAGAACAGCATGAACTTCTCACCGTTCTCTTCCACCACGGTGCCTTCACATTCGTCGTGCCCGGCCAACATCCCGCCCAGCATGACAAAGTCTGCGCCGCCGCCGAAGGCTTTCGCCACATCACCCGGAACAGAACAACCGCCATCGCTGACAATCTGCCCACCCAGGCCGTGTGCGGCATCGGCACATTCGATCACCGCAGAAAGCTGCGGATAGCCCACGCCGGTTTTCACACGGGTGGTACAGACCGAACCAGGACCAATCCCGACCTTGACGATGTCGGCACCGGACAGCACCAGCTCTTCCACCATTTCACCGGTAACCACGTTCCCCGCGCAGATCACATGGCTAGGACAAGCTTCACGGGCTTTTTTCAGGAAGGCAACAAAGTGTTCGGAGTAGCCGTTGGCCACGTCGATGCAGATAAATTTCAGCGCCGGGGAAAGTGCCAGGATCTGCTTCATCTTGACGAAGTCGGCTTCAGAAGTGCCGGTAGACACCATCACATGACGCAACACGGAGTCGGACGAGCGCTGAACAAACTCGGCCCATTGCTCAACGGTGTAGTGTTTATGAACGGCGGTAAGAACGTCGAAGGTTGCCAGGGCCTCGGCCATGCGGAAGGTGCCAACCGTATCCATATTGGCGGCAATAATCGGCACACCGGACCAGTTGTAACCTGAATGTTTGAAGGTAAACTGGCGCTCCAGTTCAACTTCCGAGCGGCTTTTCAGCGTGGAACGCTTTGGGCGGATCAACACATCTTTAAAGCCTAACTTCAAATCTTCTTCAATACGCATGACTTATGATTTCCTGGTTTTTGGCGACGGATCGCAAGGGGATTTCGAACCACTACCCTATGAATTTCAAGTTTTACCTTGAAAGGCGGCGGGTATTGTTATTGCCAGTTCCAGTGGTGTTATCATACGCACTAATAATCGCTCGGCAAGACTGCGATTTCGCCTTTATTTACGGTACAATCCCACAAATTTACCTGTGACATCCCAATGTGATTGCCGCCTCATTTTCTCGATGCTGCCGTTCAAATTATCCCTCTCAAAACGCCAACCGCAGGGCAAGTCAAACGCACCCGCTTGCACTTCTGCGCGATCGCTTTATGATTCGTTTATAATTTTTAGTGAATATCAGGATCCCTTTTGACCATGGCCTACCTAGTGGCATTAACCGGCGGTATCGGCAGCGGCAAGTCCACCGTTGCCAACGCCTTTGCACGTTTTGGCGTGGCCATTGTGGATGCGGATATCATTGCTCGCCAGGTTGTTGAGCCTGGAACCCCGGCATTGGACGCCATTGCGGCACATTTTGGTAATGAAATGTTGCTGGCGGACGGATCCCTCAACCGTGCGGCTTTGCGTCAGAGGATCTTCAGCGATCCCGACGAAAAACGCTGGCTAAACCAGTTGCTGCACCCGCAGATCCAGCGGGAAACGCAGCGCCAACTAGCCAACGCCCAGAGTTGTTACGTACTATGGGTAGTCCCCTTGCTGGTAGAAAACGGCCTGCAGGATCGTGCCGACCGCGTTTTAGTGGTGGATGTCGACAGCGAAACACAATTAGCCAGAACCATGGCCCGCGATGGCATCAGCCGTCAGCAGGCGCTGAATATTCTGTCTGCACAGGCCACGCGCGAACAACGTCTGGCCGTGGCGGATGACGTAATTGACAATAGCGGTAGCGCACAAGGAATTGAATCCCATGTCGCCGCATTGCATCAACACTATCTTGAGCTGGCAACCTCAGCGACCCGACAGGATCACACCGAATGAGTGACGCTTCCCCGACCGTTCTCTTTGAACACCCGTTAAATGAAAAAATGCGCACCTGGCTGCGGATCGAGTTTTTATTACAGCAACTGCATGGCCAAAGAGCGCTGAGCGAAACCGCTATCGCCCTGACCTTTTTCCGTACCGTTGCGGACCTGCTGGACGTATTGGAACGTGGCGAAGTACGTACCGAACTGCTCAAAGAGCTGGAACGCCAGCAGCAGAAACTAATGCAGTGGGCAGAATTGCCCGGTGTCGATATCTCGGTGGTCAATCAGCTACGCAGCCAGTTGAAAGGCTGTGCCTCTGCGCTGATGTCTGCCCCGCGTATGGGCCAGGCGCTGCGTGAAGACCGGCTGATTAGCCTGGTTCGCCAACGTCTGAGCATCCCTGGCGGTTGTTGCAGCTTTGATTTACCTACGCTGCATATGTGGATGCACGTAGCGCAGCATGAACGTGATGCCGATGTGGCAGACTGGTTGCAAACCCTCGACCCCTTGAATCAGGCGCTGACCATCGTGTTGGATCTGGTGCGCCAGGCCGGGCCGTTTCGCAATCAGATCAGCCTCAACGGCTTCTTCCAGGATAACGCCGAAGGGGCAGATCTGTTACGCTTGCGTATTAACCTGGCTTACCAGCTTTACCCGCAGATTTCCGGCCACAAGACGCGCTATGCCATCCGTTTCCTGCCGTTAGACAGCGAAAACGGCCTGGTGCCAGAGCGCTTGACCTTTGAGCTGGCCTGTTGCTAGCATATGAAATTAACCTTTTATACCCTAAGAATTTCAAGTTGCAGCTAGGCACCAAGCTCACTCATCCCCAGGAGCTTACTTTTGTAAGTGACTGGGGTGAGTGAGTGCAGGTAACAACGCTGCAGCTTGAAAGGCGACGGGTATGAGGGAGAAAGGAATGAATATGACCGTAGTAAAATGCCCAACCTGTGGCAAAGGCGTGGTTTGGGGTGAAGTCAGCCCGTATCGCCCGTTCTGCTGCAAACGCTGCCAGTTGATCGATCTCGGTGAATGGGCCGATGAAGAGAAACGCATTCCCAGCAATAATGAGCTGAATGAAAGCGAAGAGTGGAGTGAAGAGGATAAGGATCTTTAAAGTGGTGTTATTAGGCCTGGTAGCCCAGGCCTAAAATGCACTACGCGGCACTGGCCTGCGCCACCAACAGTTTGATGATACTGACGTTGGCTTCGGGGAATTCTTCCTCACGCAGGTCGGCCTGTTTCACCCAGCGCATCGGCTGGCCTTCACGACCATAGGGCTCGCCCTTCCAATCCTCTACCAGATAGAAATTCAGCGTCACGATCCGATCGGTGAAGCGGTGCTCCAGCACCTCCAGTAGCCGTGCCTGATTGGTGTGGATCCCGGTTTCTTCCAGCAATTCGCGGCCCAATGCCTGCTCTGGCGTTTCGCCCTGCTCAATCTTGCCGCCAGGGAATTCCCAAAATCCGGCCATGTGCGAATCCGCAGCTCGGCGTGTGATGAAGATTTCCTGCTGCGGGTTACGGATGATCCCTACGGCGATGTTCAGGTGCTTCATCGCATCCTCCAGATGTTACCACTTAAAAAAAGGGCTCAGCATGCTGAGCCCTTACCATTAACTGTTCACTGCACTCGGCTTATTTTTGCAGGCGGCCGTGGCACTGCTTGTATTTCTTACCGGAACCGCATGGGCAAGGATCGTTACGCCCTACTTTGCGTTCGGCGACTGCCGGAGCGTTCGGATCGGTGACCGCCAGGGCATTTTCTTCCTGGTGGCTCAGCTGTTGCTGGCGTGCCAGACGCTCGGCTTCTTCACGACGCTGCAGCTCCAGGGCTTCAACCTCTTCCGGCATGCGTACCTGAACCTTGCTCAACACGCTGATCACTTCATATTTCAGCGATTCCAGCATGGTAGCAAACATGTTGAAGGACTCACGCTTGTATTCCTGCTTCGGATCTTTTTGCGCATAGCCACGCAGGTGGATACCCTGACGCAGGTAATCCATCGCCGCCAGGTGCTCTTTCCACAGGGAATCCAGCGTCTGCAGCATCACGCCTTTCTCGAAGTTGCGCATCATTTCCGCACCAACAACCTCTTCTTTGCGCAGGTAATCTTCCTTCGCCTTCGCCATGATACGCTCACGCAGCGTTTCTTCGTGCAGCTCAGGTTCTTTATCCAGCCACTCGGCGATTGGCATATCCAGATCGAAGTCGTTTTTCAGGCGTTCTTCCAGCCCTTGAACGTCCCACATCTCTTCCAGCGACTGCGGCGGAATGTAGCTGTCGATGGTGGTTTTGAATACGTCTTCACGGATGCTGTTGATGGTTTCGCTCACGTCGGACACGTCGAGCAATTCGTTACGCTGGCTATAGATCGCACGACGCTGGTCGTTGGCCACGTCATCATATTCCAGCAATTGCTTACGAATATCGAAGTTACGGCTTTCAACCTTGCGTTGCGCATTGGCAATGGCTTTGGTAACCCACGGGTGCTCGATAGCTTCGCCATCCTTCATACCCAGTTTACGCATCATGCCAGAAACACGATCCGAGGCGAAAATACGCATCAGCGCATCTTCCATTGACAGGTAGAAGCGGGAAGAACCGGCATCACCCTGACGGCCGGAACGGCCACGCAGCTGGTTGTCGATACGGCGTGATTCGTGACGTTCGGTACCGATAATGTGCAAGCCACCGGCGGCCAGTACGGCGTCGTGACGAATTTTCCAGGCTGCTTTGATTTCGGCAATCTGCTCTTCGGTCGGTTCTTCCAGATGGGAGATTTCACTCTGCCAACTGCCGCCCAATACGATATCGGTACCACGACCGGCCATGTTGGTGGCGATGGTTACTGCGGCAGTCTGACCCGCATTGGCCACAATATCCGCTTCCATGGCGTGGAATTTGGCGTTCAGAACCTTGTGTTCGATCCCTGCCTTGGTCAGCTCACGGGAAACCACTTCCGATTTCTCGATCGAGATGGTCCCCACCAGCACCGGCTGGCCGTTGGCGGTACGCTCACGGATATCTTCGATGATCGCCGCGATCTTCTCTTTCTCGGTCATGTAGACCAGATCCGGCATATCTTTACGGATCATTGGGCGGTTGGTCGGCACCACGATGGTATCGAGCTTGTAGATGGAGCTGAATTCGAAGGCTTCGGTGTCCGCCGTACCGGTCATCCCGGCCAGTTTCTCGTAGAGACGGAAGTAGTTCTGGAAAGTGATCGAAGCCAGCGTCTGGTTTTCGTTCTGGATCTCTACGCCTTCTTTGGCCTCTACCGCCTGGTGCAGACCATCGGACCAGCGGCGGCCCTGCATGGTACGGCCGGTGTGTTCGTCAACGATAATGACTTCACCGTCTTTTACAATATAGTCAACGTCGCGGGTGAACAGCACGTGGGCACGCAGCGCAGCGGTGACGTGGTGCATCAGCATGATGTTGGTTGGTGAATACAGCGATTCGCCTTCATCCATGATGCCCGCTTCCATCAGCATCTCTTCGATCATGATCAGGCCGCGTTCGGTCAGGTGAACCTGGCGCGCTTTTTCATCGACCGAGAAGTGCCCTTCACCCTGGAAGGTGTCGGAGTCTTCTTTTTCCTGACGGATCAACTGTGGGATAAGCTTGTTAACGCGCTTATACATTTCTGAGCTGTCTTCGGCCGGGCCGGAGATGATCAGCGGCGTACGCGCTTCGTCGATCAGGATGGAGTCAACCTCATCCACCAGCGCATAGTGCAGCTTACGCTGTACGCGCTCTTCCGGGCTGAACGCCATGTTGTCACGCAGGTAGTCAAAGCCGTATTCGTTGTTGGTCCCGTAAGTAATATCTGCGGCATAGGCTTCACGCTTGGCCGGAGCAGGCATGCCAGGCAGGTTGATACCCACGCTCAACCCCAGGAACTCGAACAGCGGACGGTTGTTTTCGGCGTCACGCTGTGCCAGGTAGTCGTTGACGGTAACCACGTGCACGCCACGGCCGCTCAGGGCGTTCAGATAGGCAGGCAGGGTTGCAGTCAGGGTTTTACCTTCACCGGTACGCATCTCGGCGATACAGCGGTCGTTGAGCACCATCCCGCCCAGCAGCTGCACGTCGAAGTGACGCATGCCGAAAACTCGCTTACTGGCCTCACGCACTACGGCGAAGGCTTCCGGGATCAGGCTTTCCAGCACTTCGCCCTTTTTCAGACGCGCGCGGAACTCATCGGTCTTGGCCTGCAGTTCGCTATCAGACAGTTTTTCCATGTCTGGTTCCATACGGTTGATCATCTCAACCGCTTTGCGCATGCGGCGCAGGGTACGATCGTTGCTGCTACCAAAAACTTTGGTCAATAGTTTGATTAACATGATTCTTTATATCTCTTACGCGACGACACCATAATGGCCGTCAACAAGCTGTTGTGTTGTTTGTTTTTTTGCTGCCCTGAGGGCAAAGATTAGCCGAGGGCTGCAGGCCCGGCGCGAATACCTTGCACCTGAGCGAGCCATAGCCCGGCCTGATGCTGCGCCAAAGAAGGAACGATAGGGTGATGGGTATCACGAATGATGGTCGGTGGTTTTGGCTCGTGCGTCAGTAGCGCATTGAGCGTGGAGAGCAGGGCAAGCTGAGCCACCTGTAATGGGGGTTCAACCGCAACGGTCTCCGCTTCCTGCACCCGGGCATAGACAGCCTGAGGTGCCAGAGCAAAAGAGAGGTGACGGATGACGGTTCGAAGCGCATGCTGGTGCCAGTAATCAACGTTAAACGTTGGGCGACGATGCACTTCTTGCAGTAACGCCAGGCTGTTAAAGGCGTGACTGACGGAATTTTGCCGGTTAAGACTGGACGAGGTGCTCGGTAATGCGCTTTGATCGACGGTGCCGGACAGATTTTGCGGTACGCCAAGCGTAGCCGCTACCATCCCCAACAGGAGATGAGGCCAGAAATAACGTCTGCCAAATTGTCGCCAACGATTTAGAATACCGATCACGTGTTTATTATCCGCCGGAGCCCATTATGCGCGATAGCCGTCCACAATTATTAGATATCCTGTTTGACGACGCGTCTGCAACAGAGAAAGGACCGCTGCATAACGTTCAGCAACGCGCTACCGCGCTACTGAAACTCAATCGTGCCGTGAAGGGGTTATTGCCCGCTCAGTTGCACCCTTGGTGCCGTGTCGCCAACTTCAGACAGGGTATTTTAGTGCTGGAAACCGCTAACGCCAGTTGGATGATGCGCTTACGCTATGAACAACCCAGTCTGCTATCCGCACTACGAGCGCAAATTCTACCATCTTTGTCATCAATCGACATCAGGATTAATCCTTCGTTGATGGCAAAAGGCAGCAGCCAGGTACAAAACCTCGGCAAAACTACGGAAAATGGCCAGCAAGCGGAGGTGCCGATGCGTCATTTGAGCTTGGAAAGTGCAGATGCATTACGGGGATTGGCGGCGCAGAGCCCAGAAAAATTACGCAAGATATTAGAACGACTGGCCGCGTTGGCAGGAGAGAGAGCCAACGCGACCGGTCGTGATAAGTAATTAACGTCTTGGCAGCTTAGGCCAGTACGGTTGACGGAGCCTTGAATGCCAACGGCATTTCGGCTTCATCCTGGAATGTCACGAATTCCCAAGCTTCCTGCTTCGCCAGCACGGCTTGCAGCAGTTTGTTGTTCAGCGCATGGCCTGATTTGTACGCGGTGAACGCGCCAATGATGTTATGGCCGCACATGAACAGATCGCCGATGGCATCCAGCATTTTGTGGCGTACGAATTCGTCTTCGAAGCGCAGGCCGTCTTCGTTGAGGACACGATAGTCATCCACCACAATCGCGCAATCGAAGCTGCCGCCCAGGGCCAGGCCACGGGACTGCAGATATTCGATATCACGCATGAAACCGAAGGTACGCGCACGGCTGATTTGGCGTACGAACGAATCGGCTGAGAAATCCAGACGATAACGTTGGGTACTGGCATCAATCGCCGGGTGGTTGAAGTCGATGGTGAAGTCCAGGCGGAACCCGTTATGCGGGGACAGCTCTGCCCACTTGTCGCCATCTTCAACGCGTACGGTGTCTTTCAGACGCAGGAATTTCTTCGCCGAGTTCAGCTCTTCGATGCCGGCATCCAGCAACAGATAGACAAACGGGCTGGCACTACCGTCCATGATCGGGATTTCGGCAGCGTCAACTTCAATAATGATGTTGTCGATACCCAAGCCCGCCAACGCAGCATTAAGATGCTCAACGGTGGAAATACGCACGTCTGACTCATTCACCAGGCAAGTACAGAGCATGGTATCACGCACGGATTTGGCATCAGCCGGGAAATCAACCGGTGGATTCAAGTCAGTGCGACGATAGATGACCCCGGTATTAGCCGACGCTGGGCGCATTGTCAGCGTGACTTTCTTGCCGGTATGTAAACCGACACCAGTCGCCTGAACAATACGTTTTAATGTCCTTTGTTTGATCATCGTTTTATCTCGCAATGTTATCAATCCAACCAGCCCAGCATACAGCAAGGCCGGCGGGACAGTTTAGCACAAAGAGCGGAGATTCCAAATTATCAGCTTATTCCTAGTCTGCCTGCTTACGCAGGAAGGCCGGGATATCAAGATAATCAGGCTCTTTGTTTGGTTGCGCGCTCTGGTCGTTCACCACCTTGGCGGCAGGTTTCACTTCCTGCTGCAGCGGTGACATACCATGCTGCTGGTAGCGGTGATCCATCACTGGCTGGCTGGCCTGTTTATTGGTTACCAGAGTGATTTCAGGACGTTTGTCCATACCGATACCGGTCGCAACTACGGTCACGCGCAGTTCGTCGTTCATTTCCGGATCCAGCGAGGTACCGATTACCACGGTCGCATTGTCGGAAGCGAAAGCACGAATGGTGTTACCCACGGTTTCGAACTCATCCAGACGCAGGTCGAAGCCAGCGGTGATGTTGACCAGCACGCCACGGGCGCCGGACAGGTCGATATCTTCCAGCAGTGGGCTGGAGATCGCCATTTCTGCCGCTTCTTCGGCACGGTCTTCGCCACAGGCAACGCCAGAACCCATCATCGCGTAGCCCATTTCGGACATCACGGTGCGCACGTCAGCAAAGTCGACGTTCATCAGGCCTGGACGGGTGATCAGTTCGGCAATACCCTGCACCGCGCCTTTCAGCACGTCGTTGGCCGCGCCGAACGCGTCCAGCAGAGAAATGCCACGGCCCAGAACTTTCAGCAACTTGTCGTTCGGGATGGTGATCAGTGAGTCCACGTGCTTGGACAGCTCGGCGATACCCTGCTCCGCGAATGCCATGCGCTTCTTGCCTTCAAAGTTGAAAGGCTTGGTCACTACGGCCACGGTCAGAATACCCAGATCTTTTGCGACTTCTGCCACCACTGGCGCAGCACCGGTACCGGTACCGCCACCCATGCCGGCCGCGATGAAGACCATGTCTGCACCTTCCAGAGCGGCGCGCAGGGCTTCACGGTCTTCTTCCGCTGAATTACGACCCACTTCCGGGTTCGCGCCTGCACCCAGACCTTTGGTAATACCGCTACCAATCTGGATGGTTTGGCCAACTGCCGTTTTACGCAGCGCCTGAGCGTCTGTATTAACGGCGAAGAATTCAACACCTTCGATGCGCTCGCGCACCATGTGTTCAACGGCGTTGCCACCGCCACCGCCGACGCCGATGACTTTAATCACCGCGTCATTGGTTAGTTCCATTGGTTCAAACATAGTTTCTCTCCGTTTTGTGCCTGTCGCTGCGAGATCATAAAAAGATTACTCAGCATGATCTCTTTGTCTAAACATTAAAACTCTTTTCTCAGCCAGCTATTGATGCGTTTAAACCAATTGCCCACCGAGGCGCGTTTTTCTACTTCTGCCTCACCGCTCAGGTGAGACTCTTTTCCATAGTGCAGTAGCCCGACCGCTGTAGAATAGTAAGGCTCTTGCGCGTAATCCGTCAGCCCCGTGATGTTCAAGGGTTGGCCGATGCGTACCTGGGTATGAAATACCCGTTGCGCACAGGCTGCCAGGCCATCAATCTGGGCGGCACCGCCGGTCAGCACAATACCCGCTGCCAGATGATGCTTCACCCCTTGCTGACGCAGTTGCTCCTGCAATTGCAATATTTCATCGTTAACCAGATTCAACAGTTCGGTATAGCGTGGTTCAATCACTTCAGCCAATGTCTGTCTTTGCAGACTCCGAGGAGGCCTTCCCCCCACGCTTGGTACCTCTACACTTTCATCCTTGCTAACAATCGCCCCTAATGCACAACCGTGTCGAACTTTAATCGCTTCCGCGTCGGTCGGCGGCGTGCCGAAGGCGTAGGCGATATCGCTGGTGACCACGTTCCCGGCGTAAGGGATCACTTTGGTGTGGCGCAGAGCACCGCCGGTATACACCGCCATATCCATGGTGCCTCCGCCGATATCTACCACACAGACGCCGAGCTCGCGCTCATCTTCGGTCAGCACCGCATAACTGGCGGCCAGACCGGCGAAAATCAGTTGGTCCACTTTCAGACCACAACGTTCCACTGCTTTGACAATGTTCTTGGCCATATCGTTATGGCAGGTGATCAGGTGCACCTTGGCCTGCATACGCACGCCGGATAAACCAACCGGGTTTTTGATGCCTTCCTGATAGTCGATGGCGTATTCCTGAGGAATGACGTGCAGGATGCGGTGTTCGTCACGCACACGTACCGACTTGGCGGTATGCACCACGTTTTCCACGTCTTCCTGCGTCACTTCCTCTTCGGAGATCGGCACCATCCCGATCTCGTTCTGACAGCTGATATGCTTACCCGACAAGGCCAGGTAAACCGAAGAAATCTGACAATCCGCCATCAGTTCGGCCTGATCGATAGCGCGCTGTACGCACTTGACTACCGATTCCAGATCGTTAACGCCACCCTTATCCATACCGCGAGACGGGCAACTACCCACCCCGATAATGTTGACCATGCCATCGGGCAAAACTTCCCCCACCAATGCGGAGACTTTTGCGGTACCGATCTCCAGTCCAACTACCAGTTTTCTGTCCGTCGACTTGATCATTGTTGTTTTGCCTGTGCCTGATTCTGTTGCTGATTACTGTTTGGCCGATCGCCTGCGGCTGCCTGCGGGTCGATAAACGCCGGAGCCCAGCCGACTGAGGCACCGGAGTCATAGCGTAAATCGACATAGCTGACGCGCTTGTTTTCCGCCTGCGCCTGCTGCAACAGCACCGGATAAAGCCCGATGAAACGTTGCAAACGACCCATGCGATCGTCACGTCCCAGTTCCAGCCGAACATCGTTATCCAAAGCCAACTGCCACGAATGCCGGGCTGTCATGGACGCCATCTTAAGCTGATACTTGTTGGCTGCCAGCACGCCGTTCATCGCGCGGTAACCTTCCAGAACATCCTGTTCGCTGCCTTCCGGACCATAGAGCAAGGGTAATTTCTGATTGCCCAAACGCTGCGCCGGAATGCTGAACGACTTGCCCTCGGCATCAACCATGTGCAAATCATTCCAATGCGCCACCGGGACATACTCCACCAGGTGGATTTTCAGCTCATCCGGCCACTGTTTACGTACGCTGGCCTGTTTGATCCACGGCAGACGTTCGATCTGCTGCTGGATGATGTCCACATCCTGCGTCATAAAGGTGCCCGGTGCTCCCAAAGCCAAGATCGCCTGGCGAACATCGTCGTTAGTGGTGAAATGACGCTCACCGGTCAACACCAGCCTTGAGAGCGGCAGACGGCTGGCATCTTGCATCCAACCCACCACTACCCAGCCGCACCACAGGATAGTGCCTAACACCATCAGCAGGAAAATCATCCCTGCCAGCTGGGTGCCATTGCTACGGCGTGGGCCGTTATCCGCCTCGCGATCGCGTGCATTCAGAGCCGCTTGCGACATCTCAGTCAGCCAACGCCAGAATTCCCGCAACCAGCTGCGAGAAAGTTAATCCAGACTGCCGGGCCGCCATCGGGACCAGACTGTGGCTGGTCATGCCCGGCGAGGTGTTCGCCTCCAGCAGATAGAAGCTGCCATCGCTGTCTTGCATGACATCAACACGCCCCCAGCCACTACAATCCAGGCCCCGGTAAGCCCGCAGTGCCAGCGCAGCCATAGCGGCTTCCTGCTGTGCATCCAGGCCACTCGGGCAAAAATACTGCGTATCGTCGGAAATATATTTGGCCTGGTAATCGTAAAACACGCCAGCAGGCTGAATACGGATGGAAGGCAGCACCTTGTCACCCAGGATCGCCACGGTGTATTCCGGACCGCTGAGCCATTTCTCTATCAGCACATCCTCATCATGACGGAAAGCTTCTTCCAACGCCCCTTCCAGGGCTGCGCGTTCGGTCACTTTGCTCATGCCAACGCTGGAACCTTCACGGCTTGGCTTTACAATCAACGGTAATCCCAGAGCTTCAATGGCAGCCAGTTGGCTTTGCCGATCGTCGCCCAGATACTGGCGGCGGCTCAGCGCCACGTAAGGCGCCACTGGCAACCCCATCGACTGCCACACCATTTTGCTGCGCCATTTATCCATGGTCAGCGCCGAGGCCATCACGCCGCTGCCGGTATAAGGCAACTGCAAAAACTCCAGCAGGCCTTGCAATGTACCATCTTCACCACCACGCCCGTGCAGCGCGATGAACACTTTGGTGAACCCCTGCGCTTTCAACTCGGTGACAGGGAAGTCACGAGTGTCGATGCCATGTGCATCAATGCCCGCTTCTCGCAACCCGGCCAGCACGGCCGCGCCAGATTGCAGTGAAACTTCACGTTCTGCGGAGGTACCACCCAGCAATACGGCGACTTTATCAGCCATGATGATCCTCCTCTTTGATCTGTGGTTGCAGTTTTAGTTCAGCCAGTCGGCGCGCGATTTTACCGACATTACCGGCCCCTTGCACCAGCACCAGGTCATCCCCTTGCAACAGCTGCGCCAACAGCGTTGGCACGGTATCCGCATCGGACACCAGAATCGGATCCAGTTTGCCGCGATTGCGAATAGTGCGGCACAGGCTTCGGCTATCAGCGCCAGGGATTGGAGCTTCACCCGCCGGATAGACATCCAACATCAGCAATACGTCAACCTGCGACAACACGTTGGCGAAATCGTCATACAGATCGCGAGTACGGGTATAGCGGTGCGGCTGGAAGATCATCACCACCCGCTTGGTTGGCCAGCCGGCACGCGCGGCCTTGATGGTGGCATCCACTTCCGTTGGGTGGTGACCATAATCGTCCACCAACATGGCACTACCCTGTTTTTCGTTCACCGCCGCCAGTGGGAATTCTCCCAGGAAATCGAAGCGACGCCCCGTCCCTTGGAAACCGGCCAGCGCACGCAGAATGGCTTCGTCGGCAATGCCTTCTTCCGTTGCCACGGCAACCGCCGCCGCCGCGTTCAAGGCGTTATGGCGGCCCGGCGCATTCAGGGTCACCGTCATCAACGGCTTATCCTGACGGCTCAGGGTAAAGTGCCCCTGCGGCCCGATCTGGCTGTAGCTCTCGATGCGCACATCCGCATCCTCGCTAAAGCCGTAGGTGGTGATATGGCGACCCACGCGCGGCAACAACTCACGCACGACCGGATCGTCAATGCACATTACCGCACGACCATAAAACGGCAGGTTATGCAGGAAGGTGATAAACGTCTGCTTCAAATTCTCGAAGTCGCCATGGTAGGTGTCCATATGGTCAGCTTCGATGTTGGTGACAATCGCCACCATCGGTTGCAAATGCAGGAACGACGCGTCGCTCTCATCCGCTTCCGCAATCAGGTAACGGCTAGAGCCCAAACGTGCGTGGGTACCCGCCGCCTTCACCAGCCCACCGTTAACAAACGTTGGGTCAAGACCGGCTTCAGCGTAAATGCTGGACACCATCGCCGTGGTAGTGGTTTTGCCGTGCGTACCGGCGATGGCAATGCCATGGCGATAACGCATCAGCTCGGCCAGCATTTCTGCTCGCTGGATCACCGGAATGCGCGCCTCGCGGGCTGCGACGATCTCCGGGTTGTCTGCCGGGATGGCGGTCGACACCACCACCACGCTGGCATCCAGCACGTTTTCCGGGCGGTGATGGAAGTAAATCGTTGCCCCAAGCTCGCTCAACTGCTGGGTGACCGGGTTCGGCGCCAGGTCGGAACCGCTGATCTGATAACCTTCGTTGGCCAACACCTCGGCGATACCACCCATGCCGGCACCACCGATGCCAACAAAGTGGATGTGCCGGACGCGTCGCATCTCAGGCACGAAAGTACGTAGTTTCGCCAATTGTTGTGTATTCATCACTTCTCTATCTATCAGGTTCGATTTAGCTCAACAGGGGTAACCCCTACGGCCTTACAGGGCTGCACGAATAATTTCTGCCGCCACGCGTTCTGTTGCATCCGGGATCGCCACCGCGCGGGCCTTTTCGGCCATCTTCAACAGCGTTGGGCGATCCCAGCTTGCCAGCAGTTCCGCCACGACATCGGCAGTAAACTGCGGTTGTTCAATAATTTTGGCCGCACCGGCCTCTTCCAGAGGACGTGCGTTCCAGTATTGCTGACGATCTTTGTGCTGGAACGGCACAAAAATGGCCGGTAATCCCGCTGCCGCCACCTCGCTGACGGTCAGCGCACCAGAGCGACACACCACCACATCAGCCCAGGCATAAGCCTCTGCCATATCATCAATAAACTCGGTCACCTTGTACCCGGTCTGCCCTACCCTCTCGTAGTCTTGCAGTACCGTTGGCAATGCACCCTTACCTACCTGATGCCAGAGAACTATTTTATCGCCCAGCAGCGCGGCGACTTCAGGAACTGTCTGATTCAGCACGCGCGCACCTTGGCTACCGCCGATAATCAGCACGCGGATTGGCCCTTCACGCCCGTTCAGTCGCTCGGCAGGCAGCGGTAGCGCCAACACATCGGTACGCACCGGGTTGCCCACAACATCCGCATTCGGGAACGCACCAGGGAACGCCTGTAACACTTTCTTGGCGATCCTTGAGAGCCAGCGGTTGGTCAGGCCCGCAATGCCGTTCTGCTCATGCAACACCACCGGGATACCACACTGCCAGGCAGCTAAGCCACCAGGGCCAGAAACGTAACCGCCCATCCCCAGCACCACGTCCGGCTGATAACTGCGCATAATCGCTTTAGCCTGACGCACCGCCTGCCAGATACGCACCGGTGCGGTCAACTGTGCTTTGAGCCCTTTGCCACGCAACCCGGAGATGCGGATAAAATCAATCTCGATCCCGTGCTTTGGCACCAGATCGGCTTCCATACGGTCTGCAGTGCCGAGCCAGCGAACCTGCCAGCCCTGCGCCATCAGATGATGCGCGACCGCCAGCCCCGGAAACACGTGTCCACCGGTACCGCCTGCCATCACCATTAAACGCTTAGCTTTACCGCTCATCCGCTACCTCTTCACAAACGCCTGCGCTTTGGTCAGGCGCGTTTCATAATCAATTCGCAGCAACAGCACGATCGCCGTCGACATAATTAACAGACTTGAACCACCGTAGCTTATCAGTGGCAAGGTCAAGCCTTTGGTTGGCAACATTCCCGCTGCCGCACCGACGTTCACCAACGCCTGGAAACTGAACCAGACACCGATCGAACACGCCAGAAAGCCAGAAAATCGCTGGTCTATCTCCAACGCCCTGCGGCCGATCGACATGGCGCGAAAAGCGACGAAGAATACCATTAACAGGGCCAAAACCACACCGATATAGCCCAGTTCTTCGCCCAAAATGGAGAAGATAAAGTCGGTATGCGCCTCGGGTAAATACTCGAGTTTCTGTACCGAGTTGCCCAGCCCTTGTCCCCAGAACTCGCCGCGGCCAAACGCCATCAGCGACTGGGTTAGCTGGTAGCCACTGCCAAACGGATCGGCCCACGGGTTCCAGAACGAAGTCACACGGCGCATACGGTAAGGTTCCGCAATGATCAGCAGCACTACGGCAAACACCCCTGAACCGATGATCGCCAGGAACTGCCACATCTTCGCCCCGGCCAGGAACAACATCGCCAGCGTGGTGATGAACAGCACCACCACCGTCCCCAAATCCGGCTGGGCCAGCAGCAGCACCGCCAACACCACCATCACGCCCATTGGCTTACAGAAGCCCCAGAAGTTGCTGCGGACTTCCTCCACCTTGCGCACCAGATAGCTCGCCAGGTAGCAAAACAGCGACAGTTTGGATAACTCAGCGGGCTGAATACGCAACGGGCCCAGTGAAATCCAGCGCGAAGCCCCGTTTACCGAGCTGCCAACCACCAGCACCACCAGCAACAAGACTATCGATAACAGCAGCATCACGTTGCTATAGCGCTGCCAAATGGCCATCGGGATACGCAGCGTCACCAGCGACAGGCCGAACGCCAGGCCAAGGTAAAGCGCATCACGCTTGGCAAACAGGAACGGATCCTCTGCCAGGCGCTGGCCGATAGGCATTGAGGCCGACGTCACCATCACAAAACCAACAATCGCCAGACCGAAGGTCAGCCACAGCAGGGTACGGTCATACAGCACCATGCTGCTCGTATCGCTTTCACGCGATCCCATCACCCAGTCTTTCAGCTTGTTGGTCAGGCCAAACGTCGGCACCCGTAGTCTCATCCGCCTAGCTCCTGTGCCAGACGTGCAAACTCGTTGCCACGCACTTCAAAATTACGGAACTGATCCAGGCTGGCGCAGGCCGGTGACAACAGCACCATATCGCCAGATGTCACCTGGCGAGCAATGGC
Organism: Serratia sp. J2; assembly: GCF_046269175.1. NCBI lineage: Bacteria > Pseudomonadati > Pseudomonadota > Gammaproteobacteria > Enterobacterales > Yersiniaceae > Serratia > Serratia sp. J2. Next base: position 102,769 of record NZ_JBKABN010000005.1, read on the forward strand.
TTGCATCGCCTGCTCCATCGTTTCTGTTTGCGTGGCGACCTCTGGGCGCAGCTGTGCCAGCTGTGCGCCATCGCGGCCAAAACAGTACAAACGCACGTTGTCACCTTGCAGATAGCGCGCCAGCGGCGAGAAGTCCGCAGACTTGCCATCACCGCCCAACAGCAGATGTAGCGTACCCTTAACCTGCAGGCCGTTCAGCGCCGCCTCGGTGCTGCCGACGTTGGTGGCTTTGGAATCATTAATCCAGCGCACGCCATTGTGTTCCCACACCAGTTGGAAACGGTGCTCCAGGCCGGTAAAGGTCGTCAGCGCTTTCAGGCTGGACGCACGCGGTAGCTTGACGGCATCGGCCAGAGCCAGGGCCGCCAACGCATTGGTAAAGTTATGGCGACCGGTGAGCTTCATCTCACTGGTATTGAGGACTTTCTCACCATTCACCCGCAGCCAGATTTCACCCTGCTGGCGGTTGAGATGGTAGTCCCCCACGTCGGCACCAAAGCTGACACAGCGCTCATCGGCACCGCGTACCGGCATGGTCAGCGCGTCGTCCGCATTCACTACGCAGACTTCGGCATTTTCATAGACGCGTAACTTGGCGGCACGGTATTGCTGCAGGCCAAATGGATAGCGATCCATATGATCTTCGGTCACATTCAAAATGGTGGCCGCTGCGGCATGCAGGCTGTAAGTGGTTTCCAATTGGAAGCTCGACAGCTCCAGCACGTACAGTTGGCACTCCTGGCGTAGCAGACTCAGCGCTGGCAGGCCGATATTGCCCCCAACGCCCACGCCCCAACCGGCTGCCTTGGCCATTTCGCCCACCAGCGTGGTGACGGTGCTCTTGCCGTTGGAGCCGGTGATCGCCACGATTGGTGCCTGGGCTTCACGGCAGAACAGCTCAACGTCACCGACGATCTCAACCCCGGCATCGGCAGCAGCGCTCAAAGCCGGAGTCGCTAATGCCATGCCAGGGCTAGCCACAATCAAATCCGCAGACAGCAACCATTCCTGATTCAGGGAGCCCAGATGACGTTCAACGCTATCGGGCAGTTGATCCAGGCCCGGTGGCGAAATACGGGTATCCATAACCCGCGGCGTCACGCCACGGGTCGTAAAGAAATCAACGCAGGACAGGCCGGTGAGGCCCAACCCGATGATGACCACTTTTCTACCCTGATAATCCACCATAATCAGCGCACCTTCAGCGTTGCCAGGCCAATCAGCACCAGCATCAGCGAAATAATCCAGAAGCGCACGATCACCCGTGGTTCTGGCCAGCCTTTCAATTCATAGTGATGGTGGATCGGCGCCATGCGGAAAATACGTTGCCCGCGCAGCTTGAACGATCCCACCTGCAGGATCACCGACAACGTTTCAACCACGAACACGCCGCCCATAATCACCAACAAGAACTCTTGGCGCAGCAGCACGGCGATGGTGCCCAACGCGCCGCCCAGTGCCAGTGAACCCACGTCACCCATAAACACCTGAGCCGGATAGGTGTTAAACCACAAGAAGCCTAAACCGGCTCCGACGATCGCGGTACAGACGATGACCAACTCACCGGCATGACGCAGATACGGAATGTGCAGGTAGTTGGCGAAGTTCATGTTACCGGTCGCCCAGGCCACCAGCGCAAAGCCCGCCGCCACGAACACGGTTGGCATGATCGCCAGGCCATCCAGCCCATCGGTCAGGTTGACCGCGTTGCTGGTGCCGACAATCACGAAGTACGCCAACAGCACATACAGCAGGCCCAGCTGCGGCATGATGTCCTTAAAGAACGGCACAACCAGCTCGGTGGCTGGCGTGTCTTTTCCTACGGCATACATGGCAAAGGCCACAATCAGGGCAATCACGGATTGCCAGAAATATTTCCAGCGGGCAATCAGCCCCCGAGTATCTTTGCGCACCACTTTGCGATAATCATCAACAAAGCCGACGATGCCATAACCCACCAGCACGAACAGCACGCACCACACGTAAGGGTTGGACGGATAGGCCCACATCAGCACAGAAATAGTGATGGAGGTCAGGATCATGATGCCGCCCATAGTCGGCGTGCCGCGCTTGCTAAAGTGCGATTCTGGCCCGTCGTTACGCACTACCTGACCAAAGGACATTTCCTGCAGGCGTTTGATCACCTTCGGCCCCATCCACAGGGAAAGGAACAGCGCGGTCAGCAGGCTGACAATGGCCCGGAACGTCAGGTAGGAAAAGACGTTGAAGCCTGAGTAATATTTGACCAAATGCTCGGCCAGCCAAACTAACATGGTGCTTTCTCCTGTAACGCGCGTACTACCTGCTCCATTGCGGCACTACGTGAACCTTTGATTAACACGGTAATTACCGCATGTGCTGAGAGTAGTTCCGCTACGCGCGCGGTCACTGCTGTTTTATCCTGATAATGTTCACCGTTACCGGAGGCGGAGCTCAATACCTGGCTCAGCCCACCCACGCTGATGACTTTATCAATACCGGCCAGACGGGCAGCTTCACCCACCTGACGATGACACTCTTCGGCCTCTGCGCCCAACTCGGCCATATCACCAACGACCATCACGCGATAACCCGGCATTTCTGCCAGCACCTGCGCTGCTGCCGTCATAGAGCCGACGTTGGCGTTATAGCTGTCATCAAGCAACAGCTTGCCTTGCGCCAAGGCGATCGGGAACAAACGCCCAGGCACCGCCTGAAGCTGTTGCAAGCCAGCACTCACAGCAGCCAGCGTTGCGCCAACCGACATCGCCAGTGCTGCAGCCGCCAACGCATTGGCCACGTTATGGCGGCCTGGCAATGGCAACTCGATTGCCACCGTGCCGAACGGGCTGTGCAGGGTGAAGTGAGTTACGCTCCCTTTAACCTGGATATCGCTGGCAAAGAAATCTACTGCTTGCGCAGCCTGGGGGGAAAAACGCCAGACTGTCTTGCCCTGTAACTGCGCCTGCCAGTGCGGCCAGTCGTTGCTATCGGCGTTGAGGATCGCCACGCCATCCGCCGGCAAACCGGCAAAGATTTCGCCCTTGGCTTGCGCAACGCCTGCCAGTGAGCCAAAACCTTCCAGATGGGCAGCAGCCAGATTATTCACCAGCGCGCTCTGCGGTTGCGCCAAGGCGGTGGTATAGGCAATCTCACCGATATGGTTGGCACCCAGTTCGATCACCGCAAAATCATGCTGCGGTTCTAAACGCAGCAGCGTTAGCGGCACACCGATCTCGTTATTGTAATTCCCGGCGGTATGCAGCACTTCGCCACATTCACGTAAAATGGCCGCGGTCATCTCTTTCACCGAGGTCTTGCCCGATGAACCGGTCAGCGCCACCACTTTGGCTGACACCTGCTGACGTACCCAGGCCGCAAACTGCCCCAGTGCCAGACTGGTATCTTTCACCACCAGCTGTGGGGCCTCCACCAATAAGCGCTTACTTACCAGCAAAGCGCCTGCGCCAGCGGCGACAGCATCGGCGGCAAAGTCGTGAGCATCGAAACGCTCCCCTTTCAGGGCCACAAACAGGCAACCCGCAGTGACCTGACGAGTATCCCTCGTCACTTCGGTAATGATGCAGTCGGTGCCGATCAGCTCGGCATCCAATACCGCCGCCAGCGTCTGAAGCGAGACCGGGATCATGCCAACACCCCCAGCAAACGTGCGACGGTGGTGCGATCGGAGTAATCCAGACGACGGTTACCCACCAGTTGGTAATCCTCATGGCCTTTACCCGCCACCAGTACCACATCCAGCTCTTTAGCCTGCATGATGGCGCTGGTCACGGCTTCGGCGCGCCCGTGGATCACCTGCACATGCCCGGCATCCAGCAGCCCGGCCAGAATATCCTTGATGATGGCCTGCGGTTCTTCGGTGCGCGGATTGTCATCCGTTACCACCACCCGGTCGGCAAACTGCTCGGCAATGCCACCCATAAGTGGGCGCTTACCTCTATCACGATCGCCACCACAGCCAAACACGCACCACAGTTGCCCTTGGCAATGCAGGCGAGCGGCTTCCAGCGCTTTTTCCAGAGCATCCGGGGTGTGGGCATAATCCACCACCACCGTCGGCTTGCCTGGCGCATTGAAGACTTCCATCCGACCACAGACCGGCTGTAGCTGATTGGCCGTGTTTACCAACGTCTCAAACGGATAACCGAGTGACAGCAGCGTCGCCAAAGCCATGATCAGGTTACTGACGTTGAATGCTCCCATCAGGCGGCTTTCGATCTCACCGTTGCCCCAGCTTGAGCTGAAGTGGATGGTGGCACCGTTATCGTGATAGTCCACCGCAGTGGTTTTCAGCCAGCGGCCGTGACAGCCAGGCTGCAAATTGTCATGCATGGTGACGGCGACCGCGTCTGGCAATTTGGCCAGCCAACGCTGCCCGACTTCATCGTCGGCATTGATGATCGCCTGCCCAACGTCGTGGCTGGCAAACAGTGACCATTTGGCCGCTTCGTAGCTGGCCATGTCACCGTGGTAATCCAGATGATCGCGGCTCAGGTTGGTGAATACGGCTGCGGCAAAGGGTAAAGCCGCCACGCGATGTTGCACCAGACCGTGAGAGGAGACTTCCATCGCGGCAAAGGTAGCCCCTTGCTGCGCCAGATCGTTAAGCACGTGCTGCACGTCGACGGCAGATCCGGTGGTATTTTCCGTTGGGCAAACCTGGTCTAACAAACCGTTGCCCACGGTGCCCATTACTGCGGCCGTTTCGCCCAACAATTGGCTCCACTGGGCTAACAGTTGTGTGGTGGTGGTTTTACCGTTGGTCCCCGTCACGCCAATCAGGCGCAGACGCTCGGCAGGCTGATGATAGAAACGCCCGGCTAACGCCGACAGACGCTGGCCAAGTTGGCTCAGGTAAATCACCGGCACACCGTGCATTTCGCAAATTTTACCGTCTTCAGCTTCGCCTTCCGCTTCAGCGATAACGGCGGCAACCCCTTGGGCGATTGCTTGCGGAATATAGCGGCGTCCATCCGTTTGATGGCCAACTACGGCGACAAACAGATCCCCGGCAGCCGCAATACGGCTGTCTAATATCATTTCCCGCAGCGCGCGCTCGGGTGCCGTTGGCACCCACGGAGCGAGTAAATCGCGCAAATTACGATCGGCCACCTGAACCCTCTTTGTTATTAATCACTAATTCGCTTTTGTCACCGGTAGGCAGCGCATCTGGCTGAATGTTCATGATCCGCAGCACGCCCCCCATGATGGCACCAAACACCGGCGCAGAAATCGCACCACCGTAGTATTTCCCACCCTGTGGATCGTTGATGACCACCACCAGAGCAAAACGAGGCTGGCTTGCTGGCGCCACCCCCGCGGTATAAGCGATATATCGGTTGACGTATTTACCATCCGGGCCGACCTTTTTGGCCGTACCGGTTTTAATGGCGATACGATAACCCTTGATGGCGGCTTTCACCCCACCACCGCCCGGCAAGGCGACGCTTTCCATCATGTGCACTACCGTACGCACGGTAGCCTCAGGGAAGACGCGTTCACCGGCAACCGGAGGGTCAACCCTGGTGATCGACAGTGGACGATAAACGCCCAGGCTGCCAATCGTGGCATAGACTCGCGCTAACTGTAACGGGGTTACCATTAGCCCATAGCCGAAAGAGAAGGTGGCCCTCTCTATGTCAGACCACCGTTGTTTTTTTGGGTATAAGCCACTGCTTTCTCCGACCAACCCCAAATTGGTCGCTTTTCCCAGCCCAAAACGTGAGTAAGTATCTACTAACGCTGAGGACGGCATCGCTAACGCCAGCTTTGAAACACCGACGTTACTCGACTTCTGCAAGATCCCGGTCATGGTCAGTTCCGAATAACGCGCCACGTCTTTGATTTCATGGCCGTTAATACGGTAAGGAATGGTGTTGAGCACGCTATTTTCTTTCACTACGCCGCGCTGCAACGCCGTCATTACCACCATCGGCTTCACGGTAGAACCAGGTTCAAAAATATCGGTGATGGCACGGTTACGCATGGTATCTTTCGGCGTATCGGCCATATTGTTCGGGTTGTACGATGGGCTGTTGGCCATCGCCAGCACTTCTCCGGTGTTCACGTCCACCAGCACTGCGGTACCAGACTCCGCCTTGTTGAAGGCAACTGCGTTATTCAGTTCACGGTAAACCAGCGCCTGCAGGCGTTCATCGATGCTCAGTGCCAGATTGTGCGCCGCCTGACTGTCTACCGAGGAGATGTCCTCGATCACTCGGCCATAGCGGTCTTTACGTACGGTTCTTTCGCCCGGTTGACCGGTGAGCCAACGATCAAAGCTCTTTTCGACCCCTTCGATCCCTTCGCCGTCAATGTTGGTCACGCCGATGATATGAGAAGTAACCTGGCCAGACGGGTAGTAGCGGCGCGATTCCTGGCGCAGGTAGATGCCAGGCAATTTCAGCTTGTGGATGTAATCACCAATCGCCGGGTTAACCTGCCGGGCCAGATAGACAAAGCGCCCCTTCGGATTGGCATTAATACGATTGGAGAGCTGATCGAGCGGAATTTGCAACGCGTCGGACAGCGCTTTCCAGCGCGAATCCAGCGTAATACCCCCGCGTTCGTTCAACTCTTTCGGATCGGCCCACACGGCGTTCACCGGTACGCTCACCGCCAGCGGGCGGCCAGAGCGGTCGCTAATCATGCCGCGCGCGGTGGGCACCGCCTGCACACGCAGCGAGCGCATGTCGCCTTCTTTCACCAACCGATCTGGATTGATCACCTGCAAATAAGCCACACGCAGCATCAGCCCAACCAGCGCCAACAGAATACAGCCGCACAGCAACGCAAAACGCCAGCTGACAAAGCTGGCCTGATCTTCCTGGCGTTTCAACTTCTTACCGGGACGTACTGCTTTCATGCGTTAGCTATTTGCTCCGTATCGTGACTTCGGCTAAACCACTCATGGCTTGACAATGATAATTTCCTGCGATGGATCAACGTGTTGCATCTGCAGTTTTTCGGTGGCGATACGCTCTACGCGGCTGTGATCGCCAAGGGCATTCTCTTCCAGGATCAGGTTGCGCCATTCGATATCCAGCGCATCCCTCTCCAGCACCAGCTGTTCGCGCTCGGCGGTCAGCAGGCGGGTACGGTGCGCGGTGGTCACCACAAACACGGCGGAAACCAGCGCGGCAATCATCAAAATCAGCGGGATCTTGGCGTTACGCAGCAGATCGCCACCAATGACGCCAACTAAACCGTGGCGCTCATTACCAATCACGCAGGCATCCTCTCGGCAATACGCAGCACCGAACTGCGCGCTCGTGGATTTTCCGCCACTTCAACATCACCAGGCTTCATTTTGCCCAAGGCTTTCAGCGTGCGGCCACCCATTTCACGCAACTGCGCTTCGGTTAGCGGAATTCCTGCCGGAACCTGGGCACCACGGCTGTGGTGGCGCATAAAGCTTTTGACGATACGGTCTTCCAACGAATGGAAGCTGATGATCGACAGGCGGCCCTCTGGTGCCAACACGGCTAATGCACCGTCCAGCGCGCGTTCGATCTCTTCCAGCTCGCTGTTGATGTAGATACGGATCGCCTGGAAACTGCGGGTTGCCGGGTGTTTATGCTTATCACGGAACGGGCTGGCATGGGCGATCAGCTCGGCCAGTTCCTTGGTGCGGGTCATCGGTTCTACTTGGTTTCTTTCCACAATGGCGCGGGCGATGCGTTTGGCGAAGCGTTCTTCACCGAAGGTTTTCAGCACCCAGGCAATATCGTCGGCTTCCGCTTTCATCAACCATTCGGCGGCAGATTGGCCGCTTGATGGATCCATACGCATATCCAGCGGGCCGTCACGCATAAAGGAAAATCCGCGTTCTGCGTCATCCAGCTGCGGGGAAGAGACACCTAAGTCGAGCAACACGCCGTCGATCTTGCCTACCAGTTCCCGTTGCTGCACATAGTCAGCCAAATCAGAAAACGGGCCGTGGATGATAGTAAAACGTGGGTCTGCAATAGATTGAGCTGCGGCAATTGCCTGCGGATCGCGATCGATAGCCAATAAGCGCCCTTCCGGCCCCAGTTGGGACAAGATCAGACGAGAATGACCACCGCGACCAAAAGTACCGTCGATGTAGATGCCGTTACTGCGAATATTGAGCCCCTTCACGGCCTCATCCAACAGTACGGTCGTATGTTTATAATTTTCCAGCATGCTTATAGTGACAAGTCCTGTAGCCGCTCAGACAACGGTTCCTGAGTGGATTGTTCCGCGTCAATATCATCCTTGACTTGTTGATACCAGGTCTGTTCATCCCACAGTTCAAACTTGTTGAACTGCCCGACCAGCATCACTTCTTTAGTAAGCCCGGCATGTTGGCGTAGCGTATTGGCTAACAGCAACCGGCCGGCATTATCCATCTGACACTCGCTGGCATGGCCCAACAGCAAGCGCTGGACTCGGCGCTCGGCGGGATTCATGCTCGACAGACGGGACAACTTTTGCTCGATGATTTCCCATTGAGGTAATGGATAAAGCAGCAGGCAGGGCTGATGGAGGTCAATGGTGCAAACCATTTGGCCTTGCGATTCCTCATTCAGTAAATCCCGATAACGGGTCGGTACGGCGAGCCGTCCTTTACTGTCGAGGTTGACCATCGTTGCCCCACGAAACATACCTGAGCTACCCCCTCGTGACCCTTTTCACCACTTTACACCACAAATTCCCACATAAGGGAGTTTACGGAGGGTATGAAAACCTTGTCAAGCCAGAGCAAGAGCGGTTTGGCAATATTTATAGGCATATTCTGGAGGCTGGCTCACGAAAGGAACTCTATTTATTGCATGAATATAAATTAACATCATGATTAAAGAGGAGAATTTTCTAAGCGGAAAGAGTGCGATTAAAATAAACACAAATTGACGATTAAATAACTCATTATGTCCTTCTGCAATCCAGGTCTCACTTTTCAACATCGCTCTCGGCGGGGATACCCCCACCGCATCCCGCGTCGGTCAAGGCTTGGCCACAAGCCGCTTGCCAGCAGCGAAATGCCATAAACCCTTGACTTAATAACACTCAGCAAGTATTTCGCTGCCAACGGCGCGCTATTTTACTTCAATTATTCCGTCAAAGAACAACCCAAAGATAAAATAAATGGCGAAGCACTGGCTTAAGCCGTTAATTATGATTCAAATCAAAATGGTAAGATTATTCTCAAAACACCTATTTACAATTAACCTGGATTTTTTTGCGCATTTAGGAATATGCGCAAATTTAGTGCGCCTATCGCTGAATCAGCCGCAAAACCGTCATCTCGCCGCCACCAGACAATCATAACGCATTGTTTATATTAACAATATTTTCATTCACCATTTTAAACTCCTGCTTTACGAGCTTTTCCCCCTGTTGTCAGGATAAAAATCAGCCAAATGTTAAAAATAAAAATTTTAAGCCACTTAAAACATTCCATGTAGTCAAGTACACTACAAAAATGCTTAAAGGTCAGTTAATAACACCTAATTAACATTAATAAGCAACATGTTAACCGATAAATTCAGGGATCGTGTCATGTCTAGAGCCGTTTCACCATGGCGCAGCGCTGCCGCCGATACTTTTGCGCTAGTGGTGTACTGTTTTATCGTCGGGATGGCGATTGAAATACTGATTTCGGGCATGAGCTTTAGCCAATCACTCTCCTCCAGACTGGTGTCGATCCCCGTCAATATCGTGATCGCCTGGCCCTATGGCCGCTACCGCGATTTCTTCATCGCCACCGCACGCCGCAGCCCATGCGGGCAGTTTTTGCTGCGTAACCTGGCCGATCTGTTGGCTTATGTCAGTTTCCAATCGCCGGTTTACGCCGTCATTCTGTGGAGCGTGGGCGCCGATGGACAACAGATCCTGGCCGCGGTGACCAGTAATGCGGTGATCTCGATGGCGATGGGCGTGGTATACGGTTATTTTCTGGAATATTGCCGCAGGCTGTTTCGCGTGGTCCCCTCCCCCCAACCCTCTCCAACAGGGAGAGGGAGCTGATAGCCCCTGCTCTGCTGGAGCTAAAGAGATAATCTCGGCACCAAAGTGAGTCACTATAGTTTCAGACCCACTCCACCAAGGAGAGCGGATACGAAGCTGTGATCAGGAACAGGAGTTAATCAGTCACCGGGTGTACAGAACGAATAGCGTAGTCAAATTGTGACTCGATCGGTCCCTCTCCCTGTGGGAGAGGGTTAGGGTGAGGGCATTATTTGCGGCTCAGGCTGCCACGGCGGAACAGGTTACGGCGAATGCGCGTCATACCCGGTTTAGGTTTGCGCGGTTCATCCAGGCTGGCAAGCACCAGCTCCAGCACCCGTTCGGCAACATCACGGTGGCGCTGAGCCACGGCAAGCACCGGGCATTCCAGGAAATCCAATAGCTCATGATCACCAAAGGTGGCAATCGCCAGATCCGCCGGTAAACGCCCACGCTGTTTCAGCGTTACGTCCATCACGCCCTGCAACAGCGAGAACGAGGTGGTAAACAGCGCCTGTGGCATCGGATGGGTTTTCAGCCATTCCGCAAACAGCACACCCGCTGCTTCACGTTCATAGCTGTTGGCATACAGATAATCCACTTGCCGCTCATCATCCTGCCAGGCCTGGCGGAAACCCTGCTCACGCAAGAAGCTGACCGAAAGCTCAGGCAAAGCTCCCAGATACAACACCGACTTGGCGGGGAAAGTGCGTAACTCCTGTGCCAAGGCAAAGGCGTCCTCCTGATCGGCACCCACCACGCTGATAAAGTGTTCACGATCCAGAGCGCGATCCAACGCGATAATCGGGAAAGGATCGTTAGCCCAGCGTTGATAGAAAGGATGCTCCGGCGGTAACGCGGTGGAGACGATGATCGCATCAACCTGGCGTTGCAGCAGGTGCTCAATGCAACGCATTTCATTATCCGGCTGATCTTCCGAGCAGGCGATCAACAGTTGGTAACCACGCTGACGCGCCTGGCGCTCCAGGTAGTTGGCGATGCGGGTATAGCTGGTATTTTCCAGATCCGGGATCACCAGGCCGATAGAACGAGTGCGGCCTGCACGCAGCCCTGCCGCTACGGCATTCGGGTGATAATTGTGCTCCCTGACCACGGCCATCACTTTTTCGACGGTTTTATCGCTGACACGATACTGCTTCGCCTTGCCGTTGATGACATAACTGGCCGTAGTGCGCGAAACGCCTGCGAGACGCGCGATTTCATCCAGTTTCACGTTAACCCCTTTAAATGACTCTCAAAATGACAATGGATCGTGTGGCGTTGTTTACCCCACGCTTTCAATATACGACTAAACATGCAGCGAACCGAAAGCAGAAGGGTAATGAGTAACCATGATAGTCACTATGGTTATTCAACCCGTAATGGCGATCTAACAGCAGAAAACACGGCCGAGCAACCGCTTTCGCCCAAAGGTGCCAGCAAATGGGCAAAAAATTAAAAAGAAAGGGCGCAGCAAACCTGCCACGCCCCTGATGTAGTGCAGAAAACCCGCTATCAGCGCATAATCTTGTCGCCACGCGACACGCCAACAATCCCCGAGCGGGCCACTTCAACGATTTCTGCCACTTCACGTACGGCGTTGAGGAAGGCATCCAGCTTGTCGCTGGTCCCCGCCAACTGCACGGTGTAAAGCGAGGAGGTGACATCCACAATCTGGCCACGGAAGATATCCGTGCTGCGTTTCACCTCTTCACGCCCGTAGCCACTAGCCTGCAGCTTCACCAACATGATTTCACGCTCAACGTGAGCCCCCTGCACCAGCTCACTGACGCGTAAAACGTCAACCAGCTTATGCAACTGCTTCTCTATCTGCTCCAGTACCTTTTCATCACCCACCGTCTGGATCGTCATGCGTGACAAGGTTGGATCATCGGTAGGAGCAACCGTCAGGCTTTCGATGTTGTAGCCACGCTGAGAGAACAGCCCGACGACGCGCGACAACGCACCGGATTCGTTTTCCAGTAATACCGATAAAATACGGCGCTTCATCAGGTTCTCTCCGTTTTGCTTAGCCACATTTCGTCCATGCTTCCACCGCGGATCTGCATTGGATAAACATGTTCGGTCTCGTCGACGGTCACATCGACAAACACCAGACGTTCTTTTTCAGCCAGCGCCTGCGCCAGCTTGCTTTCCAGCTCATCCGGGGTACGAATGGCGATGCCAACATGGCCATAGGCCTCGGCCAGCTTGACGAAGTCCGGCAAGGAATCCATATAGGACTGAGAATGGCGGCCAGAATAGATCATGTCCTGCCACTGCTTCACCATGCCCAGGTAGCGGTTATTCAGGTTAACCACCACTACCGGCAAATTGTACTGCAGAGCCGTGGACAGCTCCTGGATATTCATCTGAATGCTGCCGTCACCGGTGACGCACACCACCGTTTCGTCTGGCAGTGCCAGTTTTACCCCTAGGGCGGCTGGTAAGCCAAAGCCCATGGTGCCCAGACCACCCGAGTTGATCCAACGGCGCGGCTTATCGAACGGATAATACAGCGCGGCAAACATCTGGTGCTGGCCAACGTCGGAGGTGACATAGGCATCGCCTTTGGTCAGGCGGTGCAGCGTTTCGATCACCGCCTGAGGTTTGATGGTGCCACTGTCTTTGTTATAGCCCAGGCAATCACGCGCGCGCCACTGTTCAATGGACTGCCACCAGTCACGCAGCGCATCGAAATCCTGCGCTTTGTCCTCATGCGCCAGCAGTTCCAGCATCTGCGTCAGGACCTGTTTGGCATCGCCAACGATAGGAATATCGGCATCCACCGTTTTGGAAATGGAGGTCGGGTCGATATCGATATGCAGCACCGTGGCATCCGGGCAATATTTGGCCAGGTTATTGGTAGTGCGATCGTCAAAGCGCACCCCTACGGCAAAAATCACGTCGGAATGATGCATGGTCTTGTTGGCTTCATAGGTGCCGTGCATGCCCAGCATACCGACGCTTTGGCGGTGAGTCCCGGGGAACGCCCCCAGCCCCATCAGCGTACAGGTGACCGGCAAGTTCAGCTTTTCCGCCAGTTGCAGCAACTCTCCATGGCACTCCGAATTGATGGCACCGCCGCCCACGTACATGATCGGCTTTTTAGCCGCCAGAATGGTCTGTAGGGCGCGTTTGATTTGCCCGCGGTGGCCTTGCACCGTCGGGTTGTAGGAACGCATGCTGACGTCCTGCGGATACGCGTAAGGCATTCTTATCGCCGGGCCGACGATATCTTTCGGCAGATCGACCACCACCGGGCCAGGGCGGCCGGTAGAGGCCAGGTAGAACGCCTTTTTCAGCACGGAAGGAATGTCTTCGGTACGCTTGACCAGGAAGCTGTGTTTTACCACCGGGCGGGAGATACCCACCATGTCGCACTCCTGGAAGGCATCGTAACCAATCAGCGAGCTCGGCACCTGGCCAGATAGCACCACCATCGGGATGGAATCCATATAGGCGGTGGCGATGCCAGTAATGGCGTTGGTAGCCCCAGGGCCAGAAGTGACCAGCACTACGCCCACTTCGCCGGTCGCTCGTGCATAGCCATCGGCCATATGCACCGCCCCTTGCTCGTGGCGCACCAGAATATGATCGATGCCCCCCACCGTGTGCAGGGCATCATAGATATCGAGTACCGCCCCGCCCGGATAGCCGAATACATGCTTAACGCCCTGATCGATCAGCGATCGGACGACCATCTCGGCTCCTGACAATATTTCCATGGGTTTGCCTCCAGGCTTACATAGCTTGTTCTTGTCTGACGCCGGAACGTAGCGCCTGTCCTGTCTGGGGCATGGCCCCAAAAATCTTATGGACGTTTTGGACTCTTAACATAGCGTCAGAATATGGGGCAGGCAAACGGCAAAATGGCTTATCACCGGCAAGGGTATTGCCATCAGGCTGGAGAAGTGCGGCTTGGCAAAACTATGCACTAGCTGAGCGGTTGTTCATCTAGGCATTATTTCGAGGGTGGGGGTAATTACAGAACTAAATCAGGCAAGGGCGACTGGGGATTTTTCGTCCGCCTGCCGCCCCTATCATCACTTTTCCTGATACATCGACTCTATCTCATGCTGATAACGCTGTAGGATCACCTTGCGACGCAGCTTCAGGGTCGGGGTGAGTTCCCCCAATTCCATCGAGAAGGCCGCCGGCAGCAGGGTAAATTTCTTCACCTGCTCAAACAGGGCTAACTCTTTTTGCATCTCCCGCAGATGCTTTTCGAACATTTCGATGATATGGCTGTTGCGCAGCAGTTCGAGCCGATCCTGATACTTCAGATTGACCGATTTGGCATACTCTTCCAACGACTCGAAACTTGGGACGATCAACGCGGAGACAAATTTGCGTGCATCGGCAACGATCGCGACCTGTTCGATAAAGCGATCCTGCGCCAGGGTGCCTTCCAGCATCTGTGGCGCAATGTATTTGCCGCCGGAGGTCTTCATCAGATCCTTCAGCCGCTCGGTAATAAACAGGTTGCCGCTATCGTCGATCATGCCGGCATCGCCGGTTTTCAGCCAGCCGTCAGCGGTAAAGCTATCGGCCGTCTCCAACGGTTTATTGAAATAGCCGCGCATCACGATTGGCCCCCGCACCTGGATTTCATTTTCATCGCCAATGCGCACTTCCACACCGGGCAGTGGCTTGCCGATCGAACCAAATCGGAAGTTGTTTTCTTCCCAGCAGGAGACTGTGGCACAGGTTTCCGTCATGCCGTAGCCGTATTTGATGTTGATGCCCATCGCCTGGAAAAACAGAATCACGTTGTCATCAAGTTTGGCACCGGCCGCTGGCAAGAAGCGCACCCGCCCTCCCAGGATCCCCCGCAGCTTGCTTAACACCAGCTTGTCAGCCCAGCGGTGAGACAGATCGAACAGCTTGCCTAACGGTTTCCCTGCCCTTTCCTGGAGGAACTTGCGTTCACCGCAGACGATGGCCCAGTGGAATAAGGCACGCCGCAACCAAGGCGCACGAGCGACCTTTTCATGCACCGCACTGAAGATTTTTTCATAAAAGCGTGGCACTGCGCACATCAGGGTCGGTTTGACATCGGCCATCGCTTCCCGCACCCAGTCGGTATTGGGCAGATAAACGTTCTGCGCGCCCGAATGCATGATAAAGAAGCTCCAGGCACGTTCAAACACATGTGACAACGGCAGGAAACTGAGGGAAACGTCATCCGCTGTTACCGTCAGGCGATCGTCATGCAGTTGAAGCTGTGCGGCCATATTGCGGTAATCAAGCATCACGCCTTTCGGCTCTCCGGTGGTGCCTGAGGTGTAGATCAGGGTAAACAAGTCCTGCAAATCCCGCTCGGCGATTCTTTGCTGACGCAGGACATCGAAACGCTCGATATCCGCAAGACGTTCGAAATGATGCAGATGTTGAGCAATCTCACAGCCGCGCAAATCGGCTGAAGCATCAAAGACAATAATATGGGTCAGTTGCGGGCATACGCCACGCAGCGCAATCGCGGCATCCAGCTGTTCTTGCTCGCCGACAAACAGAATGCGGATATCCGCATCATTAACGATAAATGCCGCCTGAGCCGGAGTGTTGGTGGCATAAAGCGGCACGCTGACCGCCCGCAGTTCGAGGATCGCCAGATCGGCCAGCGACCAGGCCATGCTGTTGTTGGCAAAAATCGCGATACGTTCCTGTACCTCGACGCCCAGAGCCAGCAAGGCGCAGGCTATATGCTGCATATGCGCCCCAACCTGCGACCAGGTCAGCCGTGTTTCTCCCTGCGGGGACCACTGACGGAAAGCCGTATGTTCGGCACGGTTAGCAATGTGATGCTGTATACGTTCGACCTGATGGTAATGCTGCAAGGTATTGGTCATAGCGCTCTATGCCTGAAATTAATCAACCAGTTAACCGCGATTGGAGCGGAAGCTCTCACATCTCAGCTTACACGTGTTTACTTTTTTTGCGCAGTCTACCTAGTCTCCGGCTGTGGGAAAAGGGATTTCAGCGTAGAAGTGTGAGCCAAAACGCGCTTGTGCTCACTTCTCTTGATCTTGGACAAAAGGGAGTGCAAAAGGTTTACGCCAAACAGACAAAGTGGGATCGACGACCAGAAGGGAGAGGTGACAGCTTAAAATAGCGGCGGTATCCTTTGGGGCAGAATAGAGTTTCACTCGCTCAAATTAATTAACCCTGGTGGGTGAATGATATTTCCCACGGCGTTATTAGCCGGAATTATCTTAGTTTTACTTGAGCCTATTCTTATTATTCTTTCGCGCTATCCATTATCAACCCGACGCACTCGAAAGCGCGCTGGGCCAATAAATCACTAATTAGCGCAATACACCCGCTTGGCTAAGTACGGACTTCATCCACTGATGGCCTTCATCACGCTCGGCAGACTCATGCCAGGAGAGATAACAGGTGGCGGTTTTTCTCTCCCAAGGCAGCGGAATTAATTTTAGCTGCAAGGCTTGTGCGTGCTGTTGGGCAAACCAACGAGGAGCGATTGCCACCATCTCGGTCATGGCGACCAGATTCAATACGCTGAACAGGTCGGTACATTGCTGGGTGACGCTGCGTTGTAGGGTTTCGTCAAGATAGTAGGGTTTGCTAAAGGAACAAAAACGCTCTAAGGCGATGACGGCATGATGCTCCGCCAGCATCTGTTTCTGGCTAATGGTACCCACCAGGCGTGGGTGAGACTGCGCGGCAACCAGGGTCAATTCATCATCGAACAAGGCAATATCCTGAAACTCGGGATGTTCAAGGCGGCTATAGCCAATGACAAACTCGGTTTCCTGATAGCGTAACTGATGCTCGATGTTATTGCTCATGTAAGACTTGGTCTGTATCTGCACGTTGGGAGCCATGCTCTTGACGTTGTTGATTATTTTGGCAGTCAGACGAATATCTAGCGGGCTGCAGATAGAAAGCATAAAGAGGCGTTCACTGCTCAGGGCGTCAAAGCCAGCGCCTGGCAGCTCATTTTGTACCAGCTGCAGTGCCTGGCGTACCGGGCCAAAAAGTTGGCGGGCGCGCATGGTAGGCTGAATGCCACGGCCGAAGCGAACAAACAGCTCGTCGTTGAACATGAGCTTCAAACGCGACACGGCATTGCTGACCGCCGGTTGCGACATCCCTAAGGAATTTGCCGCCTTGGTAATATTCTGCATCTGCATAACCGCATCAAAAACAGTGAGTAAATTAAGATCCACACTGCGCAAATGAATATCACCGTTTTCTTTCCTCAAGACAGTTCCTGAATTATATTCGGACATATCCAAACTCCACTAAGTCCCATGTAGATAATCCCGCTAGCGCGCAGGGGAATAACGGGAAAAGACACGCTACGTTATTCCCACACAGCGAAATTAGTTATCCCTTTTGACTACTCTTGTAAGATAGCAATCGGGCATCATCCTATAAAAATATGACACAGCGGTGCATATTAGGCATTGTTCGTCGTCGGGTAGCCTTGGCACATCGGTTCGCAACTCGCCGATGGCACACAAACAAAATTGGCAGGCAAAACACCTGAGTTATGAATACCTGTTTGGTACACATCAACCTCTGGATCAGACCATAAAATGAGTTAATGGACAATCATACCAGAGCAAAATAGGTCTCTTTAGCCTCACTTAATTGATTGTAGCGGCTCAGTTCAGCGCTAAAAATACGAATTACGAATGAATTAACGACAACAAATTGACACCATGAATGCCAAGCCCACAACATCAGCATCCCATCAAACCACGTTTGCTGTTTTTTTGCGCCAACGATAAATTTTAACCGAGTAGTCTTGCTAATCAATGCGGCAGTGCCACTTTCAAACCATTTATGCTAATAAACCCCCGATCACCTGTGGATTTAACGCTGGCCCTTGCGGATTTTACCGAATTTCCAACTGGTGCTATCCCCGTTGGTGCCACGCTTTTCAATACCCCTGTTTTAATCAGGTGTTGACATGCCCCGGCCAATAAAGTATCAAATTAGGCAACGAAACAATTTTAGAGAAGCTGACCGCCATGATCCGTACCCACCGTCTACTAGGCCTACTACTAAACGCATCTTATGTGCGCGGTACGCTGGTGGACGGGGTTCAAAGCTGATTCAGCCCATCATCTGCAAAACCCGCGCTACTGCGCGGGTTTTTTTTTACCCGCTTAGCGTGAAACAAACACGACAAGGAACAACACGATGAGCCAACAAGTCATTATTTTCGATACCACATTGCGTGATGGTGAACAGGCGCTGCAGGCAAGCCTGAGCGTTAAAGAAAAAATCCAGATCGCCATGGCGCTGGAAAGAATGGGTGTCGATGTAATGGAGGTCGGCTTCCCAGTCTCCTCCCCTGGGGACTTCGAGTCGGTACAGACCATTGCCCGCCAGATCAAAAACAGCCGCGTTTGTGGTCTGGCACGCTGTGTTGATAACGACATTGACGTCGCTGCCGAAGCATTACGCGTAGCCGAGGCCTTCCGTATTCACGTCTTCCTGGCCACCTCCACCCTGCATATCGAATCCAAATTAAAGCGCTCTTTCGACCAGGTGCTGGAAATGGCGGTGCGCTCAGTGAAACGCGCCCGTAACTATACCGATGACGTAGAGTTTTCCTGTGAAGACGCTGGCCGTACCCCGATTGATAACCTGTGCCGCGTGGTAGAAGCCGCCATCAACGCCGGTGCCACTACCATTAATATCCCTGATACCGTTGGCTACACCACGCCAAACCAGTTCGGCGGCATCATCACTACGCTGTACGACCGCGTGCCTAATATTGATAAGGCGATCATCTCCGTCCACTGCCACGACGACTTGGGCATGGCCGTGGGTAACTCTATCGCAGCCGTCCAGGCCGGTGCCCGCCAGGTAGAAGGCACCTTGAACGGCATCGGCGAACGTGCCGGTAACTGTTCACTGGAAGAAGTGATCATGGCCATCAAGGTGCGTCAGGACTTTATGCAGGTGCACACCAATATCAATCATCAGGAAATCTACCGTACCAGCCAGTTGGTCAGCCAGCTGTGCAATATGCCTATCCCGGCCAACAAGGCCATCGTCGGTTCCAACGCCTTCGCTCACTCCTCCGGTATCCACCAGGATGGCGTGCTGAAAAACCGCGAAAACTACGAAATCATGACCCCTCAGACCATCGGTCTGAAAGATGTCCAGTTGAACCTGACCTCCCGTTCCGGCCGCGCGGCGGTAAAACACCGTATGGAAGAGATGGGCTACAAGGAACAGGATTACAATCTGGACGTGCTGTACGCGGCTTTCCTGAAGCTGGCAGATAAGAAAGGCCAGGTGTTTGACTACGATCTGGAAGCCCTGGCATTTATCAATAAGCAGCAAGAAGAGCCTGAGCATTTCAGCCTGGAATACTTCAGCGTGCAGTCTGGCAGCAGCATTATGGCTACCGCCTCGGTCAAACTGAAATGTGGCGAGGAAGAGAAGTCCGAAGCCGCTACGGGCAACGGCCCGGTCGATGCTGTTTACCAAGCCATCAACCGTATTACCGGCTACCCGATTGAGCTGGTGAAATATCAACTGACCGCCAAAGGCCAGGGCCGCGACGCGCTGGGCCAGGTTGATATCGTGGTGTCTTACAATGGCCGCCGCTTCCATGGCGTGGGCCTGGCAACCGATATTGTGGAATCCTCTGCCAAGGCGATGATCCACGTATTGAACAATATCTGGCGCTCTCAGCAAGTAGAAAAAGAAAAGCAGCGCTTGCAGCAAACCAAACAGCAAAATAATCAGGAAACGGTGTGAACATGACTAAGACTTACCACATTGCCGTCTTGCCCGGAGACGGAATCGGCCCGGAAGTAATGGCCCAGGCCCACAAAGTGTTAGATGCCGTGCGCCAACGCTTTGGTATCCGCATTACCACCAGTGAATATGACGTCGGTGGCATTGCCATCGATCGCCACAGCACCCCACTGCCTGCTGCAACCGTTGCCGGCTGCGAGCAGGCCGATGCCATCCTGTTCGGCTCGGTAGGCGGCCCCAAATGGGAGCACCTGCCACCGGCAGAGCAGCCGGAGCGCGGTGCGCTGCTGCCGCTGCGTAAGCACTTCAAACTGTTCAGCAACCTGCGCCCTGCCCGCCTGTACCAAGGGCTGGAAGATTTTTGCCCGCTGCGTGCCGATATTGCCGCGCGTGGCTTCGACATTCTGTGCGTACGTGAGTTAACCGGCGGCATCTACTTTGGCCAACCCAAAGGCCGTGAAGGCCAGGGCATGCATGAGCGCGCCTTTGATACCGAGGTCTACCACCGCTTTGAGATCGAACGCATCGCCCGTATCGCCTTCGAGTCCGCCCGCAAACGCCGCAATATCGTCACCTCGATTGATAAAGCCAACGTGTTGCAAAGCTCCATCCTGTGGCGTGAAGTTGTGAGTCAGGTAGCCAAGGACTATCCGGATGTGTCGCTGTCGCATATGTATATCGACAACGCCACCATGCAGTTAATCAAAGACCCATCCCAGTTCGACGTGTTGCTGTGCTCCAACCTGTTCGGCGATATCCTGTCGGACGAATGCGCCATGATCACCGGCTCGATGGGCATGCTGCCGTCCGCCAGCCTGAACGAACAAGGCTTTGGCCTGTACGAACCCGCCGGGGGTTCCGCACCTGACATCGCGGGCAAAAACATTGCCAACCCGATCGCGCAAATTCTGTCTGCCACCCTGCTGTTGCGTTACAGCCTGGGTGCCGATGAAGCCGCAGATGCGATCGAGCGCGCCATTAATCAGGCATTGGAACAGGGCTACCGTACCGCCGATCTGGCCGGTGCCGGCAAAGCCATCGGCACCAATGAAATGGGCGATATCATTGCCCGCTTCGTGGCTGAGGGGGCGTAAATCATGGCCAAGACCTTATATCAGAAATTATACGATGCCCACGTGGTGCATGAAGCGCCAAACGAGACACCGCTGCTGTACATCGATCGGCATCTGGTGCATGAAGTGACCTCCCCACAGGCCTTCGACGGCCTGCGTGCCATGGGCCGCAAAGTGCGTCAGCCGGGCAAGACATTTGCCACCATGGATCACAACGTGTCGACCCAGACCAAAGACATCAACGCCAGCGGCGAGATGGCTCGCATTCAAATGCAGGAGCTGATCAAGAACTGTGCAGAGTTCGGCGTCTCACTGTATGACCTGAACCACCCCTTCCAGGGCATTGTGCACGTTATCGGCCCTGAGCAAGGCATGACGCTGCCGGGCATGACCATCGTCTGTGGTGACTCCCATACCGCCACGCACGGTGCCTTTGGCTCGCTGGCGTTCGGTATCGGTACTTCGGAAGTGGAACACGTGCTGGCGACCCAAACCCTGAAGCAGGGCCGCGCCAAGACGATGAAGATTGAAGTCACCGGCGATGCGGCAGAAGGTATCACCGCCAAAGATATCGTGCTGGCCGTGATCGGCAAAACCGGCAGCGCTGGTGGTACTGGCCACGTAGTTGAATTCTGTGGCAAAGCGATCGAAGCGTTGAGCATGGAAGGCCGCATGACGCTGTGCAACATGGCGATTGAGATGGGTGCCAAAGCAGGCCTGGTTGCGCCAGACGACACCACCTTCAATTACCTGAAAGGCCGCCAGTTCGCTCCTACCGGGGAAAACTGGGAGCAGGCTGTGGCCTACTGGCGCACCATGAAGTCCGACGCCGAAGCCAAATTCGATACCACTATCACCTTGCGGGCGGAAGATATCGCGCCACAGGTCACCTGGGGCACCAACCCTGGGCAGGTTATCGCGGTCGATCAGGCGATCCCAACCCCCGATTCCTTTAGCGATCCGGTGGAACGTGCCTCAGCTGAAAAAGCGTTGGCCTATATGGACCTGAAACCCGGCATCAAGCTGACTGACGTCGCAATCGACAAAGTGTTTATCGGTTCTTGCACCAATTCACGCATCGAAGATCTGCGTGCCGCAGCCGCCATTGCCAAAGGCCGTAAAGTGGCCGCCGGCGTGCAGGCGATTGTGGTGCCTGGCTCCGGCCCGGTGAAAGCACAGGCGGAAGAGGAAGGTCTGGACAAGATCTTTATCGAAGCGGGTTTCGAATGGCGTCTGCCAGGCTGCTCCATGTGCCTGGCGATGAACAACGACCGTCTGAACCCTGGCGAACGCTGTGCCTCAACCAGCAACCGTAACTTCGAAGGGCGTCAGGGCCGCGGTGGGCGTACCCATCTGGTCAGCCCGGCGATGGCTGCTGCTGCTGCCGTTACCGGCCATTTTGCCGACATCCGTGAATTGCACTAAGGAGCACCAGCGTGGCTAAATTTACTCAACATACCGGCTTAGTGGTGCCTCTGGACGCGGCCAACGTCGATACCGACGCCATTATCCCGAAGCAGTTTCTACAGAAAGTCACCCGCACCGGTTTCGGCCAGCACCTGTTCAACGACTGGCGCTTCCTGGACGATGCGGGTCAACAGCCAAATCCTGAGTTTGTGCTGAACCTTCCGCGCTATAAAGGGGCCAGCATCCTGTTAGCCCGGGAAAACTTTGGCTGTGGCTCATCCCGTGAGCACGCGCCATGGGCACTGACTGATTACGGCTTCAAGGTAGTAATTGCACCAAGCTTTGCGGATATCTTCTACGGCAACTCGTTCAACAACCAGCTGCTGCCGGTCACGCTGAGCGAACAGGATGTGGATACTCTGTTTAAGCTGGTGGCAGAACACGAAGGCACGGAGTTCGTGGTCGATCTGGAAAACCAGACGGTGAACGCCGGGGGCAAAAGCTACCCGTTTGAGATCGACAGCTTCCGCCGCCACTGCATGATTAACGGTTTGGACAGCATTGGCCTGACGTTGCAGCACGAAGCGGAGATTTCCCGCTACGAAGCGCAGCAACCGGCGTTTCTGAACTAAACCTCAGCCTCACCCGCCGCCCGGCGGGTGAGGCTTTCATCAAAATCACCAATAGCCTAACCACTTCCACCATACCCCACCAATCAGCGCCCAGATCAGCAGGTTGACCACGCTCATGATAAAGCCGGTTTTCCACCATTCCCCCAGAGTGGCATAGCCCGACCCAAAGATGATCGGCGCGGTACCGGTAGCATAATGGGTTAACGACATCATCAGCGAAGACGAGAAGGCCAGGATCAGGCCAAGCAGAGCCGGAGGCGCACCAAGGGCAATACCTGCGGCAAAGAACGCGGCGAACATGGCGGTCACGTGCGCGGTGGTACTGGCAAAGAAGTAATGCGAATAGAGATAGACGAGCGTTAGCAGAATGGTCCCTCCGACCCAGCTCATCCCCATATGATCGATACCCGAACCTACCGTTTGTGACAGCCAGGCAATCAGACCCAGTTTGCCGAGGTAGGTCGCCATCATCACCAAGGCGGCAAACCAGACCACGGTATCCCAGGCCCCTTTGTGCTTCAGCACGTCGTCCCAGCTCAGTACGCCAGTTGCCAGCAGGATCGCCAAACCAATCACCGCTGCCGTCGTTGGGTTAACCGCCAGTGCGGGGCCAAAAATCATCGCCGGAACTCCGGCCCACATCACCAGCAACAGGGCAAACACACCCAGCGTGATTTTCTCTGGCAGGGTTATCCGCCCCAGAGTTTGCAGCTTATCTTGTGCAAACAATGGCGCATCCGGGGTGCTTTTGATTTCAGGTGGATACAACCAATAAACTACCAGCGGCATGACGATCAGCGAACAAATCGCCGGTACCAGCGCCGCTACCGCCCACATACCCCAGGTCAGTTCAAACTCCGAACCGGCACCTTTGGCGATCAAATTGACAATCAGCGGGTTAGGCGCGGTAGCAGTAATAAACATCGCCGAGGTGATCGGGTTGATGTTGTAGTTCACCAGCGAGAGATAGCGGCCAATCTTGCCGGAGGTGTTCAGCTCGGGCTTGGAACCAAAGCTGTCCGCTATCGATTTCATTATCGGGTGAATGATCCCGCCACCACGGGCGGTATTGCTCGGCGTAACCGGTGCCAGCACGGTTTCCGCCAGGGTTAACGCATAGGCGATCCCCAGCGTTTTCTTGCCAAACAGCGAGATAAAGTAGTAGCCAATGCGCGATCCCAGGCCGGTTTTATTCAGGCTCAGGGAGATCATGATCGAGAAACCGATCAGCCAGATGAGTTGGTTGGAGAACCCGCTCAGTGCATCGTCCAGCGCGGCCCCCGGCTTGCCAGGGTTGGTCACTCCCGTCACGGCCACCAGCGCAATGGCAATGATGGATACGGCGCCGATCGGCATCGCCTTGCCGATAATGGCAATGATGGTACCAATAAACAGTGCAAGCAAATGCCAGGCATTCGGTGCCACCCCTTCAGGGACGGGGATCACAAACCAGATCAACAGAGCAGCGATAACGGCACAGAGGGAGGGAACAGGTTTGAGCGGCGTTAGTTTATCCATAACATACCCACTTTTTTCAACGGGATCGGCATCTCAATAGCAAGATGGATAAGAGCGTGAAGCTCACGCTCTGAGTCCGTTTATCTTAGTGAGAATGGAGCGGTTTTCTCAATGATATGTATCAACTAACCGGGTGTTACAGCTCACACTTCGCGAACTTTGGCACACATCCACAGCGCCAGGATGGCAAGCAGAGTAATCAGGTAGTAAACCGCAGAGTGCCCAAAGTTTTCCACCAACGCGCCTTGCAGTACACCGGCCAGGATCACCCCAGTCGAAATGCTGTTGGTAAACATGGTGGTCGCGGCACCGGGCCGCCCCGGCATCAGATCCTGAAAATACAACATGCCGATCCCGGCAACAATGCCGATAAACACCGCGTTGAACAGTTGCAACACCATCAACGCCAGTTGGAACTTAAACAGCACCAGCCCGGCATAAAACAGCACGCCTGCTGCCACAGCAAACAGCATCATATTGCGTTTGCCAAAGCGTTTGACGTAATACCCCGCCAGCAGCATAGCCGGGATCTCCAGCCCGGCCGCGGTGCCCATCAGCCAACCTGCCAGCCGTTCTGGCAAGCCCAGATCGGCAGTGATGTACAGTGGCATATCGATGATATACATGGTGTTGCAGGTCCACATCAGCATCGAGGCCACAAACAGCAGGCGCACATCGGGATCGCGCCAGGCGCTGATTGGCGCGATAGGCGGAGAATCTACGCTGATCTCAACGTTGGCGCGGGGCACCGAAGGCAATATCAGCCACACCAGCAGCACGCTGACGACAAAAATCCCCGCCGCAATTATAAACATCACGGTAAAGCCGTAGTTCAGTGCCAACATAAACGACAGCGGCGGGCCGATCACCCAGGCCAGTGAAAGCTGAGCACGCATCACCGAACTGAACATCACTACTTCACGTGCCGAGCTGTCCGCATACTCACGCGCCAGGGCAAAAATCTGCGGCATGGCGGTATTGGCTATCGCGGCCAGTAATACACCAGCAGTGATCAAGGTCAGATAATCACGGTTGAACGCAAACAACAGGCTATTGCCCACCGCCATGGCACAGCACACCAGGATCAGCTTGCGCCGATCGCCACGGGTATCCGAACGCTTGGCCAACAGGAAGCTGACGGCAATCCCGGCGATGGCATTCACGGTATAGAACATACCCACCCATAATGGGCGCACCTTTACCTCGGTGGTCAAAAACAGGCTCAGCGTGGGGGCTTGCAGCGCTCCGGCAATGCCGGTCAGGAAGGCTATCAACAAGAAGGCGGCAAAAACGGGATTAAAACGGCGCGGCAACCAGCGTCTGAAACTCATGGCGATATCCCTATCCAGAAATAAAGAAGGCTATGCTACAGAAGGAAAATTGCCGAAGGAAGTCAAGACGGCAGATAAAAATGCCAGTGGGTTGCCCCACTGGCTGGTGAAAAGCACCATTACTCAGAAACACTTTGCGGTGAACGTCAGATACGCTCACGGTATTGCTTGTCGCTCAGCGTGGCGATGTCCCACTGGGTCAAATGGGCCAGCATCTCCAGTCGCGCCTGTTCAGGTACCACCTGCAGCCAATCGGCCTGCTGGCGGCGGATCGCGGTGAAATAACGCTGATAAAACTGTTTGGCTAACAGAACTGTCATTGGCTATCCCCCCGCTGTTTCAACTGTAATCATTATCGGCGTAATATAGGGAAAGATAAATTGACGACTTGATGCCAGAGAGTTCCTCTTTTATGTCCACCTCACGCCTGCAACAACAGTTCATTCGCCTGTGGCAACGCTGCCATGGCCAAACTACCGAAACCACGCTGCAAGAGTTGGCAGAAGTGCTCAGTTGCTCCCGCCGCCATGTTCGCTCGCTACTGGGAGCCATGCAGCACGAGGGCTGGCTGACCTGGCAGGCCGAATCCGGCCGGGGTAAACGTTCGCAGCTCAGCTTCCACTACACCGGGTTGGCATTGCAACAACAGCGTGCCGAAGAATTGCTGGAACAGGATCGCATCGATCAGTTAGTCCAGTTGGTGGGCGATAAAGACGTGGTACGCCAAATGCTGCTTTCCCAGCTGGGGCGCAGCTTCCGCCAGGGGAAACATATCCTGCGCGTGCTCTACTATCGTCAGCTTTACAACCTGTTGCCCGGCTCGGCACTACGCCGTTCAGAAACTCACCTGGCAAGACAGATTTTCAACGGCCTGACGAGGGTAAACGAGGAAAACGGGGAACTGGAACCCGATCTTTCGCATCATTGGCAAACAATCACCCCTTTGCACTGGCGCTTTTATCTACGTCCGGCGATCCATTTTCACCATGGCCGTGAGCTGGAAATGGAAGATGTGATCCAGTCGCTCAACCGCCTGATCCCACAACCGCTATTTTCGCATATCGACAGGATCGACTCGCCCACGCCCTATGTCATCGATGTGCATCTGCACACGCCGGACTACTGGCTGCCCTGGCTGCTAAGCAGCGTACATGCCATGATCCTGCCGCGCGAATGGCAGAGCCTGCCGGATTTTGCCCGCCATCCGATCGGCACCGGCCCCTATCGCGTGATACACAACAATCAGAGCCAGATGAAAATCCATGCCTTTGACGACTACTTTGGCTATCGCGCCCTGATCGATGAGGTCAACATTTGGGTATTACCGGAAATCACCGAAGAGCTGGCCCACTCCGGCGTCCAACTGCAGGGAGATGATACCGGTAGGAACGAGCTGGAAAGCCGTCTCGAAGAAGGCTGTTATTTTCTGCTGTTCGACCAGCGTTCGGCACTGGCGGCCGACCCGGAGATCCGCAGTTGGCTAAGCGAACTGATCAATCCGATCGCGCTGCTGAGCCATGCCGGGCCGCTCTACCAGCGTTACTGGGCTCCGGCCTATGGCATTCTCCCGCGCTGGTTACATAACCGTGTGTTGGGGCAGCAACCCAAGCCTGCGGGCTTAACTGAATTGACCCTGACCTTCTACAGCGAACATTCCGAGTTCCACGCAATCAAGCAGGCTATCGCCTCTCTGCTGGCTGAGCAGGGCATCAAACTCAATGTACAGGTCGTGGATTATGAAGCCTGGCATAAGGGCAAAGCGCAAAGCGATCTGTGGTTAGGCAGCGCCAACTTCACCCTGCCGCTGGAGTTTTCGCTATTTGCCACGCTGTATGAACTGCCGTTGATCCAACACTGTTTGACGGAGGATATCGCGCAGGATGCCGCTCAGTGGCGAGAAAATCGCCTGTCCATGGCCGAATTTTGCCAGCGCCTGGTCAGCAACCATCAGTTGCATCCGTTATTCCACCACTGGCTGCAACTGCATGGTCAACGCAGTATGCGTGGGGTACGAATGAATACCCTCGGCTGGTTCGATTTTAAATCTGCCTGGTTTGCGCCGCCGGAAGCATAATCGCCTTTCACCCACGCCGCTAAGCCTCTACAATAGCGCCGACTCAACGGGGTGCGGATAACCCGCCAATTTTTGGCCAACGGTTTTCCGCTGAGAGCACACCCGTCGAACCTGATCCGGTCAATACCGGCGGAGGGATTTGAGCATGGCGCGTTAACCTTCGTTAACCCAGTCCTCAGATACCTTTGCCCCCTTTACTATTAGGAGTGCAAAGTGGTCAAAAAATACCTGCCCTGTTTATTACTGCTAGCGGCGATGCCCGTCCTGGCCAAGCCAACGCTGACGGTCTACACCTACGACTCTTTCGCTGCCGACTGGGGCCCTGGCCCGGCGGTAAAAAAAGCCTTTGAGGCCGAATGTGACTGCGAATTGAAATTCGTGGCGCTGGAAGACGGCGTGTCGTTACTCAATCGCCTGAGAATGGAAGGCAAAAACAGCGCCGCCGACGTGGTTTTGGGGCTGGACAACAACCTGCTGCAAGCCGCGCAGCAAACGGATCTGTTCACCACCAGCCAAGTCGATACTAGCAAGCTCACGGTTCCCGGTGGCTGGCACAACCAGACCTTCGTTCCCTACGACTATGGCTACTTTGCTTTCGTCTACAACAAAGACAAGCTGAAGAACCCGCCGACCAGCCTGAAAGAGTTGGTAAGCAGCGATCGCCCCCTGAAGATCATCTATCAGGATCCGCGCACCAGCACACCAGGTCTTGGCCTGCTGCTCTGGATGCAGAAAGTATATGGCGACGAGGCACCGCTTGCCTGGCAACGGTTGGCGAAGAAAACCGTCACCGTTACCAAAGGCTGGAGTGAAGCCTACGGCCTGTTCCTGAAAGGGGAAGGCGACATGGTACTGAGCTACACCACCTCCCCCGCCTACCATCTGATCGAAGAGAAAAAAGACCTCTATGCGGCGGCCAACTTCAGCGAAGGCCACTACCTGCAAATCGAAGTCGCTGGCAAGCTAAAGGCCAGCAAACAGCCGGAACTGGCCGAGCGCTTCATGCAGTTTATGGTCTCCCCGGCCTTCCAGAACACCATTCCCACCGGCAACTGGATGTACCCGGTGATCAAGACGGAACTGCCCGCCGGTTTCGAACAGATGACCGTGCCGCAAACGGCATTGCAATTCAGTGCCGAGGAAGTGGCACAACAGCGTGGTAACTGGATCCGAGCATGGCAAACTGCCGTCAGCCACTGATCCCCCGCTGGTTATGGCCGGGGCTGATGGCCGCAGGTCTGATCCTGCTGATCGCGTTAGCGGCCATGGGCTCGCTGTGGCGTCATGCGCCAGAAAGTGATTGGCGCAGCCTGTGGCAAGACAGCTACCTGTGGCATGTAGTGCGCTTTACCTTTTGGCAGGCGCTACTCTCTGCCGTGATCTCGGTGGTGCCTGCCATCTGGCTGGCCCGAGCGTTATACCGGCGGCGCTTCCCTGGCCGTAACCTGCTGCTGCGGCTGTGCGCCATGACGCTGGTGCTGCCGGTGCTGGTGGCTGTATTTGGCATGCTGAGCGTCTACGGCAGGCAAGGCTGGCTGGCAACGCTCTGTGGTTGGCTGGGCGTGAACTACAGTTTTTCGCCTTATGGCCTGCAAGGCATCCTGCTGGCGCATCTGTTCTTTAATATGCCGCTGGCCACCCGCCTTCTGCTACAGGCGCTGGAGAACATCCCCACCGAGCAGCGCCAACTGGCCGCACAGCTGGGGATGAACGGCTGGCAGCAGTTCCGCTTTGTGGAATGGCCTGCGTTACGCCGCCAGATCCTCCCCAGCGGCGCACTGGTGTTTATGCTGTGTTTTGCCAGCTTTGCAACCGTGCTGTCGTTGGGCGGCGGGCCACAGGCCACCACCATAGAGCTGGCGATCTATCAGGCCTTGAGTTACGACTACGATCTCAGCCGCGCGGCGCTGCTGGCGCTGATCCAACTGGCTTGCTGCCTGGGGCTGGTGGTGCTCAGCCAGCGTTTGAGCCAGGCTCTGCCGGTTGGCCATACCCACGCCCAGCGCTGGCGCGATCCGCAGGACAGTCTGGGGCGGCGCATTAGCGATACGCTATTTATTGTCGCTGCGCTACTGTTACTGCTACCTCCGTTGCTGGCGGTGATCATCGATGGTGCCAACCAGACGCTGGTCACCGTGCTGCAACAGCCCATTCTCTGGCAGGCCCTGTTCACCTCGCTACGTATCGCACTAGGCGCGGGCATTTTGTGTGTGGTATTGACCATGATGCTGCTATGGAGCAGCCGTGAGCTGAAGCTGCGGCAACGGGCCGCCTGGGGACAGACGCTGGAACTGAGCGGCATGGTGATCCTCGCAATGCCGGGCATTGTGCTGGCTACCGGTTTCTTCCTGTTGCTGAGCGATACCACTGGGCTACCGCAATCGCCTTATGCGCTGGTGATCCTCACCAATGCATTGATGGCGGTGCCCTACGCGCTGAAAGTGCTGGAAAACCCGATGCGCGATCTGGCCGAGCGTTATAATCCACTATGCTTGTCGCTGGATATCCACGGCTGGCAGCGGCTGCGCTGGATCGAGCTGAAAGCGTTGCAACGCCCGCTGGCGCAGGCTTTGGCCTTTGCCTGTGTGCTGTCGATTGGCGATTTCGGCGTGGTAGCGCTGTTCGGCAACGAGCAGTTCCGTACCCTGCCTTTTTATCTCTATCAGCAGATTGGCGCATATCGCAGCAACGACGGGGCCGTGACCGCTCTGCTGCTACTGCTGCTCTGTTTCCTGCTGTTTACCCTGATTGAACGTTTACCGGGCCGCCATGCTGACGCTTGAAAAACTGACCTATCTGTACGAACACCTGCCGATGCGTTTTGACCTGCGCATTCAGCCGGGAGAACACGTTGCGGTGCTGGGCCCTAGCGGCGCAGGCAAAAGTACCTTGCTCAGCCTGATCGCCGGTTTTCTGCCGGCGGCCAGCGGCAAACTGTGGCTCAACGGAAGCGATCATACCGCTTCGCCCCCCGCCAAACGCCCGGTGTCAATGCTGTTCCAGGAAAACAACCTGTTTGCCCACCTGACTGTCAGGCAAAACATCGGCCTAGGGCTGGATCCTGGCCTGCACCTAACCGCCGCACAGCAGGAACAACTGGCACAGATTGCCCAACAGGTCGGATTGGAGGGGCATCTGCAGCGCCTACCGTCGCAACTTTCCGGCGGGCAACGGCAGCGGGCAGCCTTGGCACGTTGCCTGATCCGCCAGCAGCCGATCCTGCTGCTCGACGAGCCTTTCTCTGCACTCGATCCGGCACTGCGCAGTGAGATGCTGCAACTGCTGCAAAACGTCTGCGACCAGCGCCAACTCACGTTGCTGATGGTTTCACATAATCTTGAGGATGCCGCCCGCATCGCGCCGCGTACGTTGCTGGTCGTGGATGGGCGGATTTATTACGACGGCCCAACGCAGGCATTGGTAAGCGGCAGCGCACCGGAAGCCAAGGTGCTGGGTATTCCGGTTAAACCGTGATCTACCACGCGTTTTTTATGCTGAACCAATAAACCTGTTGTGCGAATTTTGCACCTGTGGTTTTATAAAGTTCTGTTTTTTACTACTGATGATAAGGCTCCCTGTGATCGCATCCTCGCTGACCTCGACCCTACTAACAACCGCGCTACCAGCCGCGGTGGTCGTCGTGCGTGTGGTGGTGGTCGTCGGCAACGCGCCGTAGGGTCCGAATCAACGCATCGATTCCCAAACCCCGCCGGCGCAAACCGGGCGGGGTTTCTTGTTTTAGTCCCCCTGCCCAGAAAAGCTAACCGGCCCAGAGAAAAGGATAGGCACATGGCAACTTCGGGCACGCCACACCAAGGCCAACGTATTACCGGCGCACAGCTGATCGTGCATCTGCTGGAGCGTCAGGGTATCACCACTATTGCAGGCATTCCCGGTGGCGCAGCGCTGCCGCTGTACGATGCTCTGAGCCAAAGCACCGTCATCCAGCACGTGCTGGCCCGCCACGAGCAAGGGGCCGGTTTTATGGCGCAGGGCATGGCACGTACCAACGGCAAGGCGGCGGTCTGTATCGCTTCCAGCGGCCCAGGAGCCACCAATCTGGTGACCGCCATTGCCGACGCCAAGCTCGATTCGATCCCGCTGGTGTGCATTACCGGCCAGGTATCTTCCTCGATGATCGGCACCGATGCCTTCCAGGAAGTGGATACCTACGGCATTTCCATTCCCATCACCAAATACAACCACCTGGTCCGTGATATCAGCGATCTGCCGCAGGTGATCTGCGACGCATTCCGCATTGCCGAATCCGGCCGTCCAGGCCCGGTGTGGATCGACATCCCGAAAGACGTGCAAACCGCCGAAATTGAGTGGGATTTGTTACCGCCAATGGCCGTTCCAGACGCCCCACCGGCCTTTGATAGCAAGCAGGTCGAACAGGCTGCTGCAATGATCAACCAGGCCAAGCGCCCTATTCTGTATCTGGGTGGTGGCATCATCTGCGCAGAAGCCCATAAACCGGCGCTGGAAATGGCCGAGCGCTCCAACCTGCCAACCACCATGACGCTGATGGCATTGGGCGCAATGCCGGTAGAACACCCGCTGTCATTAGGCATGTTGGGGATGCATGCCGCGCGCAGCACCAACTTTATCCTGCAAGAAGCCGACCTGCTGATCGTGCTGGGCGCCCGCTTCGACGACCGGGCAATCGGTAAAACCGAGCAATTCTGCCCGAACGCCAAAATTATCCACGTGGACATCGACCGTGCCGAACTGGGCAAGGTTAAACAGGCCAATATTGCCATCCATGCCGATGTCAGCCAGGTGCTGCAACAGCTGTTACCGATGATCGAAGCACAGCCGCGTACCGAATGGATGAACACCGTTAACGATCTGAAGCGTGAATTCCCGATCAACATGCCAAATGTGGCAGATCCATTGAGCCATTACGGGCTGGTTAAAGCCGCAGCACGCTGCGTGGACGAAAGTGCCATTATCACCACCGATGTAGGCCAGCATCAGATGTGGGTAGCCCAGGCGTATCCACTGAGCCGCCCGCGCCAGTGGCTGACCTCCGGCGGTTTGGGCACCATGGGCTTTGGTTTACCTGCTGCGATTGGTGCAGCCCTGGCAGAGCCTCAGCGCAAGGTGCTGTGTTTTTCCGGTGACGGCAGCCTGATGATGAATATTCAAGAGATGGCGACCGCCGTTGAACACAATCTGGACGTGAAAATCATCCTGATGAACAACCAGGCCTTGGGATTGGTACACCAGCAGCAGACGCTGTTCTATCAACAGCATATCTTTGCCGCCACCTATCCAAAGCGTACCGATTTCCTGAAGATTGCCGCCGGGTTTGGCCTGGACACCTGCGATTTGAATGCCGAGGCAGATCCACAGGCCGCGTTGCTGGCGGCGATCCAACGCCCTGGCCCTTGCCTGATCCACGCGCTGATCGATATCAACGAAAAAGTTTACCCAATGGTGCCACCGGGTGCCGCCAACATCGAAATGATTGGAGAATAAGCCATGCAATCACTACAAAAGAATCCACAGGTGATCCTGGAGTTGGCGGTACGGAACCATCCGGGCGTAATGACCCACGTTTGTGGCCTGTTTGCCCGCCGTGCCTTTAACGTGGAAGGTATTTTATGTATGCCGCTGAAAGATGGAACCCAGAGCCGTATTTGGCTATTGGTGGCCGACGATCAGCGCCTGGTGCAGATGATCAGCCAGGTTGAAAAGCTGGAGGATGTATTACAGGTGAAACGCCATAGCGAAGATATGCGGGTGTTTGAGCAGTTGGAGGCGTTCTTCCAGTAAGCTTTCGCGGCTGAATGTTAAAGGCCGGGAGTGGTTAGCCCCCGGCCTTAGCTACGTTTCCATTATCAGTTCAGTAACTGAAGCACATAACGGATCAGTTCCAGCAACGCGATCAGCGCCCCAAGAACGATGATTGCCTTATCGATATCAATCATCCGGTTACTCCATAACATGGAGTGAGCCACCGCCGCTTACCCTTACATTGCCTGTCACAGCGCAGCACTCAGTTGTTAGATGAATGCGGCTTCACTCCGGCCAGAGCATCGGATAACGGCACCACCCGTACACCCGACCAGGGCTTGAATATGTACATGCGCACACCGAAGTAAAGACAGCAACAGAGCTAACCCGCTGATTATATCTTAATCAGTCCAAGGCACGACATACTAGATATCCGATTTCTGAGCTTTTGACATTAGAGGGTATCAAAGATAAAATTGATCCTGTTAGATGAATGCGGCTTCAACCGGTCAGAGTTACCCACTCGACACCGGGAAATAAAAAAACCGACCTCACCAGTCGGTTTTTTTATGCCCAAATTTTAGCGTCAGCCCGCCAGCACTTTCCACAGCAGATGTCGATATACCGGCATCAACGCCTGCTGATGCATATAATAGAAACACACCAGCGCCCCTACCCAGCTAGCAATACAGGCCAACCGCAGCCGCTTAGGCGTTAGCCAGCGTGTCAGCTTATCAGCACTGCGCTTTCCTTCACGCCACCAGCGCCAACTCAGCCAGGCTGCCAGCCAGAACAGCACCACCACGCCAAACAACAGCCATTTGAATAACGCGCTGTTGGCGCTGGCAGGAATATCGATCGCGACCCCCGCTAGAATGCCGGGGAAGAAATAGACCGGCGGCCAGGTCAGGCAACCGATGATATTGGGCAGGGCAAATTTGTAGGGAGGCAGATCGAGCATGCCGGCCACCATTGGCACCAGCGGGCGCGTCGGGCCCACAAAGCGGCCAATCAAAATGGTAACGACACTGTGCTGATGCAGCGCATGCTCGGTTTTATCCAGCATCGCCTTGTTCTTTTTCAGAAACGACCAGCGGTGCAGCGGTCCTTTGAAAGCCCGGCCGATAAAGTAGGAAATCCAATCCCCCAATAGGCAACCGACAATGCCAGCTCCCCAGGCCATATAAAAGTCCACCTGTCCGCTGCCGATCAGTGCGCCAATGCTGGCCATCATCACCGTGCCCGGCAATAACAAACCGACCAACGCCAGCGACTCCAGGAACGCCACCAACATGACCACCACCAGGGTGAAAGCCAATGACTGGGTGATCAACTGCTGTAAATAGGCTTCCATTAAACCTCTGTTGGTAAGCTAAACGTATGGGCGAAGGATTGTCCGGCTCGGGCCAGGGGG
Organism: Serratia sp. J2; assembly: GCF_046269175.1. Lineage (NCBI taxonomy): Bacteria > Pseudomonadati > Pseudomonadota > Gammaproteobacteria > Enterobacterales > Yersiniaceae > Serratia > Serratia sp. J2. Next base: position 137,679 of record NZ_JBKABN010000005.1, read on the forward strand.
AGTCAATCGTTGAATTGTATGTAGATTTAGCCAATCCGGCCAGTAATAGACAATGACTGTATAAAAACCCATACTATAAACATCTATAGATCACCGATGCTCAGAAACTAGTGACATCTCTACAGCAGGGTTTCTTACTCACCCGCCATTGGCGTGATACGCCCGCCGGTACCGAAGTTGAGTTCTGGCTGGCAACCGATAGCGGGCCACAACGGCTACGGCTGGCCCCACAGACCTCCGTGGCATTCATTCCCGCCGAACAGCGTCAGCGGGCCGAGTTGCTGCTGCGTGAAGAGCGGCATGTCGAGCTGAAACCCTTGCCACTGCAGGATTTCCATTCCCGTCCGGTGATGGGCCTTTATTGCCGCCAGCATCGTCAGTTGATCAAGCTGGAAAAACTGCTCAAAGAGGGTGGTGTCAACGTGTTTGAGGCCGATATCCGCCCGCCGGAACGCTATCTGATGGAGCGCTTTATCACCGCCCCGGTGTGGTTCAACGGCCAACCCGACGGTAACGGCCTGTGGCTCAACGCCCAGATGAAGCCCGCCCCAGACTATCGCCCCTCTTTAAAGCTGGTATCACTGGATATCGAAACCACCGCCCATGGCGAGCTTTACTCCATCGCGCTGGAAGGCTGTGGCCAACGCCAAGTGTATATGCTCGGCCCGGCCAACGGCGGCACTGAGGCGCTGGATTTCGAGCTGGAATACTGCAACAGCCGTCCACAAATGCTGGAACGCCTGAACCAATGGCTGGAGCAGCACGATCCCGACGCCATTATCGGCTGGAACCTGGTGCAGTTCGATCTGCGGGTGCTGCAGAAGCACGCCGAACGTTATCAGATCCCCCTGCGCTTTGGCCGTGGTGGTAACCTGTTGGAATGGCGCGAGCACGGCTTTAAGCAAAACCACTTCTTCGCCTCGGCCTCCGGGCGATTAATTATCGACGGTATCGAGGCGCTGAAATCGGCCACCTGGAACTTCCCGTCCTTCAGCCTGGAATATGTGGCGCAAACGCTGCTTGGGGAAGGGAAATCGATCGACAACCCTTACCAGCGGATGGCGGAAATAGACCGCCGGTTTGCCGAAGATAAACCCGCTCTGGCCCGCTATAACCTAAAAGACTGCGAGTTGGTGACGCGTATTTTCGCCAAAACCGAGCTGTTGACCTTCCTCCTCGAACGCGCCACCGTGACCGGCTTGGCGGCCGATCGCAGCGGCGGTTCGGTAGCAGCCTTCAACCATCTTTATATCCCACGCATGCATCGTCAGGGCTATGTGGCCCCTAACCTTGGGGAGTTGCCGGAAGAGCACAGCCCCGGCGGCTTTGTGATGGATTCACAGCCCGGCCTGTATGATTCGGTGCTGGTACTGGATTACAAAAGCCTGTATCCGTCGATCATCCGCACCTTCCTGATCGATCCCGTCGGGCTGGTAGAAGGCATGCAGCACCCGGATGATGAAAACTCGGTGCCGGGTTTTCGCCAGGCTCGCTTCTCCCGCACCAAACACTGTCTTCCCGAGATTGTTCGCCAGATCTGGCAGGGGCGCGAAGCGGCCAAGCGCCACAACAATAAACCGCTGTCGCAGGCGCTCAAGATCATCATGAATGCCTTCTACGGCGTGCTGGGATCGAGCGGCTGTCGCTTCTTCGATCCCCGGCTGGCCTCGTCGATCACCCTGCGCGGCCACGAGATCATGCGCCAGACGCGGGAGTTGATCGAAGCTAAAGGTTACCAGGTGATCTACGGCGATACGGACTCGACCTTTGTCTGGCTGAAAAAGGCCCACAGTGAACAGCAGGCCGCCGAGATTGGCCGCGAACTGCTCGATCACGTCAATCAATGGTGGCAGCAGCATCTGCAACAGCAATATGGGCTGGAAAATGCGCTGGAACTGGAGTTTGAAACCCACTATTCCCGCTTTTTAATGCCCACCATCCGCGGTGCCGAGCAGGGCAGCAAAAAACGCTACGCCGGGTTGATCAGCAAACCGGACGGTAGTGAAGAGATGGTGTATAAAGGGTTGGAAACGGTGCGTACCGACTGGACCCCGCTGGCGCAGCAGTTTCAGCAGCAGCTCTATCAACGCATCTTCAAGCGCCAGCCCTATCAGGACTTTGTGCGCGATTACGTGGCCAAAACGCTGAACGGCGAATTTGACGACCGGCTGGTATACCGCAAACGCCTGCGGCGCAAACTGGACGACTATCAACGCAATGTCCCACCCCACGCCCGTGCAGCCAGGCTGGCCGATGACTATAATCGTCAACAGGGGCGGCCTCTGCAATATCAGAACGGTGGCTGGATCAGCTATGTAATGACGCTAGCCGGGCCAGAACCTCTGGAAACCCGGCAATCTGCGATCGATTACGATCATTATCTCGAACGTCAGTTGCAACCGGTGGCAGACGCTATACTTCCCTTCCTGTACGACGATTTTTCGGCGTTGGTCACCAGGCAGATAGGCCTGTTCTGAGCGGTCAAAACAGAGGGTAATGCCACCCCATGGGGAAACCCTTTCTTTTCACTGGTGTTAGTCGGCATTTGGGAAGAAAAAATCATCGGGTTTTACAGGTGACGAATGCGCCGCCTTCCATTACCATAGCGCCCTTCCCAAATTCTGAACCACTATTCACAACATCGTTGTCGCCATGCCGTCACCAGACGTCTGGCGTAACAGGCTATTACCCGCTAAATGAAAATAAAGCTCGCCAACCGGTTACAACGCGGTAGCAGGCAAGATGCCGGGAATAGCCAGCAGTTGAAACAGGTTACCCAGGGCTTATCTGCCGGGTAGCAAGACTTACTTAATAAGAATCGAGCCGACAAACTATGCCTTTTACACTTGGTCAACGCTGGATCAGCGATACGGAAAGCGAATTGGGACTGGGAACCGTGGTAGCACTTGACGTGCGTATGGTCACCCTGCTTTTCCCCGCAACTGGTGAAAACCGCCTCTATGCCAGAAACGACTCGCCAATCACCCGCGTAATGTTTAACCCGGGCGACACCATCAGCAACCACGAAGGCTGGCAGTTGCAGGTGGAGGAAGTCAAAGAGGATAACGGCCTGTTGACCTATATCGGCACGCGTCTGGACACCCAGGAAAGCGGCGTCGCTATGCGTGAAGTGCTGCTGGACAGCAAGCTGACCTTCAGTAAACCACAAGACCGCCTGTTTGCCGGTCAGATTGACCGCATGGATCGCTTTGCGCTGCGTTTTCGCGCCCGCAAATACCAGAGCGAGCAGTATCGCCTGCCGTTCGCTGGCCTGCGTGGTATGCGCGCCAGCCTGATCCCGCACCAATTGCATATCGCCTACGAGGTCGGCCAGCGCCATGCACCGCGCGTTCTATTGGCCGATGAAGTGGGCCTGGGTAAAACCATCGAAGCCGGGATGATTATTCATCAGCAACTGCTGGCTGGCCGCGCCGAACGTGTGCTGATCGTGGTACCGGAAACCCTGCAACATCAGTGGCTGGTTGAAATGATGCGTCGCTTCAACCTCTATTTCTCACTGTTTGACGATAGCCGTTACTCCGAAGCGATGCTAGACAGCAGCAACCCGTTCGAAACCGAACAGTTGGTGATCTGCTCGCTGGATTTCGTGCGTCGCAACAAACAGCGCCTTGAGCAGTTGGCCGATGCCCACTGGGATCTGCTGGTGGTAGACGAAGCTCATCATCTGGCCTGGAGCGAAGACGCGCCGAGCCGTGAATATCAGGTGATTGAACAGTTGGCGGAGCACATCCCGGGCGTACTGCTGCTGACGGCCACCCCGGAGCAGCTTGGCCAGCAAAGCCACTTTGCCCGCTTGCGCCTGCTGGATCCCAGCCGTTTCCATGACTACCAAGAGTTTGTCACCGATCAACAGAAATACCGTCCGGTAGCCGATGCGGTGACGCTGCTGCTGAGCGGCGAGCGCCTGGCGGATGACAAGCTGAACCTGCTGGGTGAGCTGATCGACGAGCAGGACATTGAGCCCCTGCTGAAAGCGGCCAACAGCGATACCGACAACAGCGAGCAGGCACGCCAGGAACTGGTCACCATGCTGATGGATCGCCACGGCACCAGCCGCGTGCTGTTCCGTAATACCCGTAACGGCGTAAAAGGTTTCCCACGCCGCCACCTGCACCAGATCAAACTGCCGTTGCCAACGCAATATCAGACGGCGATCAAGGTGTCAGGCATCATGAGCGCCAAGAAAACCGTCGAAGCCCGCGCCCGCGACATGCTCTACCCAGAACAGATTTATCAGGAGTTCGAAGGGGAGAATGCGACCTGGTGGAACTTCGATCCGCGCGTTGAGTGGCTGCTGGATTATCTGGTCGCCAACCGTCATGAGAAAGTGCTGGTGATTTGCGCCCAGGCCGCGACTGCTCTGCAACTGGAGCAGGTGCTGCGTGAACGCGAAGCGATCCGTGCCGCCGTATTCCACGAAGGGCTGAGCATTATCGAACGGGATCGCGCTGCCGCCTACTTCGCTTCACAGGAAGAAGGTGCGCAGGTGCTGCTGTGCTCCGAAATCGGTTCGGAAGGGCGTAACTTCCAGTTTGCCAGCCAGATGGTGATGTTCGATCTGCCGTTCAACCCGGATCTGCTGGAGCAGCGTATTGGCCGTCTGGATCGTATTGGCCAGATGCACGACATCCAGATCATGGTGCCTTACCTGGAAAACACCGCTCAGGCCGTGCTGGGCCGCTGGTTCCATGAAGGGCTGGATGCCTTCGAGCACACCTGCCCAACCGGCCGGCCGATTTATGACAGCTGCTATGAGCAACTGATTGGCTATCTGGCCGCCCCTACCGAGCAGGAAGGTCTGGATGAGTTTATCCATGCCTGTAACCAGCAGCATAAGCAATTGAAAACGCAGCTGGAACAGGGCCGTGACCGTCTGCTGGAAATGCACTCCAACGGCGGTGACAAAGCGCAGGCGCTGGCAGAAGCCATTGCGGCACAGGACAATGACGTTAACCTGGTGAGCTTTGCGCTCAACCTGTTCGATATCGTCGGCATCAACCAGGAAGACCGCAGCGACAACCTGATCGTCCTGACGCCATCCGACCATATGCTGGTACCGGACTTCCCAGGGCTGCCGCAAGATGGCTGCACCGTGACGTTTGATCGCGAACAGGCACTGTCGCGTGAAGATGCCCAGTTTGTCAGTTGGGAACACCCGATTATCCGCAATGGGCTGGATCTGATCCTCTCCGGCGATACCGGGAGCTGCGCAGTTTCCCTGTTGAAAAACAAGGCACTGCCGGTGGGTACTCTGCTGGTCGAACTGGTGTATGTGGTTGAGGCGCAGGCCCCTAAACACCTGCAACTGACCCGCTTCCTGCCGCCAACGCCGATCCGCATGTTAATGGATCGCAAGGGAACCAACCTGGCAGCACAGGTCGAGTTCGAAAGCTTTAACCGCCAACTGAACGCGGTCAATCGCCACACCTCCAGCAAACTGGTCAATGCGGTGCAGCAAGAAGTGCACGTGATGCTGCAACAGGCAGAAAGCCTGGTGGAAGAACAGGCCCGCGCCCTGATCGAACAGGCCAAGCAAGAGGCCGATGACAAGCTGAGTACCGAGCTGGCACGTCTGGAAGCCCTGAAAGCGGTTAACCCGAATATCCGTGATGACGAAGTCGAAGCGCTGGAGTTCAACCGCAAGCAGGTGCTGATTAATCTCAACGAAGCGGGATGGCGGCTGGATGCTATTCGCCTGGTAGTAGTGACACACCAGTAATCCACACAGCGGGGAGCCAAAGCTCCCCGGTTTGCCCTTCTCAGCGGAGCTAACATGGAACCTTACAATCCCCCGCAAGATCCGATGCACGTGCTGTATCAGGATGAGCACATCATCGTGGTCAACAAACCTAGCGGGCTGCTTTCCGTGCCTGGCCGTGCCCCGGAGAACAAGGACAGCCTGATGACGCGCATCCAGGCAGACTTCCCGGCGGCGGAGTCCGTGCATCGCCTGGATATGGCTACCAGCGGGGTGATCGTGGTGGCATTGAACAAGGCCGCCGAGCGGGAGCTTAAACGCCAGTTCCGCGAGCGCGAGCCGAAAAAATGCTACATCGCCCGAGTATGGGGGCATATGGCACAGGATGAAGGGTTGGTGGATTTACCGCTGATTTGCGACTGGCCGAACCGGCCCTTGCAGAAGGTCTGTTTCGAAACCGGCAAGGCCGCGCAGACCGAATATGTGGTGCTCTCCCGGGATGCGGATGGCAGCACACGGGTCAAGCTGCTGCCCATCACTGGGCGCTCACACCAATTGCGCGTCCATATGCTGGCATTGGGTCACCCCATTCTCGGCGATGGCTTCTACGCCCCACCAGAGGCCAAGGCGATGGCACCGCGCCTGCAACTGCACGCACAAGAGTTGCGTATCACTCATCCCGCATTCCAGACCCCGATGCATTTTCGCGTAGAGCCGGATTTCTGAGTTTATAGGGGCGCCGCACGCTACGCCCCCTACGCTTATTTAAAACCCTTCTCGCGTTTGATCAGGTCGTAGGCCGCCTGGATCTCCTGCGCTTTCTGTTTCGCCATTTCCATCATTTCCGGCGGTAACCCCTTGGCGACCAGCTTATCCGGGTGATGCTCGCCCATCAGTTTACGGTAGGCACGCTTGATGGTGGTGGCATCGTCGCTACTGTTAACACCCAGTACCTTGCAAGCATCTTCCAGCGTTGGACCACGTTGCGCCTGCTGGTAGCCACCTTGAGAGTAGCCTCCTTGCTGCCCCTGCCAACTGCCGCCGCCAAACTGACGCCCGCCTTCGATCATACTGAGGAACTGATCGAACTGAGCGCGGGAAATTCCCAACTCTTCGGCGATCACATACAGCACCTGGCGTTCATTCGGATGCAGCGAGCCGTCGGCAAACGCGGCCTGGATCTGAATTTCCAGAAACATCCGAATCAGGTCAAAGCGACCAAAACAGATGCTGCGTAGCTGCTGCAAGGTTTCACGCAGCGGGAACTGGCTGTGCTTGCCTTCTCGGAACGCCTGCTGCGCCGCGGTACGGGCCTCGCCATGCAGTTGCAGGCGGTCCATAAACAGGCTGGCTATCTGGATATCGGCTTCGGTTACCCGCCCTTTCGATTTGGTCAGATGCCCCATAACCTGAAAAGTGGTGCGGAAAAATAACGTCTGCCGCGTTTGCTGATCGGTAAAGAAGCCCCGACTGCGCTTGTTATTACGTGCGGTATCGATCATATGACCAACAATCAACCCCAGCACGACACCCCAGAATCCGCCGCCAGCCCAAACGGCGACAATCACTCCGAGCAGTTTTCCCCAATACTGCATATACTCCCCAACTATCAAACCGTAATAAGCCGTGTATCCCTATCGGTACGCGCAAGGGTTAAGGCGATTTTTTCCAAGAATTCGATTATCATACCTGTCATTTATCTCTGCGCCTAACGACGACGCAATCGAACGGCAGGATTTAACACTAGCGCAACGCTGATGAGTGATATAGTCTCTGACCGTTTGCCGGACATGACGCCTCTGATGACGGAACACCAAAACCGCGTATGAAAAAAAGTTTCCCAACACTGCTGGCCACGTTGATTTGGACGGCAATTTATAGTCAGCACGCGCTGGCAGATCTGGCCGAGCAATGTATGCTCGGCGTGCCTGTTTATGATAAGCCCGTGATCAGCGGCGATCCCAACAGCCTGCCGGTCACCATCATTTCCGATGATTCGCAGGCCAACTACCCGAACAGCGCGCTGTTCAGTGGCAACGTCAACGTCGAACAGGGTAACAGCACCCTGACGGCGAAGCAGGTTGAGCTGAACCAGACGCAAAAAGACGGGCAGCCTGATCCTATCCGTACCGTTACCGCCACCGGTGATGTGAACTACTCGGATAATCAGATCAAACTGAAAGGCCCTAAAGCCTGGTCAAACCTGAACACCAAAGATACCGACGTCTATCAGGGCGACTATCAGATGGTGGGCCGCCAGGGGCGTGGTGACGCCGACAAGATGAAGATGCGCGGTCAAAACCGCTACACCATCCTGGAAAACGGCACCTTCACCTCCTGTTTGCCTGGTGATGACAGCTGGAGCGTAGTGGGCTCCGAAGTGATCCATGACCGCGAAGAAGAAGTGGCCGAGGTGTGGAACGCCCGCTTCAAGATTGGCAAGGTGCCAGTGTTCTACAGCCCCTATTTGCAGCTGCCGGTGGGCAATAAGCGCCGCTCCGGCTTCCTGATCCCCAATGCCAAATATGGCAGTAATAACGGCTTCGAATTCATGTTGCCGTATTACTGGAACATTGCGCCAAACTTTGACGCCACCATCACGCCGCACTACATGACGAATCGTGGCCTGCAGTGGCAGAACGAATTCCGTTATCTGCTGCAACCAGGTCTGGGTACCATGGCCTTCGACTGGCTGCCAAGCGATAGGCAGTACGAAAAAGATCACGGGGATGTCGACAGCAGTAAGCGTTGGCTGTTCTACTGGGCGCATAACGGCGTCATGAATCAGGTGTGGCGTTTCAACATTGACTACACCAAGGTCAGCGACCCTTATTACTTCACCGACCTGGATTCCAAATACGGCTCCACCACCGATGGTTACGCCACGCAGAAATTCAGCGTCGGTTATGCCGATGAGAACTGGGATGCCACGTTGGCTTCCAAGCAGTTCCAGATCTTCAGCGGGGTGGGCAACCAAAACGCCTACCGTGCGCAGCCACAGTTGGATCTCAACTACTATAAATCGGATATCGGCCCGTTTGATTTCCACACCTACGGCCAGGTTGCCAACTTTACCAGCGTCAACCCGAATAACCCAAAAGCCACTCGTTGGCATGTGGAACCGGCGATCAATCTGCCGCTGGCCAACAGTTGGGGTAGCCTGAATACCGAAGCCAAACTGATGGCAACGCATTTCCAGCAGACCATTCCAAACGGTTTTGCCGCCGACTATGCCAGCCGTAACCCGGGTAGCCCGGTTCCCGATCTGGAAGACTCGGTCAACCGCGTTCTGCCGCAGTTCAAGACCGATGGCAAAGTAGTGTTCGATCGCCCAATGGATTGGTCAGAAGGTTATACCCAAACCATCGAGCCACGTATGCAGTATCTGTACGTGCCTTATCGCGATCAAAGCAATATCTATACTTATGACTCAACCCTGCTGCAAACCGACTACTCGGGCCTGTTCCGCGACCGCTCCTACAGTGGCCTGGATCGCGTAGCCTCGCAGAACCGTGTTGCAGCCGGTGTCACTTCGCGTATTTATGATGATGCGCTGGTTGAACGTTTTAACGTTTCCGTAGGTCAAATCTACTACCTGAGCCGCTCGCGGACCGGGGATCAAAGTAGCAACTTTGATAATAGCGATGATACCGGCAGCGTCGTCTGGGCTGGTGACACCTATTGGAAGATTGACGATCGCTGGGGCCTGCGTGGTGGTGTGCAATACGACACCCGTCTTGACAGCGTCGCGTTAGGTGACGCGGTAGTGGAATATCGTCAGGATCAGAATCGCATGGTGCAGTTGAACTACCGTTATGCCAGCCCGGAGTATATTTCGGCAACCTTGCCGGATATCAGCAACCCAGGCTATCAGGACGGTATTTCACAGGTTGGTCTGGTGGCCAGTTGGCCAATTGCCGATCGGTGGGCAGTCGTCGGGGCGTATTACTACGATACTCGTGCGAAACAAACCGCCAACCAGTTGGTCGGCCTGCGTTATAACACCTGCTGCTGGGCGGTCAACGTGGGTTATGAGCGCAAGATCACCGATTGGGACTACGGTAATCAGGTCAGCAAGTACGATAACAAAGTTTCATTCAACGTCGAACTGCGTGGCTTGAGTAGCGATCACAGCCTTGGCACCAATGAAATGCTGCGCTCGGGTATTCTGCCTTACCAACGCGCATTCTGATATTGATAAACGAATTGAAAAAAAACAACTTTCACCCGCATTTGCGGAAACAGATAACGGGAAATGTATGAAGAACTGGAGAACGCTTCTTCTCGGATTGGTGGTTTGTGCCAATACCGCGTTCGCAGCACCGCAACAAATGGATAAAGTCGCCGCCGTCGTCGATAACGGCGTAGTACTCGAGAGCGACGTGAACGGCCTGATGCAATCGGTGAAACTCAACGCACAGCAGGCTGGCCAGCAATTGCCAGACGACAATACGTTGCGTCACCAGATCCTTGAACGTCTGATTATGGATAACATCCTGCTGCAGATGGCGCAAAAAATGGGGATCACCGTCAGCGATGCCGATCTGGACAAGGCGATCGGCAATATCGCCGCCCAGAACAAGATGAGCCTGGATCAACTGCGCAGCCGCCTGGCGTATGAAGGTCTGAACTACAACACTTACCGTGCGCAGATCCGCAAGGAAATGCTGACCTCGGAAGTGCGTAACAACGAAGTGCGTCGCCGTGTCACCATCCTGCCGCAGGAAGTTGACGCGTTAGCCAAACAGGTCGGCGCGCAGAACGGCGGTGAAACCGACATCAACATCAGCCACATCCTGATCCCGCTGCCAGAAAATCCATCGCAGAAGCAGGTTGATGAAGCCGAAGCGCTGGCGAAACGCCTGGCCGGTGAAGCGACCGGCGGTGCCGACTTCGGCAAACTGGCGATCACTTACTCTGCCGACTCACAAGCGCTGAAAGGCGGCCAGATGGGTTGGGGTAAACTGCAGGAAATGCCAACGCTGTTCGCAGAACGTCTGTCCAGCGCCAAAAAAGGCGATGTGGTTGGTCCGATCCGTTCCGGTGTCGGCTTCCATATCCTGAAGGTTAACGATATCCGTGGCGGTACCCAGTCGATTTCCGTGACCGAAGTGCATGCCCGTCATATCCTGCTGAAACCGTCAGTGGTGATGACCGACGATCAGGCACGCGCCAAGCTGCAAGAAGTGGCTGCGGCCATCAAGAGCGGCAAAGCGAAGTTTGAAGACGAGGCTAAACAGCTGTCACAAGACCCAGGCTCTGCCCTGCAGGGCGGCGATCTGGGTTGGGCTTCGCCAGACATGTACGATCCTGCCTTCCGCGATGCGCTGCTGAAGCTGCAAAAAGGCCAGGTCAGCGAGCCGGTACACTCTTCCTTTGGTTGGCATCTGATCCAGTTGCTGGATACTCGCCAGGTGGATAAAACCGATGCGGCGCAGAAAGATCGTGCCTACCGCATGCTGTTTAACCGCAAGTTTGCCGAAGAAGCGCAAACCTGGATGCAGGAACAGCGTGCCGCTGCTTACGTGAAGATCCTCGATGGAAGCAATGCACCGCAATAACCGTATCGTCATCACCCCCGGCGAGCCTGCCGGGGTTGGGCCGGATTTGGTCACCGTACTGGCGCAACAGGATTGGCCTGTTGAACTGGTGGTGTGCGCCGATCCGGCCTTGTTGCTTGAGCGCGCCCGCCAGTTGGCGTTACCGCTCACGCTGCGCGACTACCAGCCAGGCCAACCTGCACAGCCACAGCGTGCCGGGACCTTAACGGTATTGCCCGTTACAGCCCCTGCGCCCGTGGTCGCTGGTGAACTTAACGTCGCCAACAGCGCCTATGTGGTAGAAACTCTGGCTCGTGCCTGTGACGGTTGCCTGAACGGTGAGTTTGCCGCGCTGGTCACTGGCCCGGTCAACAAAAGCATCATCAACGACGCTGGTGTCGCCTTTACCGGCCACACCGAGTTCTTTGCCGATCGCAGCCATTGTGAACGCGTGGTGATGATGCTGGCTACCGAGGAGCTACGCGTCGCTCTGGCAACGACCCATCTGCCGTTACTGGCAGTCCCGGGTGCCATCACCCAACAGAGCCTGTTCGAAGTGATCACCATTCTCGATAGGGATCTGAAAAACCAGTTTGGCATTCCGCACCCGCTGATTTACGTCTGTGGGCTAAACCCACACGCGGGGGAAGGCGGCCATATGGGGCGTGAAGAGTTGGATGTGATTATTCCGGCTTTGGAGGTGCTGCGTAGCCGCGGCATCCAGCTGATTGGCCCGCTCCCGGCGGATACCCTGTTCCAGCCCAAATATCTGCAACATGCAGATGCGGTGCTGGCGATGTATCACGATCAGGGCTTGCCTGTACTAAAATACCAGGGGTTTGGTCGGGCGGTGAATATCACCCTCGGTTTGCCTTTTATCCGTACCTCGGTCGACCATGGTACCGCGTTGGAACTGGCTGGCAGCGGCACTGCCGATGCAGGCAGCTTCAAAACGGCCTTGGCTCTCGCCATTAAAATGATAATTAACAGCAATGAATAATAGAGTCCACCAAGGGCACTTTGCCCGCAAACGTTTTGGACAGAACTTTTTAACCGATCAGTTTGTCATCGATAGCATTGTCTCAGCCATTCACCCACAGCCGGGCGAAGCGGTGGTTGAAATCGGCCCAGGCCTGGGAGCCTTGACCGAGCCGGTTGGCGCGCGGATGGATCGCATGACGGTGATTGAACTTGACCGCGATCTGGCAGCCCGCCTGGCCAATCACCCACAGCTGAAAGACAAGCTGACCATTCATCAGCAAGATGCCATGACGGTGAACTTCGCCGAGCTGGCAGCCGTGGAAGGCCAATCGTTGCGTGTGTTCGGCAACCTGCCGTATAACATCTCGACGCCGCTGATGTTCCACCTTTTCAGCTATACTTCAGCTATCCGCGACATGCACTTTATGCTGCAAAAAGAGGTGGTCAACCGTCTGGTTGCCGGCCCGAACAGCAAGGCATACGGGCGCTTGACCGTGATGGCACAGTATTACTGCAACGTTATTCCCGTGTTGGAAGTGCCGCCGACTGCGTTCGCGCCACCGCCTAAAGTCGATTCTGCCGTGGTTCGTCTGGTACCGCATCTGGTGATGCCTAATATTGTCGGCGATGTGCGTATGCTCAGCCGCGTGACCACCCAGGCGTTTAACCAACGCAGAAAAACCATCCGCAACAGCCTGGGCGATCTTTTCACCCCGGAACAGTTGACGGAACTCGGCGTCGATCCGACGCTCAGAGCAGAGAATATTTCTGTAGCGCAGTACTGTAAGCTGGCAAACTGGCTTTCACAACAGCAGGCGCAGCAGCAATAAAGGAGCAGTTGTCATGATTGATTCGCCCCGTGTATGTGTGCAGGTACAGAGTGTGTATGTGGAATCACAATCGATACCTGAGGAAGAACGTTACGTCTTCGCGTATACCGTTACCATCCGTAATCTGGGGCGCTTTGACGTGCAACTGCTGGGCCGTTACTGGCTGATAACCAACAGTAACGGTCGGCAAACTGAAGTTCAGGGCGAGGGAGTGATCGGTGAACAGCCTATTATCCAGCCCGGCAGCGAGTTCCAATATACCAGCGGTGCGATACTCGAAACGCCGCTGGGCACCATGGAAGGCCACTATGAAATGGTTGATCAACAGGGTCAGCCATTCCGTACCGCTATTCCGGTGTTCCGTTTAGCCATCCCTACGCTGATCCACTAATATGTCGACATATCTTATCGGCGACGTTCATGGCTGTTTCGATGAACTGCAGTCGCTATTAGCTCAGGTTAATTTCGATCCCCTGCAAGACCAACTGTGGCTGACAGGCGATCTGGTCGCCCGTGGCCCCGGCTCGCTCGAAGTGCTGCGCTACGTCCGCTCTCTCGGTCCGGCAGTGCGTATGGTTCTGGGTAACCACGACCTGCATCTGCTGGCGGTGTACGCCGGTATCAGCCGTAATAAACCCAAAGACCGCATGACCCCCCTGCTCGAAGCGCCTGATGCTGACGAGTTGATCAACTGGCTGCGTCGCCAGCCGGTGCTACAGGTAGATGATGAACGCAAACTGATCATGGGCCACGCTGGCATTACCCCACAGTGGGATATCGAGACCGCACAGATGTGTGCCCGTGAAGTGGAAGCGGTACTCAGCAGCGACAGCTATCCCTTGTTCCTGGATGCGATGTACGGTGATATGCCCAACAACTGGAGCCCGGAACTGAGCGGGTTGGCTCGCCTGCGCTTTAGCACCAATGCCTTGACCCGCATGCGCTATTGCTTCCCTAACGGCCAGTTGGACATGATCTGCAAAGATGCGCCGGGCACCGCTCCCGCTCCGCTGAAACCCTGGTTTGATCTGCCACGTCTGGTCGATCCCGAATACAGCATCATCTTCGGCCACTGGGCATCACTGGAAGGCAGAGGTACGCCGGAAGGGATCATCGGTCTGGATACCGGTTGCTGTTGGGGTGGGGATTTGACCCTACTGCGTTGGGAAGACAAGCGCTACTTTACCCAGCCAAGCAACCGTCGTGATGCGATAGACGGCGCGGATACGCTGGCAGCGTCTTAAAAAGACAATGGGCACCCAAGGGTGCCCATTTGATAGCCAACCCGCCTTAGCGGCGTTCCAAAATCTCAAAACAGTAACCATGCGAGTTCAGTGCATCCGCATCGTGGAAGGCGCTGAACGACGTTTCCCATTCGTCCGGCTCGTAATCCGGGAAGTAGGTATCGCCACCCACTTCGGTATCGATATGCGTCAGATACATCCGGGAAGCCCGTGGCAGGAACTGGCTATAAATGCTGCCACCGCCCATCACCATCACTTCCTCCACCTCGCCAGCCGCAGCCAAGGCCTCCTCCAGCGAAGTCACCCAGGTCACGCCAGGTTCTTTACCCGGCTGGCTGCTTAACACGATATTATGGCGGCCCGGTAATGGGCGGCCAATCGACTCAAAGGTCTTACGGCCCATAATCACCGGTTTATTTAACGTGTTACGTTTAAACCACGCCAAATCCTCCGGCAGGTGCCACGGCATGGCATTTTCCATACCAATAACGCGATCCGCCGCCAAAGCAGCAATCAGGCTGATAATCATTGTTTAACCCTGTATAGGCAGCAAAATTGTTCACACTATACGTAAAGCCCCGGCCACCGTCGATAGACGAATCGAGCGATAGTCATATATCGGACGGCTCTGAACATAAACTCCAATAATCCCAGATCCTTAGAAAAAGCCCTAAACGCCGGGACGTTTACGATACAGCCACAGACCCGGTACCGACAGGCCAATCGACAAGGCTCCCACGATAAAACAGGCTTTGAGGAAGTTGGAGATCATCACCGACATCAGGGCTTCGCTGTAGCCCAAATGTGAAATCTCCACCACGCTGATCATCGCGGTATAGGCTGAAATACCGGGGAACATCGGGATCACCGCCGCAACGGTAAACACCTTGGGATGCGCCAGCAGCCAGCGTGACCAGTAAATGCCGATGATACCGATCAGGATGGCGGCCAGGAACGAGCCCCATTCGATATTCATACCGAAATGCATCATCAGCATCCGCGAACCGTGCCCCAGCGCCCCAAGCAAGGCACAGTAGCGCAGCGCTCGTAGCGGCACGTTGAACACCATGGCAAAGCCGAGCGCGGGTACTGCCGCCAGCAGCATGTCCTGTAACAGCGCCCACAGCAGGCTCATGACCACCCCCGTAAATCCCACAGCGACATCGCCATCACCACGCCGATGCAGGTTGCCAGCGTCAGTAAACTGGCCATCGCCCAGCGGGCCAGGCCGGTATTCACGTGGCCTTTAAACATATCGGCTACCGCGTTGATCAGCGGGAAACCGGGCACCAGCAACAGCACGCTGGCCGCCATCGCTACGCTGGAGGTTTGGTGGAAAAACGGCACACGTAACAGCAGGCCGGAGACCGACGTGGCGACAAAGGCCGTCAGGCAAAAGTTGATCAGCGGATTCATATGGCGAGCGGTCAGCATCTGGCGCACAAACATCGCCAGACCACTGGCCATAAAGGTGACCGCAAAAGCATCTGGCCCGCCGCCGTTGAGCATGCTGAAACAGCCACAGGACAACCCCACCATCAGCACCACCAGCCAACGCGGATAGCGCAGCGGACGGATTTTTTCAAAGCGCCGCGCCACGTCATGGACGTCGGCCAAATGGTGTTCCGCCAGGATCACAATGTGCTGCACCTCGGTCACCATTTGCATGTTGATCCCACGATCGACGTTCTTTCGCGTGGTGGTCAGGCAGGCATCATTGCTGATGGTGGTAAGCACCACGGCGTTGGCCGAGATGGAGCTTTCTACACTATCCATGCCAAGCGCCAGGCCCAAACGAGTCGAGAGTTGTTCCACCACCATGCTTTCCGCCCCGTGCTGTAGCAGCAGCAACGCACACTGAATACACAGACGGGTGATCTCACGCTGTTGCTGGTTTACACCGGGTATCTCTGCGGTTAATTCCTTTTTCATGTCGCTCAATCACATCCTCTTAATGAAGACCCATCATATAACCAGAGATTAGTGCAATAGGTTGATGCACGTCAGGAGGAGTGGCGTTATTATCAGCAGAATTAGGCCTTTTTCAGAGACTCGCTCATGCTTGAAACCTCATTGTTTGTCGCCGGTATTGCCACGCTCGGCATGCTTTCCCCCGGGCCAGACTTTTTTCTGGTGATTAAAAACGCGGCGCGCTATCCGCGCCTGGCAGCAATGATGACCGCGTTCGGCGTGATCTGCGGCGTGGCAACTCATATGTCTTACTGTGTCGCGGGCCTGGCGGTAGTGATCACCACCACGCCGTGGTTGTTCAACGTGCTGAAATACGCCGGTGCGGTGTACCTGATTTGGGTCGGTATTCAAGCCTTGTTATCACGCGGTGGCAGCAAGATGAACGTCAGCAGCCTGCCTCAACAGCAGGTCAGCCTGAAAAGCGCCTTTGTACAAGGTTATCTGTGTAATCTGCTCAACCCGAAAGCCACGCTGTTCTTCCTTGCGGTGTTTACCCAGGTATTGCAAATCAACTCCGGCCTGGGTGAAAAACTGTGGTATGCCGGGATTATTTTCGGTCTTTCCGCCGTTTGGTGGCCGGTGCTGGTGTTTTTAATCCAAAGTGGGCCGGTGCGCCGTGGGCTGGAGAAAACCCAGAAGGTGGTCGATAAGCTGCTGGGTGGGATGTTAATCGCCTTGGGCATCAAGGTCGCGCTGAGCTGAGAAACCGGCGAGGGGCAACCCCTCGCCAGCCAATTACCCTTTCGCTTCCACTACCTCTTCCTCAGGCGCTTTGCCATCAATACTGCCGCGCCAGCCGTTTTGTTGCACGTGAGATAGGCGCATCTGATCTTGCTCGATGGCCGACGACAGCATTTCTTTAGCCCGTTGCAGGCTGGCGACACGGAACTCGGTATCTTCGTAGTTCTCCAGCGTATCCTCCAGCATCTTCAGGTTATAACGCCGGAAGGTATCCGCCTTTTCACGGGCTTCGTAGGCGTCCAACCCCAGCAGTTCGAGAGTTTCTCTGCCGATCAGTAACGAGCTTTCAAAGGTTTCCCGCGCAGGTTTTTCCACCCCCAACTGCCGCAGTTGATACCAGTGGTCCACATCGCGGGCACGCGCCACCACTTTCAGGTGCGGGAAATGGCGTTTGACCAGTGCCGTCAGTTGCAGGTTCGCCTCCACGTCGTCGATGGCGTTAATCAGGATTTTGGCATGTTCCGCTCCTGCCGCTTCCAACAGATCGGCCCGCGTCGCATCACCATAGAACACCTTGGTGCCAAATTTGCGCAGCGTTTCGATATGGTCCGGATCGTGATCCAGCACCACGGTATGCACGCCGTTGGCCAGCAGCATACGGCCAGCGATCTGGCCAAAACGGCCAAAACCGGCGATGATCACGCTGGCATTCTCTTCGTCGATCACATCTGCCGGGCGTTCGTCCTGCGGGGCATTCTTGGCCAGGCGAGCGGCAACCACCAGCAGAAATGGCGTGGCAGCCATCGAAAGTGCAACGGCCAACGTCAGCGATTTAGCCCATTCGAGCGGCAACACACCGGCCATCTGCGCCGCAGCGAAGATCACAAAGGCAAACTCACTGCCCTGCCCCAGCAAAATGGCGAACAGCCCGCGCTGGCGCTTGGGGACCCCTAGCATTGGCGCAACCAGCCACAGTAGCACCGCCTTCAGCAGCATGAAACCCAGCAACAGCGAGGCAATCAGCAACGGGTGATGGAACAGCGTGCCAAAGTCGATCGACATCCCCACGCCGATAAAGAACAACCCAAGCAGCAGGCCTTTAAATGGCTGAATATCGCTTTCCAGCGCATGGCGATATTCGGAACTGGCCAGCAACACGCCAGCCAGGAAGGCCCCCATCGCCATCGATAGCCCAGCCATCTCCAGCAGAATGCCAAAACCAAACACCAGGAACAGCGCCACGGCGCTGAAGACTTCACGCATGCCGGAACGCGCCACAAAGTGCAGCAAAGGCCGGGTAACATAACGCCCCAGCAGCACCACGACCGCCAGCGCCCCCACCACCTTGGCGGCAGAAAACACAAAAGCACCCAGCGTGGTAGCCGCTCCGCTGCTGGCCAACAGTGGGATCATCGCCACCAGGGGAATAGCGGCAATATCCTGGAACAACAGCACCGCAAACGAGCTGCGGCCAATCGGCGAAGGCGTCAGGTTACGCTCACTCATCGCCTGCATGGCTATCGCCGTTGAGGAGAGTGCTAACGTCAAGCCAATCAGCAAGGCGACCTGCCAATTCAACCCGAGGAAATAGCAGAAGGCGCTCAACACCAGGCCGCATCCCACCATTTGGATGCTCCCACCACCAAATACCGCTGCCCGCAACGTCCACAGCCGCCGAGGATCCAACTCAAGCCCGATGATAAACAGCATCAGCACTACGCCAATTTCGGCAAAGGTCAGTATCGACTCCGGATCGGAAACCAGTTTCAGCCCCCAGGGGCCAATGACACAGCCCGCAATCAGGTAGCCGAGTACCGATCCCAACCCCAGGCGTACGGCAATCGGCACCAACAACCCGGCCGATCCCAGATAGATCAGCCCTTCAATCATCATCGAGTGATTATCCATTCACTGACTCCTGCTCTGCTGCTGGCTCGCTGTGTTCCATCAGATACTGCACCAGCCGCTGACGATAGGCTTCCCCTGCGGCGATCAAAGCCGGTTCGTTACAGGTAAAGGTGTTGTGCACGGCAAAATACGGTTGCCACTTCATACCGCAGTAAATCGCCGTGGCCTGTAGTGGCTGACCCAGAGCGGCAAAGTTGGGGTAATCGCCCAAAGCGAAATGCTGCTCATCTCCGCCGCTGGTGACCGCCCACAGGCAGTCTTTCCCCACCAGGGCGTTGCCCTCGTGGCCATAGGCCCAGCCATGCTCCAGCACTTTGTCGATCCACAGTTTCAACAATGGCGGCAAGCTGTACCACTGCATCGGATGCTGTAAAACCACCATATCGGCCCGTTCCAGCGCCCGCTGCTCGGCGTTGATATCGATATTAAAATCTGGATACAGTTCGTACAGCGTGCGGACCTCCACACCGGGAATGTCTTTTACCGCCTGTAGTAACCGTTGATTGGCATGAGAATGCCGGGGATAGGGATGAGCGTAAATAATCAGGATCATGCGCTTCTCGTTGTTGCGTTTCATACAACGAGTATATACCAGTCACCGTGCCGCCATTACTGGCATAAAAACTTGCTGCCCCCAATGCCCCCATCCTCTAACCATCAGGATACGGGGGCAATATGGCATCACTGGCTTACGGTAATTATTGATTTAACGTGTTGATAATCTCAAACAAACGGTCAATTTCCTGGCGAGTGTTGTAATGCATCAAGCCGATCCGCACGATACCGCCACGTTGCTCCAGACCCAGTTGGCGGATTAGCCCCAGCGCATAAAAATGCCCGTTGCCGACACAAATATTGTGCTCTCCCAGCGCTCTGGCAACCGATTCAGGCAGCCCGTGCTCAAACGTCACGGCGAAAGTCGGGGTTCGGCAGTTGGCATCAGGCCGATCGATACCGTACAAACGCGCCCCCCTGACTTGCCGTAGCTTATCCAGGAAATAAGCGCTAAGCGCTTCTTCATGTTGGCTGAGTTGGCTAAAGCTGTCTTGCAAGCGCTGCCGCAATGGCGCACCCGGTTCTCCCCACTGAGCCAGGTATTCGATCGCAGCAGTCACCCCCGCGAGACCTTCAAAACTCTGAGTTCCCGTCTCGAAACGCCCAGGGCCAAGATCGGTGGCCGGCTCGACCTTGTAAGGACGTAACGTTTGCAACCACGGCGTAGCCAGATAGGCAATCCCGACGTGTGGGCCAAAAAATTTATACGCGGAACACAGGAGTATGTCGCAACCCAACGCCTGAACATCAATAAGGCGGTGCGGGGCATAGTGCACTGCATCTACATATACCAAAGCGCCAACCTGGTGTGCCGCCTCGACGATACGCTTTATATCCACGATCGAGCCTGTGGTATTTGACGCATAGGTGACTGCCACCAACCGTGTTTTGGCGTTCATGAGCGCACAAAGTTTATCGACGTCTAACGTACAATCCTGCGTATTAACAGGAACCTGATGGACAACGACCTGTTTATCGGCAGCGGCCTGTTGCCAGCTCGAAACGTTCGCATAGTGATCCAGAGCGGTGACGATCACCTCATCCCCGGCTTGCCAATCCCGGCTGATAGCGCGGCTCAGCTGAAAAGTCAGTGAGGTCATGTTGGCGCCAAAGACAATGTTGTCGGCCGAGTTGGCATTCAAGAACGCCCGCACGGACTCTCTGGCTTGTAACATCACTCGCTCAGTGGCTTTGCTGGAAAAATAATGCCCCCCCAGGTTGGCATTATGGTGGCCCAAATAATCGACCATCTTGTCTAACACCGTGCGCGGGACCTGTGAGCCACCGGGGCCATCAAAGAACACCACGCTTTTTCCTTGATACAGCTGACCCAGAGCGCTGAATTGCGTCCGGCTTTGTTCAGGCGTAAATTTCATGCCACCCTCGCTGTCAGAACAAAAACATCCATATGCCCTTCTTTATCGGTCACGACGGCACGGATTGGGCAGGCGTTATGCCACAGCTTACTATCAGCGATCATGGCAACTTCCCCATTTTCCAACACCTTACGGAAAAATGGCTCTTCGCGATTGCTGTTATAGAGCAGGATATCCCCCCCGACAATGTTATGCCTGTCGATACCGACTATCGCGATATGATCAAAACCATCACGATGGATGCCTTCTGGTGCCACCTGAGTTTCATCATAGGTGGTGGTAATGCGGATTTGGTGGATCTCGATTTCCTGGTTGTTCGGTAGATCATTGCTGTCAACAAAGAGCCCACACATTTCGCGCATGCCCTCATTTTGCCAGGTCGTGGCCAGGAGCGGTTCGAACTGGCGGACAATATTGCCCTGAAAATGGTTGATATCTTCAGTTTGTACAAACTCATGTTTGCCCGTCTCTACCACTTTTCCATCCTGAAAACGCATGACGGAATAACGCCGCAGGCGGTACTTGCCATCCGCATGCTGAGTGTGGGGAAGCGTGTTGAATGAAGGAGCCAGTTGAGCAATCCCCTCCTGGCTAAGATGGGTGATCTGCAGGATATTCTCGTGTTTGTTTAGCATGATGACACCTTATTGAACAGGCCCGTTTTACAACAGAAAATAACAGTAATCATCATTAAAAATAGATAAAGATAATGGGATATCAAATTTCTCATCACAAAAATATGACGTACACCCAAAAAATCAGCACAAGCCGTAAACCGCCACCTTTGGGTTGCTGCGGCAATAAAAAAGGCGCTGCAAAAGCAGCGCCTCAGTGGTAGCCAAGTTATTAACTTACTTGGTGATACGTGCGTGCAGTTCCTGTACCGACGTGACCTGCTCGGTTGGATCGGCCTTCATCGCCATCGAGGTAGCAAAGCCGCCGTTCATCGTGGTGTCGTAGTGCACTTTATACTGCAGCGCACTGCGGCGGATCAGCTTGGAGTCTTCAATCGCCTGACGCCCCGCCGTGGTATTCACGATGTAGGTGTATTCGCCGTTCTTGATGCGGTCCTGAATGTGCGGACGCCCTTCATGCACCTTGTTGACCAGGCGTGGGTTAATCCCCGCTTCGCCCAGCACCACTGCGGTGCCGTGGGTGGCATCCAGTTCAAAGCCCTGCTTGAGCAGGCTGGCAGCCAAATCCACCACGCGAGCCTTGTCCCCACTGCGAACTGACAGCAGCGCACGGCCTTTCTTCATGCCGGAGTTACTGCCCAACATCGCCTTGGAGAAGGCTTCGGCGAAGGTCCGGCCAACGCCCATCACTTCCCCGGTCGAGCGCATTTCTGGCCCGAGGATCGGGTCAACGCCTGGGAATTTGTTGAACGGCAGCACCACTTCCTTGACCGAGTAGTACGGCGGGATGACCTCTTCGGTCACGCCCTGTTCGGCCAGTGATTTACCGGCCATTACGCGCGCCGCCACTTTTGCCAACGCTACGCCGGTAGCCTTGGAAACGAACGGCACGGTACGTGCGGCACGTGGGTTCACTTCGATCAGGTAGACTTCGTTGTTCTTCACCGCAAACTGCACGTTCATCAGACCACGAACCTGCAGCTCAAACGCCAGTTTTTCTACCTGCTGGCGCATCACGTCCTGGATCTCTTTGCTCAGCGTGTAGGCTGGCAGTGAACAAGCGGAGTCGCCGGAGTGGACGCCAGCCTGTTCGATATGCTCCATGATGCCACCAATCAGCACGCGCTCGCCGTCACAGATAGCATCCACATCCACTTCTACCGCGTCGTCCAGGAAGCGGTCCAGCAGCACTGGCGCGTCGTTGGATACGCTGACCGCGTTCTGGAAGTAACGACGCAGGTCGATGTCGTCGTAAACGATCTCCATCGCACGGCCACCCAGTACGTAGGATGGGCGCACCACCAGCGGATAACCGATGCCGGCCGCTTTCTCAACCGCCTGCTCGATGGTTGCCACAGTGGCGTTGGCTGGCTGCTTCAGGCCCAAGCGGTTAACCGCCTGCTGGAAGCGTTCACGGTCTTCGGCACGGTCAATCGCATCAGGGCTGGTGCCAATAATCGGCACGCCTGCCGCTTCCAACTCACGCGCCAGTTTCAACGGGGTTTGCCCGCCATACTGCACGATCACGCCTTTTGGCTTCTCGATACGGACGATTTCCAGCACGTCTTCCAGCGTCACCGGTTCGAAGTACAAGCGATCCGAGGTGTCGTAGTCGGTAGAGACGGTTTCCGGGTTACAGTTGACCATGATGGTCTCGTAGCCGTCTTCGCGCAGCGCCAGCGAGGCGTGTACGCAGCAATAGTCGAACTCGATGCCCTGGCCGATACGGTTCGGGCCACCGCCCAGGATCATGATTTTCGGACGATCGTTGGTCGGGTTGGATTCACACTCGTCTTCATAGGTGGAATACATGTAGGCGGTGTCGGTTGCAAACTCGGCCGCACAGGTGTCCACACGCTTGTAAACCGGGTGCATGTTGAAGCTGTGGCGCAGCTTGCGGATTTCGCTTTCAGCCACGCCAGCCAGCTTGGCCAGGCGCGCATCGGCAAAGCCTTTACGCTTGAGCGTACGCAGGAAATCAGCGTTCAGGCCGTTGATGCCCGCTTCGGCAACCTGCTCTTCCAGACGCACCAGCTCTTCAATCTGCACCAGGAACCAGCGGTCGATGTTGGTCAGGTTGAACACGCCATCGACGGACAGACCGGCGCGGAAAGCATCGGCAATGTACCAAATGCGATCGGAACCCGCATCCTTCAGCTCACGGCGGATCTTGGTCAAGGCTTCCGGATCGTCCAGGCTCACTTTCGGATCGAACCCGGTCGCACCCACTTCCAGGCCGCGCAGCGCTTTCTGCAATGACTCTTGCTGGGTGCGGCCAATCGCCATCACTTCGCCGACCGACTTCATCTGGGTGGTCAGGCGATCGTTGGCACCGGCAAACTTCTCGAAGTTGAAGCGTGGGATTTTGGTGACGACGTAGTCGATGGAAGGCTCAAAGGAGGCTGGCGTACGGCCACCGGTGATGTCGTTCATCAGCTCATCAAGGGTGTAACCCACCGCCAGCTTGGCGGCGATCTTGGCAATCGGGAAGCCGGTCGCTTTCGAGGCCAGCGCCGATGAACGGGATACGCGTGGGTTCATTTCAATCACGATCAGGCGGCCGGTTTTCGGGTTCACCGAGAACTGCACGTTGGAGCCGCCGGTTTCCACCCCGATCTCACGCAGCACCGCCATCGAGGCGTTACGCATGATTTGGTATTCTTTGTCGGTCAGCGTTTGCGCTGGAGCCACCGTGATGGAGTCACCGGTATGGATACCCATCGCATCGATGTTTTCGATCGAGCAGACGATGATGCAGTTGTCATTCTTATCGCGCACCACCTCCATCTCGTACTCTTTCCAGCCGATCAGCGATTCGTCAATCAGCAGCTCTTTGGTCGGGGACAGATCCAGACCGCGCTCGCAGATCTCTTCGAACTCTTCACGGTTATAGGCGATGCCGCCACCGGTGCCGCCCATGGTGAATGACGGGCGGATAATGCATGGGAAGCCCACATCAGCGGCCACCGCCAACGCTTCTTCCATATTATGGGCGATGCCGGAACGCGCCGTGTCCAGGCCAATTTTCTTCATGGCGATATCGAAACGGCGGCGGTCTTCGGCTTTGTCGATGGCATCGGCGGTAGCGCCGATCATGGTGACGCCAAACTCGGCCAGTACGCCCTGACGTTCCAACTCCAACGCACAGTTCAGCGCGGTTTGCCCACCCATGGTTGGCAGCACCGCATCCGGGCGCTCTTTCTCGATGATTTTACGCACCACTTCCCAGTGGATCGGCTCGATGTAGGTGGCATCGGCCATTTCCGGGTCGGTCATGATGGTGGCCGGGTTCGAGTTGACCAGTACGACGCGATAACCTTCTTCACGCAGCGCCTTACACGCCTGGGCACCAGAGTAGTCAAATTCACACGCCTGGCCGATAACGATCGGGCCAGCGCCGAGGATCAGGATGCTTTTTATATCTGTACGTTTTGGCATGGCTTTTCTGGCTCCTGATTATTTGGCGTTGGTACGGTAAGTCTCAATCAGTTCGATAAAGTGATCGAACAGCGGCGCGGCATCGTGCGGGCCTGGGCTGGCTTCTGGGTGGCCCTGGAAGCTGAACGCGGCTTTATCGGTACGATGGATGCCCTGCACCGTGTGGTCGAACAGGGATTTATGCGTGACCCGCAATGTGTTCGGCAGATTATTTTCATCGACGGCAAAGCCGTGGTTCTGCGCGGTGATCATCACGGTATTGTTATCCAGATCCTTCACCGGGTGGTTACCGCCGTGGTGGCCAAGCTTCATCTTCATGGTTTTGGCACCGCTGGCCAGCGCCAACAGTTGGTGGCCCAGGCAGATACCAAATACCGGGATATCGGTTTCCAGGAAACGTTTGATGGCGGTGATGGCGTAATCGCAAGGCTCCGGGTCACCAGGGCCGTTGGACAGGAAGATGCCGTCCGGATTCATTTTCAGTACGTCTTCCGCAGGGGTTTGCGCTGGCACCACGGTGAGGCGGCAGCCGCGATCCACCAGCATACGCAGGATATTACGCTTGGCGCCGTAATCGTAGGCCACTACATGGTAAGGCAGTTCGCCCGCAGGTTTAGCCTCCGGCAAATCGCCTTCCAGCGTCCAGCTCCCCTGTTGCCAGGCGTAAGCTTCTTTGGTGGTGACCTCTTTTGCCAGGTCCATGCCTTTCAGGCCAGGGAAAGCCTTGGCTTTTTGCAGCGCCAGATCGGCATCGGTGAGGTCGCCCGCGATGATGCAGCCGTTCTGTGCGCCTTTCTCACGCAGCAGACGGGTCAGCTTGCGGGTATCGATATCGGCAATCGCCACAATATTGTGACGCTTGAGGTAATCGGCCAGGCCCATTTCGTTGCGGTAGTTGCTGGCAATCAGGGGCAGGTCGCGGATGACAAGGCCTTGAGCATGAACAGCGGAGGATTCTGCGTCGGAATCATTGGTGCCGACATTGCCGATATGAGGATAAGTAAGAGTAACGATCTGGCGGGAGTAGGAAGGATCAGTGAGGATTTCTTGATAACCGGTCATCGAGGTATTGAAGACCACTTCCCCCACTGCCGTACCTTCTGCCCCGATGGCCCGACCGTGGAATTGGGTTCCGTCTTCCAGAACCAATAGCGCTGACTTAATCAAAACACCCTCCGAGGAATAATCAATCACAATATTTGCATATTAATTCAGATTTCACGCCCTAAATCAATGCAAAAACCGCCCTCAAGGCCAATTTTTGGCAAATTGGGCGCATTTTAATGATGAGCGCCCCGCTTGTCTAGATAAAGCGCCATTTTTTTCATTATTTTTGCAGCCTTCAGGGTTTAAAGGGTGTCACAGGCACAAAAACACCAGCAAACTTGACCGGGTAAACGGTTGCGAGACACAGTGACAGAAAAAATGGCTTAAAACAGCTTAAATCTGCGTGGGGAGCAATAAAGATGACATAAAAAACAGGAATAAGACTAGATAACATATAAAAAAAATAGCTACATCATTAAAAATGATCGTAACCCTAATTTTCAATGTTAAAAAAAAGGACAATAAAATTATTGTCCGATTATCATATCATTATGATCAACACAACCACATCACGATGGTGTTCATTAAAATTATAACTGGTCTAAACCGAGCACATCACGCATATCAAACAGCCCATTATGCTGGTTTGATATCCATGACGCAGCACGCACCGCGCCATTGGCAAACGTCATCCGGCTTGAGGCTTTATGGGTGATTTCTACTCGCTCGCCAATATCGGCAAACATGGCGGTATGTTCACCCACAATATCCCCGGCACGAATGGTGGCAAAGCCGATGCTCTTTGGATCGCGCTCACCGGTATAGCCCACGCGTTCGTAAACCGCGCACTCTTTCAGATCGCGTCCCAAGGCACCGGCGATCGCCTCACCCATAGCTAACGCCGTTCCCGAAGGGGCATCGACCTTGTGGCGGTGGTGAGCTTCCACAATTTCGATATCGGTATAATCGCCCATTACCTTGGCCGCTTTTTCCAGCAGCTTGAGCACCACGTTGACGCCCACGCTAAAGTTGGCGGCAAACACGATGCCAATCTGCTGTGCCGCGGCCTGGATCGCCGCTTTACCTGCATCATCAAAACCGGTGGTGCCGATCACCATGGCTTTGCCGTGGGCCACGCAAAACGCCAGATGGGCCAGGGTGCCTTCCGGGCGGGTGAAGTCGATCAGGATATCGAAATCGTTGACAACCTTTTCCAGGTTATCACTGACGGTGACACCCAATGCACCAACGCCAGCCAGCTCACCGGCATCTGTGCCAACCAGGCTAGACCCTGGGCGCTCCAGTGCCGCCCCCAATACCACGCCCTGTGCCTGCTGCACGGCCTGGATCAATTGGCGCCCCATGCGGCCACCGGAACCCGCAATCGCGATGCGGATTTGTGAATCAGTCATACTTCGCTCTCTTTTATGGTCAAAAGCCACTCCTCGGCTATGGGTTCAGGGTAACTTCCCTACCCTATCACTACCAGAGGATTTGCTTACGGATTAGAAAATTATGATATGCCCGGTATGTTATCAGTAACGCTGTCAATTGATTAACAATTACCCGATTAGCGTCAACCTTCTGCAGCTACATAATCATGCACTATTTATGCATTACGATGAATGGCGATAAAGTCGATTTTTGCTCATTCTTCACGCTAAAGGACGAGCCTAATACCGCAACACATAAAGCCTAAGGCAGGTGGGAGACATACAGGTTAGCCGACCGTTGAGCGCATGGATGCGCGATTCGAGCCCCCTGGGACGGGTTCTTCAGTATGGCTCCCTGCTACACGATTAATTACAGCGAGTTAAAACGCAAAACGGGAAGCCAAGGCTTCCCGTTACTTAATGATATTGGCAACGATCAGTCGATCTGCTTGATATCCATGCGCAGTTCTTTCGGCACTTCAAACACGATATTCTCTTCACGGCCGCTGAGCTCCTGCACGTCTTTGCCGCCCAATGCTTTCAAGCGGCTGATGACGTCCTGAACCAGCACGTCCGGCGCAGAGGCTCCGGCGGTGACGCCAATGTTGCTGGCGTCTTTCAACCAGGATTCCTGAATGTCCGCCGCCGAATCGATCAGATAGGCCGGTTTACCCACACGCTGGGCAAGTTCCGCCAGGCGGTTGGAGTTGGACGAGTTCTTCGACCCCACCACCAGCACCAGGTCGGCATCACCTGCCAAGCTGCGCACCGCTTCCTGACGGTTGGTGGTGGCATAGCAGATATCGTCCTTGCGCGGCCCGATAATATCCGGGAAGCGCTTACGCAACGCATCAATAACATCGGAAGTATCATCCACCGATAAAGTGGTCTGGGTCATAAAGCACAGGTTATGCTCGTTCTTCACCTGCAATTGCCAGACATCTTCCGGCGACTCAACCAGGTACATGCCCCCCTCAGGGTTACTGTACTGGCCCATGGTGCCTTCCACTTCCGGATGCCCGGCATGGCCAATCAGGATCGCTTCGGTGCCCTTACGGCTGGCCCGAGCCACTTCCATATGCACCTTGGTCACCAATGGGCAGGTGGCATCAAACAGCATGGTCAGATCGCGGGCCTTAGCTTCGGCCCGAACAGCCTGCGACACACCGTGGGCAGAGAAGATCAGGATCGAGCCGTCCGGCACTTCCGCGATCTCTTCGATAAATACCGCCCCGCGCTCGCGCAGGCTTTCGACCACATAGCGGTTATGCACCACTTCGTGACGCACGTAAATCGGCGCACCATAAATCTCCAGCGCACGTTCTACGATGCTGATCGCACGATCGACCCCGGCGCAGAAGCCACGCGGGTTAGCCAGCAATATTTGCATGCGCTTCCTCCTGCTGCGGATCAATCTCCAGCACTTCGATATCGAAGGTCACCGGATGCCCCGCCAACGGATGGTTGAAATCAACGGTGATCGAATCTTCCGCCACTTCACGCACCACACCAGGCATTTCACTGCCGTCGATGGCGGTAAACAGCATGATGGTGCCAACATCTGGCACGCCGGTTTCGTTAAAATCGCGGCGTGAGAAGAACTGGATCAGATCCGGGTTCTCCGCACCGAACGCGGCTTCCGGTTGCAGGGTAAACGCACATTTGTCCCCTGCCCGCAGGCCGATCAGTTGCTGTTCCAGCGGAGCAGACAGGCTGCCATCGCCCAGGCGGAACAGCGCGGGTTTGCCGTTACCCTGGGTTGATTCCGCGGTCGTTCCATCTGCCAGTTTCAGCGTGAAATGCACCAGCACTGCGCTGTTGCCGTTAACCTGAGCCGTCATATCACTTACCTTCGCTGTTGACGCTTTTCTTCGCCGGCAAGAACCCTTCCAGCACGATCATGGCGGCACCGACGCAGATAAAGCTGTCCGCCAGATTGAAGGTCGGGTAATGCCAGTTGCCGATATAAAAGTCGATGAAATCGACCACAAAGCCATGCCACAGACGATCAAACAGGTTGCCGAGCGCACCGCCGATAATAAAGGCATAGGCGATATTGTTCAGCTTCTGCTGGGCACTGCTGCGATACATCATCACCAGCAGCACCACCACGATGGCGACCGCAATACCGGCAAAGAACCAGCGCTGCCAGCCACCGTGATCCGCCAGGAAACTGAACGCCGCACCGTAGTTACGGGCGTAGTACAGGTTGATTGACGGGAACAACGGCTGGGTCTGGCCCAGCACGAAGTTACTCAGGATCCACTGTTTGCTGAAAAAATCCAGCGCCAGCACCACCACCACCAGCCATAGCCAGCGCAAGCCGGTCGAACTTATCGGTCTACTCATCAGGCGCTTGATCTCAGGCAAAGTTACGTTTTTCGCCGTCACCGGCTACGTTGGTCACACAGCGGCCGCAGAGTTCTGCATGCTCCGCCACCTGGCCGACATCGGTGGTGTAATGCCAGCAGCGCGGGCACTTCTCACCATCCGCTTTGCTGAATGCAATTTTCAGCCCTTTCAACAGTTCGCTCTGCTGCGCATCGGCAGGAGCATCTGCAAACGGTGCTACGCTGGCCGATGAAGTCAGCAACACAAAGCGCAGTTCGTCCTGCAGGCTGTTCAGACGTGCTGCCAGATCGCTATCGGCGTACAGCGTAACCGCCGCCTCCAACGAACCGCCAATGTGCTTGTCAGCACGTGCCTGTTCCAGCACCTTGTTCACTTCTCCACGCACTTTCAGCAAATCGGCCCAGAACGCATCGTTCATGCCTTCGCCTGCTGCCAACCCGAACAGACCGTCGTACCACTCTTCGGTAAACACGTACTGCGTGCGCTCACCCGGCAGGAAGGCCCAGATTTCATCGGCGGTAAACGACATGATCGGCGCCATCCAACGTACCAGCGCTTCCGCAATGTGGAACAAAGCGGTCTGGCAGCTGCGGCGGGCAACGCTGTCGCTTTTCGCGGTGTACTGACGGTCTTTAATGATGTCCAGATAGAAGGACCCCATTTCTACCGAGCAGAACTGCATCAGGCGCTGTACCACTTCGTGGAAATCGTAGTTGGCATAGGCCTGCTCGATATCCTGCTGCGCGGCCATTGCACGGCCTACGGCCCAGCGATCCAGTACCACCATCTCTTCCGGTGCCACGCAGTCAGTGCTTGGATCAAACCCGTTCAGGTTGGCCAGCAGGAAACGCGCGGTATTACGGATGCGGCGATAAGAATCGGCAGCACGCTTGAGGATTTCGTCGGAAACCGCAATCTCGCCGGTGTAATCGGTAGAGGCGACCCACAGACGCAGAATATCGCCACCCAGCTTGTTCATCACGTCCTGCGGGCTGACGGTGTTGCCGATTGATTTGGACATTTTGCGGCCCTGACCATCGACGGTAAAGCCGTGGGTCAGCACTTCTTTGTAAGGCGCTTTACCCTTCATGGCGGTCGAAATCATCAGCGATGACATGAACCAGCCACGATGTTGGTCGGAACCTTCCAGATACATGTCGGCAGAGTGGCCGTTGAATTCTGGACGCACGTCAACCACGGAAGAATGGGTTGAACCTGAGTCGAACCAGACGTCCAGGGTATCTGGCACTTTCACATAATCGGCCGCTTCGGCACCGAGGATATCGGCAGCGTCCAGATCCCACCAGGCCTGGATCCCGTCTTGCTCAACACGCTTGGCCACTTCTTCCATCAGCTCTACGCTGCGTGGGTGAAGCTGCTCGGTGTCTTTGTGCACGAACAGGGACATTGGAACGCCCCAGGTACGCTGACGTGAGATACACCAGTCTGGACGGTTTGCGACCATGGTTTCGATACGCGCCTGGCCCCAATCCGGGATCCATTGCACGCCTTTGATCTCTTCCAGCGACTGCTTGCGCAGACCCTTTTGATCCATGCTGATAAACCATTGCGGCGTGGCGCGGAAGATGATCGGCGTTTTGTGGCGCCAGCAGCACGGGTAGCTGTGTTGCAGTTTTTCCACGTGCAGCAGAGCGCCCTTTTCACGCAGCAACTCAACGATCAGATCGTTGGCCTTGAACACGAACTTGCCGTCCAGCGTTGGATAGGTGCCGGTCAGGTAGCAGCCGTTCGGGCCAACCGGGTTAGCGACTTCCAGGCCGTATTTCTGGCCGATCACGAAGTCATCCGGGCCGTGGCCAGGAGCGGTATGTACGGCACCGGTACCGGCATCCAGCGTAACGTGATCGCCCAGGATCGCCGGCACGTCAAAGCCCATAAACGGGTGGGTGAAGCGCATCAGTTCCAGGTCGCTGCCCTTGCAGCTACCCAGCACTTCCCAATGGCTGATGCCTGCACGTTTCATCACGCTTTCTACCAGGTCCGCTGCCAGGATCAGGCATTGGCCTTCAACCTGTACCAGATGGTAGGTGAACTCTGCATTCAGCGAGATCGCACGGTTGGCAGGCAGCGTCCACGGTGTGGTCGTCCAGATCACCAGTGACACTGGGCCATTAACGCGGGTTACGCCAAATTTGCTGGCCACGGCCGCCGCATCAACCGCGTGGAACGCGACGTCGATGGATGGCGAGGTTTTGTCGTAATATTCAACTTCCGCTTCCGCCAGGGAAGAACCACAGTCCGTACACCAGTGCACCGGCTTGGCGCCTTTGAGCAGATGACCATTGCTGATGATCTTGCCCAACGCACGGATGATGTTGGCTTCGGTTTTAAAATTCATGGTCAGGTACGGGTGATCCCAGTCACCCAGCACCCCCAGACGGATAAAGTCTTTCTTCTGGCCTTCTACCTGCTCGGCGGCATATTCACGACATTTCTGGCGGAACTCTGCCGGTGTCAGTTTCTCACCCGGTTTGCCATACAGTTGCTCAACCTTCAGTTCGATAGGCAGACCGTGACAGTCCCAGCCTGGAACATAAGGCGAATCAAAGCCAGCCATCCCTTTTGACTTGATAATAATGTCTTTGAGGATCTTGTTTACCGAGTGACCAATGTGAATGCTGCCATTCGCATACGGAGGGCCGTCATGCAGAATGAAGGATTTCTTGCCCTTTTTGGCGGCACGAATGATCCCGTACAGATCCTGTTCATACCAACGTGCGAGCATGCCAGGTTCACGCTTGGCGAGATCGCCACGCATCGGGAACCCTGTTTCCGGCAAGTTCAGGGTATTCTTGTAGTCACTCATTAGATTCTCGATCTCGTTTCGGTTCGTAGATTAAGCCGGTGTCTGTAGCCCGAAGAACGTCCGGGCCGTCACCACATCATTGGCGATTTGCTGCTTTAGCGCATCGAGCGAAGCAAAACGCTGTTCATTGCGCAATTTTGCGCGCAGCACCACATCCAGGTGGCGCCCGTAAAGATCCATGGTTACGTCCAGCAGATGCACTTCCAACTGCTGACGTACGCCTGCCACCGTAGGGCGGGTGCCGATATTGGCCACGCCAGGCAAAGGCTCGGGGCCCAGGCCATAAACATCGACGGCATACACCCCTTTCACCGGGGCAACCAGGCGTTTGAGCGGCAGGTTGGCGGTTGGGAAACCAATGGTTCGCCCCAGTTCATCGCCATGCACTACGCGCCCGGAAATACTGTAAGGATGCCCCAGCAGGGTTTCTGCCAGTGGCAAGTCATCATCACGCAGCGCATTGCGGATGGCGGTGCTGCTGATGCGCAGGTCGCCTTCACGGAAGCTTGGCGTGCTGACCACCTCAAAGCCGAACTCTTGCCCGGCAAGCTGTAGCAACGGGAAATCCCCCTGGCGACCAGCACCAAAGCGGAAATCATCCCCCACCATCAGGAATTTCACCCCCAGCTTCTCGACCAGCAGCTCGGCAACGAATGCCTGAGCGGTATGGGCGGCAAAGCGGGGATCAAACTTGACGCACAACAGGTAATCAACCCCGGCCTGCGCCAGGTATTTGGCTTTGTCACGCAAACGCGTGAGGCGGGCCGGAGCCTTATCCGCGGCAAACAGTTCCAGCGGCTGTGGCTCAAAGATCATGACGATTACCGGCAGCCCCAGGCGTAGCCCTTCCTGCTTCAACTGCCCCAACAGCGCCTTGTGACCGCGATGGACGCCGTCAAAGTTGCCGATGGTGAGCACACAGCCACGGTGGCGTGCCCGGATATTATGGATGCCGCGAATTAGCTGCATAGCTGGCCCAACACAGTGGAAATCGGCGGATTATACCTTGTACAGCGGTCAAGGTTAACCCGCGATTGGTTCCTTTGATGTAATAGTCATACCATACCGGAGGATAATCGCCTTAACCACCGTTTATCTGGCCCAATGCGTGCTATATTAGCGCGCTGATAGCGAGCGTGGCTTCTGGCCGACGCTTGAAAGACGGGGGATAACCCACCAGGACCAACAGCTTGCAGACTGTGATGCAAATCACATGGCGATTTTTCTCGTGAAACACTGTATTCCCATGGCTGAAGCTGGTAAAATCCTGCGCCATCACAACGTAGCAAGTGCCGCCCGTACAAACGGCGCTTATTTGCACAAATCCATTGACAAACGAAGGCTAAAAGGGCATATTCCTCGGCCTTTGAATTGTCCTCA
The DNA here is from genome assembly GCF_046269175.1 of Serratia sp. J2. Classification (NCBI taxonomy): domain Bacteria; kingdom Pseudomonadati; phylum Pseudomonadota; class Gammaproteobacteria; order Enterobacterales; family Yersiniaceae; genus Serratia; species Serratia sp. J2. The sequence continues at coordinate 171,596 of NZ_JBKABN010000005.1, forward strand.
ATATATATATTTGGGAGTTGGACCTTGGCTAATATCAAATCAGCTAAGAAACGCGCCATACAGTCTGAGAAACGTCGCAAGCATAACGCTAGCCGTCGCTCAATGGTGCGTACCTTCATTAAGAAGGTTGACGCAGCTATCGCAGCTGGCGACAAAGACGCAGCACAAAAAGCATTCCTCGTAATGCAACCACTTGTGGATCGCCAGGCTGCTAAAGGCCTGATCCACAAAAACAAAGCAGCACGTCATAAGTCAAACCTGACGGCGCGTATCAACGCAATGCAATAAGCATTACGTTGTGTGCTTGTTAAAAAAACCGGCCTCGGCCGGTTTTTTTACGCCTGACGTTCAAGCCTACAGCGCGAACAGCGCCGAGAAATCCTTGTTGCACACCCTCTGTACCGCCGGATGCTGGATCATTCGCTCGGCAAAAATGATGTAATACTCTTCCTGCACGCTATCGACACGCCCTATCTCCACCACGTCATCATCGCTATAGGTATCCAGCGCATACAGCGTTGGCGCTACGAAGATCGCGTTGTGGTACAGGCCGAAAGCCTTCATCAGGGCCGCATCGTCAAACTCCCCCAGTATCTCAACCTTGATACCTTGCGTATTGAACCAGTTGAGCAACTTACGCCCCAGCATCGAACGCCTTCCCGGGATCAGCAAGCGGCGCTGTTCCAGACAGGCAGGGAACGGTAAATCGGGTATCGGCTGACGACAGAAGAAACTGACGCCACACTCGCCCAGCTTAAGCGAAAACAAACCTTCCTGCTGGCTAGAGTCAACCGGGCAATCCGACAGGATCATATCCAGCTTATGCTGGCTCAGTTGCTCCAACAGCATCTCATGGGTTGATTCAAAACAGCGCAGGTGGATTTGCTCGTTGTCCACCACCACCGCCGTTTCCAAGACCTGGCTGACCAGACGTTTGGATAGCGCATCCGCTACGCCCACGTCAAACAGCAGGTTAGACTCCTTGCGGTAGTTGACGATATCCAGCATTTCCTGGCTGAGCATAAACATCTTGTCGGCATAGCGGAACACCAGTTGGCCTAGCTCGGAGGGTACCAGCCCGCGCCCCTGGCGTTTGAACAGCTTACCGTTGAGCCGTTCTTCCAGTGCCTTGATTTGGCCGGTGATGGTCTGCGGCGTGAGGAACAGGGCTTCTGCCGCTCCCACGACCGACCCCTCCTTGCAGACCTGCCAGAAGTAATACAGGTGGTTAAAGTTGATATGAGACATTCTCAAAACGTTCTCTCCTTAGGTTTCTCATCGGCAAACGGTCTGCCGTGATGAGCGACAAACTCCCTATCGTTAATTTCGGACAACGCAAAGTTATCTTTAATCCCAATGCAGCGCGGCTGACGAAGCCACGCTGCAGCTACTATTGTAATAGCCCTTCAATAACAAGGGGTAAACACAAAGGTCATCGACTGCGAGGCAAGCTCAAACGCAGCAGGCCGTAGCCCACTACCGCAGCGCTGGTCGATCCCAATAGTATGCCTAATTTGGCATAGGTACTGAGAGCCACATCCGCATCGGCGAAGGCCAATGAGGCAATAAAAATCGACATGGTGAAACCAATACCACAGAGCACGGCCACCGCAAACACCTGTTTAAAGCCGATATCCTGCGGCAAACGGGCAATCCCCAGCTTCACCGCCAGCCAGCAGAAGACGAAAATCCCCAGCGGCTTGCCGATAAACAGCCCGGCAGCAATCCCCAGCGGCAGCAGTGAAGTCAACCCGCTCAAGGACACCCCTTGCAGCGATACACCCGCATTGGCAAAGGCGAACAGCGGCAGGATCAGGAAAGCGACCCAAGGGTGCAGCTCATGTTCCAAGGTTTCAGAGGGAGAAGGCTCACTCTTGGCATTCAGCGGGATCATAAAGCCAACAATCACCCCGGCCAGCGTAGCGTGAACGCCTGACTTGAGGATCGCTACCCACAGCACCAATCCGACCATCATATACAGCGAGGTCTTACCCACTCCCCGCCAGTTCATTAGCGCCAATACCACGATCGCCGCAGCCGCAACGCCCAGCGCCACCATCGAGACCTGATGGGTATAGAACAACGCGATAATGATAATGACCCCAAGGTCATCGATAATCGCCAAGGCCAGCAGGAATACCTTCAGGCTGGTCGGCACCCGGTTGCCCAGCAAGGCCATCACGCCCAAGGCAAAGGCAATATCCGTTGCCGCCGGGATCGCCCAGCCCTGGCGGGTCACTTCATCGGCACCGTTGAACAGCAGATAGATCAGCGCCGGAGCCAGCATACCGCCTAACGCGGCAATCGCCGGGAAGATAGCCTTCTCACGCCCAGCCAGGGAACCTTGCAGCAGTTCGCGTTTGACTTCAAGCCCCACCACCAGGAAGAAAATGGCCATTAAACCGTCGTTAATCCACAGCAGCAGCGGTTTGGCTATTTCCAGCGAGGCGATGCTGACCGCCACGGGTAAATTGAGAAAGGCCTGATACAGCCCCTGTACGGGGGTATTGGCCATGATCAAAGCCACCACGGCAGCAGCGATCAGAATAATGCCGCCAGCGGCTTCTTGACGCAGAAATTGACGAATAATAGTAGTCACAGTACGTCGCTCCAAAATGCCCGTCGTCTTTCAAGCTACAACTCGAAATCCATAGGACATAGATAAAGAGGCAAAGCGCCCCCGGTTTCCAGACAATGAAACGAGTATAGTCGAGTAATCACCTCGAAAAAATCAGTTTATAAATGCAAAACAACTCGATAAAACCGATCTATTTGAGCTATATATCACACTTTTAATAAGGGTATTGATACAGCAAAGATAAAAAAACCCCGGTTTGCTTAAACCGGGGTTTGAGGAGTGATGCGCGGGGAACGTTGATTAACGAGTCAGGTCGTCAAAAAACTTTTTCACGCCGTCGAAGAAGCTTTTCGAACGCGGGCTGTTTTTATCCCCAGAAGGGCCACCCAAACTCTCTTCCAGCTCTTTGAGCAGCTGCTTCTGCTTCTCGTTCAGACTCACCGGCGTTTCTACCACCACGCGGCACAGCAGGTCACCCTGGCTGCCACCCCGGACCGATTTCACCCCTTTGCCACGCATGCGGAACAGTTTACCGGTCTGAGTTTCTGCCGGGACTTTCAGCTTGACGCGGCCATCCAGCGTTGGCACTTCAATCTCGCCACCCAAGGCAGCCATAGCAAAGTTGATCGGCACTTCACAATAGAGGTTATTGCCTTCACGCTCGAAGATCGGGTGAGCACTCACCTGAACCTGAACGTACAGATCCCCTGCTGGTGCACCGTGTTCACCAGCTTCACCTTCACCCGCCAGGCGGATGCGGTCGCCAGTATCTACACCCGCCGGGATTTTCACCGACAGGGTTTTGGATTTCTCTACGCGACCGTGGCCGTGACATTTGTTGCACGGATCCTTGATGATCTGACCACGCCCGTGGCAGTGCGGACAAGCCTGCTGCACGGTGAAGAACCCTTGGCGCATCTGCACCTGGCCCTGACCATGACAGGTCGGACAGGTTGCCGGTGAACTGCCCGGCTTGGCACCGTTGCCATGGCAGACATCGCACTCTTCCAGCGTTGGAATACGGATCTCTTTGGTCACGCCACGCACGGCTTCTTCGAGCGTCAGATCCATGTTGTAACGCAAATCGGATCCACGGCTGGCACGTTGACGGCGTCCGCCGCCAAAGATATCGCCAAACACGTCGCCAAAGATATCGCTGAAGTCGGCACCGCCGCCACCAAAGCCACCACCACCGCCCATACCACCTTGCTCAAAGGCCGCATGGCCGTATTGATCGTAGGCAGCACGTTTTTGATCGTCGGTCAGGATCTCGTAGGCTTCCTTGACCTCTTTAAACTGGCTTTCGGCGTCTTTTTCCTGATTACGATCAGGGTGATACTTCATCGCCAGGCGCTTATACGCCTTTTTGATTTCGCGCTCGTCTGCCGTCTTGGCAACGCCGAGCACCTCGTAATAATCTCTCTTCGCCATTATTTCTCTTACCCTTAACATGCGTGCACGGGCGTAGAGTTGCCTCGACGCCCGTGCTGGTTTCCGGTGACGGCCTGTGGCCGCACCGTGCCCGCTTAAGGGCGATTATTTTTTGTCTTTCACTTCTTCAAACTCGGCGTCAACCACGTCGTCGTCTTTCTGCGCCGCGTTGTCTGCACCGGCATCAGCACCCTGAGCCTGCTGCGCTTGAGCCTGGGCCATTTCCATCAGCTTGCCGGAAACCTGCACCAGAGCCTGGGTTTTCGCTTCGATTTCGGCTTTATCTTCGCCTTTTACCGCCGCTTCCAGATCTTTCAGCGCGCTCTCGATAGCGGTTTTGTCTTCGGCTGGCAGTTTGTCGCCTGCTTCTTCCAACTGCTTACGAGTACCGTGGATCAGGTGATCCGCCTGGTTACGAGTTTGCACCAGTTCTTCGAACTTACGGTCAGCTTCAGCGTTCACTTCGGCATCGCGTACCATTTTCTGGATTTCTTCTTCGTTCAGACCAGAAGACGCCTTGATGGTGATCTTCTGCTCACGGCCGGTGTTCTTGTCTTTCGCAGACACGTGCAGAATACCGTCGGCGTCGATATCGAAGGTGACTTCGATCTGCGCCATACCGCGTGGTGCCGGCTGAATGCCGTCCAGGTTGAACTGGCCCAGTGACTTGTTGTCATTGGCGCGTTTACGCTCACCCTGCAGCACATGGATGGTCACTGCTGCCTGATTGTCTTCGGCAGTAGAGAACACCTGGCTGTGCTTGGTCGGGATAGTGGTGTTTTTGGTGATCAGCGGCGTCATTACGCTGCCCATGGTTTCGATACCCAGTGACAGTGGGGTAACGTCCAGCAGCAATACGTCTTTCACATCACCGGCCAACACACCGCCCTGAACCGCAGCACCAACGGCAACCGCTTCGTCCGGGTTAACGTCTTTACGTGGTTCTTTACCGAAGAAGTCAGCAACTTTCTTCTGAACCATAGGCATACGGGTCTGGCCACCGACCAGGATCACGTCCTGAATGTCAGAAACCGACAGGCCTGCGTCTTTCAGTGCCACTTTCAGCGGCTCGATAGAGCGAGCAACCAGATCTTCTACCAGCGACTCGAGTTTTGCACGGGTCACTTTGATGTTCATGTGTTTTGGACCGCTGCCATCTGCAGTGATGTACGGCAGGTTGACGTCGGTCTGCTGAGCAGAAGACAGCTCGATCTTGGCTTTTTCAGCGGCTTCTTTCAGACGCTGCATCGCCAACGGATCGTTGCGCAGATCCATGCCCTGCTCTTTCTTGAACTCTTCCACCAGATAGTTGATCAGGCGGCTGTCGAAGTCTTCACCACCCAGGTGGGTATCACCGTTGGTTGCCAGAACTTCGAAGGTTTTTTCACCGTCAACGTCGTCGATCTCAATGATTGAGATATCGAAAGTACCGCCACCCAGGTCATAAACCGCGATGGTACGGTTGCCCACTTCTTTGTCCAGGCCATAAGCCAGGGCCGCAGCAGTCGGTTCGTTGATGATACGTTTCACTTCCAGACCTGCGATACGGCCAGCATCTTTGGTCGCCTGACGCTGAGCATCGTTGAAGTAGGCAGGAACGGTGATAACCGCTTCAGTTACCGGTTCACCCAGGTAATCTTCCGCCGTTTTCTTCATTTTCTTCAGGACTTCCGCAGAGATCTGCGGTGGTGCCATTCTCTGGCCCTTCACTTCCAGCCAGGCGTCACCGTTATCGGCAGCGACGATGCTGTAAGGCATGATAGCCTTGTCACGCTGTGCTTCTTCATCCTGGAAGCGACGGCCAATCAGGCGCTTGATCGCAAACAGGGTGTTTTGTGGGTTGGTAACAGCCTGACGCTTAGCAGGCTGGCCAACCAGAATTTCACCATCCTGGGTATATGCGATGATTGAAGGAGTGGTGCGATCGCCTTCGGCATTCTCCAGCACGCGCGCCTTGCCACCATCCATAATTGCTACACAAGAGTTGGTTGTACCCAGGTCGATACCAATAATTTTGCCCATCTAAACATCTCCACTAATAAATTCATAATCGGTCAGGTTGCTAACTATATGCGGGCGTTTTTTTGCTTTTCAACTGCCCGGCATCTCAGAGTTACCCGCGGTCAGCAACTGCGGTTGCCAATAAGATGGGGCCATCCACACCAGCATCAAGGGGCTGGGCAAAAAAAATTTCGTTTTTATCCGCAGCGAGATCATTGTTTCCTGACGTGGGGATCATTATGATGCCGCGCGCTCTGATGGAAGTTATGGGTTTTTCGGCCATTCAGACCAATTATTAAATTACCTATCCATTTTCGTTACAATTCTGTTATCGCAGAGGACATATGCACTCCAACAAGTTGGCAAATCCCGGCCCCCTGGGTCTGATGGGCTTCGGGATGACTACCGTCTTGCTGAACCTGCACAACGCGGGCTTTTTCCCACTGACTTCCGTCATCATCAGTATGGGGATTTTCTTCGGTGGCATGGCTCAGATTTTTGCCGGTATTCTTGAGTTCAAGAAAGGCAACACCTTCGGCTTGACCGCCTTCACCTCTTACGGCTGTTTCTGGCTGAGCCTGGTAGGCATCCTGCTGTTGCCACGCATGGGCCTGGCAGAACCGACCGACGCGAACGTCCTCGGCATCTACCTGGCACTGTGGGGCGTCTTCACCCTGTTCATGTTCTTCGGCACGCTGCGCACCAACCGCGGGTTGCAGTTCGTGTTTGCCAGCCTGACCGTGCTGTTCGCACTGTTGGCCGTCGGCAACATCACCGGTAACCACGCGATCCTGACGTTCGCCGGTTACGAAGGCATTATCTGTGGTGCCAGCGCGATCTATCTGGCAATGGCTGAGGTGATCAACGAACAGTTGGGCCGCACCGTACTGCCAATCGGCCCGGTGAAAGTTCAGCAGGCCACACCTGCTGCTGTTACTGCATAAATCCGTACTAACGTGATATGAAAAAACCCTGCGGTGTTCAATCGCAGGGTTTTTTATTGGGCTAAAATCGCTTAGCTCAAGAGCGGCTTTTCACTGTTCAGGTCGCGACGCAGGTAGATCCCCAGCAGCAGGCCGAGCGTCGACAATGCCAGCATATAGTAAGCGGGCGCTAACGGGGTTAACTTCATGATCAGCGTGACAAATACCGGAGTTAAACCACCAAAAATCGCGTATGCCACGTTGTAGGAGAACGAAATCCCGCTAAATCGCACTTCCGCCGGGAAAGCCCGCACCAGCACGTAAGGCACCGCGCCGACGATCCCCACGCTGAAGCCAACCAGCGCGTAGGTGGCAAACAGCATTTCCGGATGTGTTGCCACCGACTGATAGAACAGCCAACTGCACCCCGCCAACAGCAAACTGCCGACGATAAAGGTTTTGCTGGCACCAAAGCGGTCCGCCGCAGAACCAGAGACGATACAGCCAGCAAACAGCATGATGATCGCGATGCTGTTGGCCTGTAGTGACAGCGCCGGGGCTATGCCAAACTGTTTTTGTAGGTAGGTGGGCGTCATCAGGATCACCACCACAATGCCTGCCGACAACAGCCAGGTCAGCAACATCGAGACCGCGATCTCTTTACGGTGATTCATCACCACCGATTTCAGCGGTAGCTCTTCTGCCAGCGCTTTGCGCGTCTGCATCTCGATAAAGATTGGCGTTTCCTGCAACCAGCGGCGCAGATACATGGCAAACAGGCCGAAGATGCCACCCAGGAAGAACGGGATACGCCAGCCTCCGTCATGAATAGCCTGTTGGCTGAGCGTGGTATTGATAATGGTGGCCACCAGCGAGCCGAGCAGGATACCGGCCGTCAGGCCAGCAGTGAGCGTGCCACAGGCGAAACCAATGCGTTTACGCGGCACATGCTCCGCCACAAACACCCAGGCACCAGGGACTTCACCACCGATCGCCGCGCCTTGCAGAACCCGCATCAACAGCAGCAGCAACGGTGCGGCGATGCCGATATTGGCATAGGTGGGCAGCATCCCCATCGCCAACGTCGGTAACGCCATCAGCAGAATGCTCAGGCTGAACATCTTTTTACGGCCCACCAGATCGCCGAAGTGCGCCATGATAATGCCGCCCAGTGGCCGAGCCAGATAGCCCGCAGCAAAGATACCGAAGGTCTGCACTTGGCGCAGCCACTCTGGCATATCCGCCGGGAAGAACAGATCGCCCATTACCGCAGCAAAGAAAACAAAAATGATGAAGTCATAAAACTCCAACGCACCGCCCAGAGCAGCCAACGTCAGAGTCTTATAATCTTGCCGGTTGAGCCGGCGATTATTATCGTGATGCATAAGATACCGTTAGAGGAAACAGGAAAGACACAGAAAGCATAACGGCTGACTGTAAAAAGTTTCTTACTATAACGGCAAAATACTTTCACACCAGATGCGCTGAAGGTTATCCCGCAGATTGCTGAAATTTAGAGATTTATCTCGCGCCGCGCATTCTTGGGACGAAATGCTGCTACCACGGCCTCGTGGGTCTCTACATAAGGGCCTTCGAGCAGTTGGATGCAATAAGGCACGCTGGCAAAAATACCGTGCACTACCACCTTGCCTGCCGCGTCCTTCACCCCTTCCAGCGTTTCTTTAATCGATTTGGGTTGCCCCGGCAGATTGATGATCAACGCCTGTTTACGGATCGCGCCAACCTGGCGTGAAAGAATTGCCGTTGGCACATAGTGTAGGCTGATTTGGCGCATTTGCTCGCCAAACCCCGGCATTACCCGATCGGCAATCGCCAGCGTAGCGTCGGGAGTGACGTCACGCCGGGACGGCCCGGTGCCGCCGGTAGTCAACACCAGATGGCAGCCCATTTCATCAACCAGCTCACACAACGTATGCTCAATCAGCGTCTGCTCGTCAGGGATCAGTCGGGTTTCCAGGGTGAACGGCGTTGCCAAAGCGCTGCCCAGCCACTCTTCCAGCGCCGGGATCCCTTTATCCTGATAAACGCCCCCTGAAGCGCGGTCCGAAATAGAAACCAAACCAATGCGTAATGTATCCATGTTTTACCTCTGTCTTATGCCCCGATTACCGAAGGGAGATGAATGACGGGAGTATAGGGGGTTTGCCCGATGAGGTGGATATTCAGGTATAAAAAAAGGTGGCCGAGGCCACCTTCTGCACGACTTTTCGTAATTACAGCAAGTCGGCGATCATTTTTTCCAGCTTGCCCTGGTCTACGGCAAACTTGCGGATACCGTCGGTCAGTTTCTCAACCGCCATTGGATCCTGGTTGTGCTGCCAGTAGAACTCAGGCTCGGTCAGCGGTGCCGGACGCGCTTTCACTTCGCCGGTATAAGACAGTTTACGCTCCAGTGCGCCTTCGCTCTCCGCCAGCTCTTTCAGCAGTGCAGGGGCAATGGTCAGACGATCGCAGCCCGCCAGTTCGATGATTTCACCGACGTTACGGAAGCTGGCACCCATCACCACGGTTTCATAGCCGTGCTGCTTGTAATACTGATAAATTTCAGACACTGAAACCACGCCCGGATCTTCGTGCGGGGCAAACTCTTTCTTGTCGCCATTGGCTTTGTACCAGTCAAGGATACGGCCAACGAACGGCGAGATCAGGTACACGCCAGCTTCGGCGCAGGCACGTGCCTGAGCGAAGGAGAACAGCAGCGTCAGGTTACAGTTGATGCCTTCTTTTTCCAGGCGCTCGGCCGCCCGGATGCCCTGCCAGGTGGAGGCCAGTTTGATCAGGATGCGATCGTTGCTGATGCCCGCTTCGTTATACAGTTTGATCAGGCGCTTGGCTTTGGCAACGCTGGCTTCGGTATCATAAGACAGACGCGCGTCTACTTCGGTGGAAATGCGGCCCGGGACCAGTTTCAGGATCTCCAGACCAATGTTGACGGCCAGCTTGTCTGCGGCATCGGCAACCTGCTGATCGCGATCGTTGCTCTGCTCGCGCGCCCAGGCAATGGCTTCATCAATCAGTTTGCGGTATTCAGGAATTTGCGCTGCATTGAGGATCAGCGAAGGGTTGGTGGTGGCATCTTGCGGTTGATATAGCTTCATTGCAGCGATATCACCCGTATCCGCAACTACCGTAGTCAGCTGGCGTAGGGACGTTAATTTATCGGTCATGTTGGCATTATCTCATCGTTTGTGCATGAACTTTTGGCATCGTTCAACCATGCCTTGTCCTGATAATAACATGCACGTAGCCCGGCGCAAGGCAGGAAAATCACGCGCTGGCGGCGGTTGTTTTATCCTTGTGCGAGCAACCGGTTACGCACCGATAATTCGCAATTACCGAAGCAATGCCACGGCATTATCGCGCTGTCCCCCCTGAAAATTATGTTAAATTCCCGCCAACTTTTTATTCACCGCAACAATCCAGATAGAAGGCTGTAATTCCCGTCAATGGGATGATTTTAGCCAAGTTCTTGTAGAGAACTGACTCAAGTTTTCCGAACCAAGGTCGAAGAACCAGAGGTGCAGTAATCTTAACAAGGAGAAACATGTGACGGATCTGATTAACTTTATCAATAACATCCTGTGGAGTTCAGTACTGATCTATTTGCTGTTGGGTGCCGGCATCTACTTCACCTTACGTACCCGCTTTATTCAAATTCGTCACTTCAACCATATGTTTTCCGTGCTGAAGAACAGCACCAAAAGCGACGGTGCGGGTATTTCATCCTTCCAGGCACTATGCACTTCATTAGCCGCTCGTGTCGGCACCAACAACCTTACCGGCGTGGCGATAGCGCTTACGGCTGGCGGCCCCGGCGCCATCTTCTGGATGTGGGCGATCGCGTTTATCGGCATGGCGACCTCTTTCATTGAGAGTACCTTGGCACAGCTCTACAAAACCAAAGACGATAACGGCCACTACCGTGGCGGCCCGGCCTACTATATGGAAAAAGGCTTGGGTATGCGCTGGATGGGCGTGATGTTCTCCATTTTCCTGCTGATCGCATTCGGCCTGGTGTTCAATGCGGTACAGGCCAACTCCATCGCCCTGGCCAGTTCCGTGGCCTTTAACATCGACCCTATGTACGTCGGCATAGTGTTGGTGGTACTGAGCGCCATGGTGATCTTTGGCGGTATCCGCGCCATCGCCCGCGTCGCAGAAAAAATCGTACCGTTTATGGCCTTGGCTTACCTCCTGCTGGCGCTGTGGATCATCGGCCTGAATATTGAGCATATGCCTGCCATCCTGGCGTTGATCTTCAAAAGCGCTTTTGGCGTGCAGGAAGTCGCTGCCGGTACCCTGGGCTACGGGATCTCCCAGGCCATGACTCAGGGTATACAACGCGGGCTGTTTTCTAACGAAGGCGGGATGGGATCGGCCCCCAACGTGGCCGCTTCCGCTACCCCTTATCCGCCACACCCTGCCTCGCAGGGCTATGTGCAGATGCTTGGCGCATTTGTTGATACCATCGTCATTTGCAGCGCAACGGCGGCGATAATCTTGGCCTCTGGTGCACTGGATAGTCCCCCGTCCGACATCAGCGGCATCGATCTGACCCAGCGGGCCATGGCCAGCGCCGTCGGTTCCTGGGGCGCGCCCTTTGTCGCGATCGCCATTTTCCTGTTTGCCTTTACCTCTATCATTGCCAATTATGCCTATGCCGAGAACAACCTGATCTTCCTCAAGCACCACCATCCGACCAAGCTGACGATTTTCCGCTGCTTTGCCTTGGGGATGGTGATGTTTGGCTCTATGGCAGAATTATCCACGGTGTGGAAAATGGCGGACATCTCGATGGCGCTGATGGCGATCACCAATCTGACCGCTATCTTGTTACTGTCCGACGTGGCCTTCAAATTGGCCAAGGATTACAACTACCAGCGTTCACTTGGCAAGCTGCCCACCTTTGACATCAACCACTACCCGGAGCTGGGATCCCAACTCGAACCGGGGATCTGGAAGCCGAGCAGGCAGAGTTAATCCTCCAGGGCGTGCGTAAAGTGCGCCCTATCACAGCCATACCTCCTGGTCTTGCGCGCTTTTTGCTACAGTAGCCACATGTTGATAAACAGGATGTGACCATGCTCATTATTATTTCACCTGCCAAAACCCTCGATTATGCAAGTCCGTTAGCCACCGAACGCTTTACTCAGCCCGAATTGTTGGATCAATCGCAAAAGCTGATCAAAATCTGCCGTAAGTTGACCCCGGCACAAATTTCCGGCCTGATGAGCATCAGCGATAAGCTCGCGGGCCTGAATGCCGCACGCTTTGGCGAATGGCAGCCTGATTTCACCCCGGACAATGCTCGTCAGGCGCTGTTGGCGTTTAAAGGCGACGTTTATACCGGCTTACAGGCGCAAGACTTCAGCGAAGAGGATTTCGACTTCGCACAGCAGCATCTGCGGATGCTCTCTGGCCTGTACGGGGTGCTGCGCCCGCTGGACCTGATGATGCCTTACCGGCTGGAGATGGGGATCAAGCTGGAGAACCCGCAGGGCAAAGACCTATACAGCTTCTGGGGCGATCGGATCACCGAAAAGCTGAATCAGGCCCTGGAGCAGCAAGGCGATGATGTGGTGGTGAACCTGGCTTCGGATGAATACTTCAAATCGGTAAAACCGGCCAAGCTGCGCGGTACGCTGATCAAGCCGGTATTCCTGGACGAGAAAAACGGCAAGTACAAAGTCATCAGCTTCTACGCCAAGAAAGCGCGCGGGCTGATGAGCCGCTTTATCATCAAGAATCGCTTGGAGCGCAGAGAACAGCTGGTTGATTTCAATCTGGAAGGGTATGCCTTCGATGAGGCGGCTTCGGCAGGTAATGAGCTGGTGTTCAAACGCCCGGAGCAGTGAGAAATCCGTTCCCTCTCTCAACAAGGAGAGGGAACGGGTTTTATCAGACTGGCAACGTCATCATGAATTGGCGCAATGCGGCAAAATCCGCCGCCATATTATGCGACAACAGCGGCAACTGTGCGCGCACCGCCAAGGCCTGGGGTAACGGTAACTCCTGGCCGAGGATCTCTTCAACGCTTTCCTTGAACTTGGCCGGATGTGCCGTGCCCAGGAACAGACCAAACTCCCCTGCCTGCAGTTGATCGCGCAGAACGCGGTAGGCGATCGCCGCATGAGGCTCTGAAAGGTAGCCCAAGGCAGCCAACTCCTTCATGGTTTCCTTGGTGGTTTCATCGCTCACCGCGCCATGGGCCAACTCCTTCAACTGCCAGATTTTACGGCGGAACAGCTCTTCCACACGCGGCCAGTTGTTAGGCTGGCTGACGTCCATCGCATTGGATAACGTCGCCACGGTGGCGTTTGGCTGCCATTCACCGGTGGTCAGGAAGCGTGGCACGGTGTCGTTAGCATTGGTGGCGGCGATAAAGCGTTTCACCGGCAGCCCCAGGGATTTCGCCAGCAGCCCGGCGGTCAAGTCGCCAAAGTTGCCGCTTGGCACAGAAATCACCAACTGATTGCGGGCTTCCTGCGGCAGTTGCGCCACGGCTTCAAAGTAGTAGCAGATTTGCGCCAGCAGGCGGCTGATATTGATCGAGTTGGCCGAGTTCAGGTGAACGGCCTCTTTCAGTTCCTGATCGTCAAACGCCTGCTTCACCAACGCCTGGCAGGCGTCAAAGTCGCCATCGATAGCGATGGTGTGGATGTTGCCACCCAACGTGCAGAACAGCTTTTCCTGAAGCGAACTGATCTTGCCCTGTGGATAGAGGATCACCACGCGCACGTTTTTCAGGCCGTAGAAGGCATGAGCAACGGCTGCGCCGGTGTCACCGGAGGTTGCAGTCAAGATGGTCACTGGCTGATCGCCCGCGACTTCCGCCAGCATCTGCGCCATAAAGCGGCCGCCGAAGTCTTTGAACGCCAGCGTCGGGCCGTGGAACAGCTCCAGGCAGGCGACATCGCTCTCCACCTGTGCCACCGGGGCCGGGAACTCAAACGCGGCCTTCACCCGCTTGTACAGCGCCTCTTCGCCGATCTCGTCGCCAATAAAAGCGGACAGGATCTTGCTGCTGCGAGTGACAAAGTCCATCTCCAGCAGCTTATCAATCTCGGTCAGTTCGAATTCTGGCAGTTCCAGCGGGAAAAACAGCCCTTGCTGCTTACCCAGGCCCTGTTTGATAGCCTGCGCGAAGCTGACCTGTTCGTTATGATCTTTCAGATTGTACAGTTTCATGCGTTATCCCAATAGTCGAGCGCCAGAGGTATCCAGGCGGCAAATATGAACAAAACCTTCGTCGTTTTGCAGGTAATGGTTGGTCAGCCAATCGGCCATGCGTTGCGCCGTTGCGCCGTCATCACAGACCGCAAACAACGTCGGGCCGGAGCCGGAAATGCCGCAGGCCAAGGCACCGATATCCTGTGAGGCTTTACGCGCTTCAGCAAAGCCTGGCAACAGGCGGGTGCGATAAGGCTCGGCAATCACGTCCTGCATCAGCTTGGCCGCCAGACGCGGTTGCTGAGTGTGACAAGCGTGAATAAAGCCCGCCAGATAGCGGCCATGGCTGATACAGTCCTGGCGGCGGTATTGCGCGGGCAGAATGGCACGCGCCTCTGCGGTGGATACCTTGATGCCCGGATAGGCCATCACCCACAGCCAGTCTTTAAAGCCAGGCACTTCCTGGCTGATGATCCCTTCTTCTTCCAGCATCAGCTGCAAGCCGCCCAGATAGCACGGCGCAACGTTATCGTAATGCACGCTGCCGGAAATACGCCCTTCCAGTTCGCCCATCAGGGCCAGCAGTTGTGTCTCGTTGAGCGGGCGATCGCAAAATTCGTTCATCGCCATCAGACCAGCCACCACCGAGCAAGCGCTGGAGCCCAGCCCGGAACCGATCGGCATGTTCTTCTCCAGCCGCATCGCTACCGGCACTTCACGGCCAATCGCCTGGCAGAAACGCTCCCAGCACTGGTAAACAATGTTCTCTTTAGGATCGCTCGGCAGCTTGCTGACAAAGCGCCCGCCATTTTCCAGGCTGAAGCGGCTGGCCGCTTCTACACTGACGCAATCCCCCAGCAGCGTGCCGTCGATAGGGGAAACCGCAGCTCCCAGCACATCGAACCCGACGCTGACGTTACCAATTGAGGCCGGTGCATACACCTTAACCATATTAGACTCCCAACTTCCATGACAGTGTGCGCAACAGATCGGCAAATACCCCGGCCGCCGTCACATCATTACCGGCACCATAACCGCGCAGCACCAGCGGTAATGGCTGATAGTAACGGCTGTAGAAGGCCAGGGCGTTCTCACCGTTCTTCACTTTATACAACGGATCGTTGCCGTCTACCGCATCAATACGTACCAGGCAGCGGCCTTCTTCGATGGCACCCACATAACGCAGCACCTTACCTTCCGCGGCAGCAGCAGCCACACGGCGGTTAAATTCGGCATCCAATTCCGGCAGGCGGGCAATAAAGTTCTCCACATCACCGCTGGCATCAAACGACGGAGGTAACACCGATTCGACTTCAATATCGCTCAGTTCGAGCGCATAGCCTGCTTCACGCGCCAGGATCAGCAGCTTGCGAGCGACATCCATCCCCGAGAGGTCATCACGCGGATCTGGCTCGGTGTAACCGAGGGCCTTGGCCTGCAAGGTGGCCTCTGACAGCGACATCCCCTCATCCAGTTTACCGAAGATAAAGGACAGTGATCCCGACAAGATACCGGTGAAACGCACCAACTCATCGCCCGCATTGAGCAGGTTCTGCAGGTTTTCAATCACCGGCAGGCCCGCACCCACGTTGGTGTCATACAGGAATTTGCGGCGAGAACCGGCTGCGGCGGTGCGCAGTTGCTGGTAATAATTCATCGACGAGGTGTTGGCCTTCTTGTTTGGCGTTACCACGTGGAAACCATCGGCCAGGAAATCGGCATACTGATCGGCCACTGCCTGGCTGGAGGTACAGTCGACAATCACCGGATTGAGCAGGTGGCACTCTTTCACCAGGCGGATCAGGCGGCCCAGATTGAAAGGCTCTTTGGCTTCGGCCAGTTCGTCCCGCCAGCTTTCCAGCGAGATACCGTGTACGTTGGTCAACATCGCCCGTGAGTTGGCAATGCCACAGATGCGCAGATCGATGTGCTTTTGCTTCAGCCAAGGCTGCTGGCGATAAACCTGCTCGATCAGCGCCCCGCCGACGCCGCCCACGCCAATCACAAACACTTCGATCACCTGATCGGTGTTGAACAGCATCTGATGGCTGACGCGCACACCGGTGGTGGCGGAATCATTATCAACCACTACGGAGATTGAACGCTCGGAAGAGCCTTGAGCGATCGCCACGATATTGATGTTGGCGCGAGCCAAAGCAGAGAAGAAGCGCGCAGAGATGCCACGCAAGGTGCGCATACCGTCGCCGACGACCGAGATGATTGCCAGGCGCTCCATCACATCCAGCGGCTCCAGCACGCCGTCTTTCAGCTCCAGGTAGAATTCGTCCTCCAGGGCACGACGAGCGCGTTGCAGCTCGCTCTGGGGCACACAGAAGCTGATGCTGTATTCGGAAGAGGACTGGGTGATCAACACCACCGAGATCCCGGCGCGTGACATCACGGCAAACACACGTGCCGCCATGCCGACCATGCCTTTCATACCAGGGCCGGACACGTTGATCATCGCCATATTGTTCAGATTGGTGATGCCCTTTACCGGCGTATCATCAGCCACGCTTTCGCCACCGATCAGGGTGCCGGGAGCTTGTGGGTTGGCGGTGTTTTTAATCAGGCAAGGGATTTGGAACTGGGCAATCGGGGTGATGGTACGCGGGTGGAGAACTTTGGCGCCGAAGTAGGAGAGCTCCATCGCCTCGCGGTAGGACATCGACTTCAATAATCGGGCATCCGGCACGGTACGCGGATCGCAGGTATAAACCCCGTCCACATCGGTCCAGATCTCGCAACAGTCGGCACGCAGGCAAGCGGCCAGCACGGCGGCGGAATAATCGGAGCCGTTGCGCCCCAGCACGACCAGTTCGCCTTTGTCGTTACCGGCAGTAAAGCCCGCCATCAGGACGATATGGTCAGAAGGAATGGCCGCTGCAGCGATACGGAGAGTGGACTCGGCAATATCAACGGTCGACTCCAGATAGTGGCCCTGAGCCAGCAGCTTCTCTACCGGGTTAATCACCGTCACCGGGTAGCCCTTGGCTTTGAAGACGCCTTCCATGATGGCAATAGAGAGTTTTTCACCCCGGCAGATGATGGCCGCATTGACGCTATCCGGGCACTGCCCCAACAACGCCACGCCATGCAGTACCTGTTTGAGCTGCGCGAACTCCTGCTCGACCAGTGCCTTGAGGCGATCGTACTCAAAGCCAGGCAGCGCCTTGGCCAAACCGCTGAGCAGGTCGGCAAAGATGCGCTCGGCGTCGCTCATGGTTGGCAGAATATCCTGGCCGGCTACCGTTTTTTCAATCATCGCCACCAGGTGATTGGTGATCTTGGCCGGTGCGGACAATACCGTGGCTACCTGTCCCTGGCGTGCATTGTTCTCCACGATATCGGCAACGCGCAGAAAACGTTCCGCATTCGCTACCGAGGTTCCACCAAATTTAAGCACTCGCATTTCTGTTATCTCCTGAATTTATGCCGAAAAAAAAGCCCGCACTGGTTAGGTGCGGGCTTTTTTCTTCTGTTTCCTGTACGCGTCAGCCCGCCCCGTTACCTGTGGTATCGGTGGTGGTAATAATTGTCGTATTCAGGCTGATGTTTCGCATTTTGTCTGTCTGTCTCATTAGAATCTCTGTCCCCTCTATTGGTTAAAGCAATCGCCTGGCCAAGTCAAATTATTTCTTTGTTTTGCCTATTTACTGGCCATGGTGGGATCTGCGCGATGAAGCCGATAAAAAAACGGAATTGCAGAACAAAAAATCACAACAAAGCCGATTAAATAGTGAATAACACCAGACAAGCAACAGAAAACGCCTACATCACTTCGTCAGTTTTTTTTCAATATCATGCAGCAACCGGTGCAGCATGACAGTGTCGCGCTGCTGCAATACCCCGAGCCGCTGGTGTAACCAATCGCGCAATTTTTGGTCATCTGCCACGTCCAGCGCCTGTAACAGGCGATCTGCCCGTTGCCGCAACGCATTGAGCTGCCCGGCATCGGCCAGGGGTTCCTGCTGCGCGCTGACTGACATTAACTGCGCCAGTTGATAGCAATACACCATCACCGCCTGGCCGAGGTTCAACGAAGGATAATCGGCCACCATTGGGACGCCGGTCAGCAGATCGGCCAACGCCAGCTCTTCATTGGTCAGGCCCGAGTCTTCACGGCCAAACACCAGTGCAGCCTGATGCACCCATTGCTGGCGTTCCGCCAACTGCTCCGTCAGTTGCTGAGGGGTACAGTAATAATGGAAGCGTGCGCGGCTGCGAGCGGTGGTCGCAACGGTAAAGTCCACGTCTGCCAATGCCTCTTGCAGGGTAGAAAACGTCTGCACCGCATCCAGAATATCGCCAGCACCGTGGGCGACCCAGCGGGCGGCGGGCTGAAGATGGGCCTCGCTGTCGACGATGCGCAACGAGGTGAAGCCCATGGTTTTCATCGCCCGCGCTGCTGCGCCAACATTTTCCGCCCGAGCGGGCGCGACTAACACGATATGAAGCTGCATCAAGACTCCAGAAAAATAAAGAGAATAGTTCTTTGACTGTTGGGATTTGTCTGATTATATTTACAAACGATTAACATCGTAAATGACCGCTTGCTATAATATTATTAAACAGGCACTTCATCCTATAAAGCAGACGAAACATTCATAACTACAGGTTAATTTTTAATTTTCATTAAAAACAAAGCACTGTATTTTCATCCCAAACAGTTAGCTTTCAATTGTAACGCATCGGCCCCAACAAAGCTGAATCGTTCACAGAATTTGACGATCTGTGACTTAACTTGGCAGTTCTGTAAGTGTTTTTCACAAAACTGTTAACGTGCTACAATTGAATTTGATATATGTCAACAAAGCGTAGTTTTGTTAGGTGATGAATTCGGCACACACTGTTATATTGCTGTTAATAGGGTTAGGATATGCGCCGTTTTGGCATCATTCGGGGTGGTAAAAAATAGCCCCCCCACCCAGCTAGCGATCTTGTTGACATTGATGGAAAGCGCATCAAGAACGAGTTTACGTACTGTAGTCGTTTGGTAATTGAGGGAACGTGAGCGGTATCTCTGCCCTCCATGGAAGAACACCAAGACTGCTGTACTTCCTATTTTCTATTTTGTTGGCAATTTTAGGTAGCAAATATGCAGACCCCGCACATTCTGATTGTCGAAGACGAGTTAGTCACTCGTAACACCCTGAAGAGCATTTTCGAGGCGGAAGGCTACATTGTTCATGAAGCCAATGACGGTGCAGAAATGCACAACATCCTGTCCGAAAATGATATCAACCTGGTTATCATGGATATCAACCTGCCAGGCAAGAACGGCCTGCTGCTGGCGCGTGAACTACGCGAGCAGGCCAGCGTCGCGCTGATGTTCCTGACCGGTCGTGATAATGAAGTCGATAAAATCCTCGGCCTGGAAATCGGCGCCGATGACTATATCACCAAACCGTTCAACCCACGCGAACTGACCATCCGTGCGCGCAACCTGCTGTCACGCACCATGAATCTGGGTAGCGTCGGCGAAGAGCGCAAGCTGGTTGAGAGCTACAAGTTCAACGGTTGGGAGCTGGACATCAACAGCCGCTCTCTGATCGGCCCTGCTGGCGAGCAGTACAAACTGCCACGCAGCGAATTCCGCGCCATGCTGCACTTCTGTGAAAACCCGGGCAAGATCCAGTCCCGTGGTGAGTTGCTGAAGAAAATGACTGGCCGTGAGTTGAAGCCGCATGACCGTACCGTAGACGTGACCATCCGTCGTATTCGTAAGCACTTCGAATCCACGCCGGACACGCCGGAAATCATTGCCACCATTCATGGTGAAGGTTACCGCTTCTGCGGCGATCTGGAAGAATAAGCCTGTCTTAACGTCACAGGTTAAAAAGGGTTCAGCTTGCTGAACCCTTTTTTATTGAGACCAGACGCGATGCCATCTGAATGGGCTCACAACGTAGGGGGCGCTGTATACTGCGCCCGTCTGGATTACTTGGCTTCACCCCAAGGGATGATTGGCACCGCGCTCAGGGCATTTTTCGGTGAACCATCTACCACCCGATCGGAATAGCTCAGGTAGATCAGCGCATTGCGATTGGCATCATAAAAACGTACTACCTGCAGCTTTTTGAACACCAAAGAGGTGCGCTTCTGGAACACCACGGTTCCTTCAGCCTTGCCCTTCTTAATCTTGTCGCTCAGCTCAATCGGGCCAACCTGCTGGCAAGAAATGGCCGCATCCGAGGTATCCTCTGCCAGCCCTAACCCCCCCTTTATCCCACCGGTTTTAGCCCGGCTGATATAACAAGTTACATTTTTAACATCAGGATCGTCGAACGCTTCAACCACAATTTTATGATCTGGACCAAACAGTTTGAACACCGTATCGACCGATCCTACCTGTTCCGCCTGCGCGCTATTAACCGTTGCGCAAACCAGACCGAACAAAAATATCCATCCTTTTTTCATTCACTTAACTCCAATAGAACAGCGTGTTAAATCACAGGGCTGCTAATAAGAACGCCGATGCTTCAGGTCATAGAAATGGGTTTTCCTCGGCCCAGGCAGCTCTTTTTAGCACAGAGAGCGAAAAAAATCTTTGGGAGTCGTGGAGGAAAAAAGTTGCTATTATGCGGCATCGTCATCGCTTAATGCCTGTTAACACCAGTTTTCCCCCGCTTCCCGCAACGCATATCGCAAAAGCGCCGTATGTAATGCAACTGATTGATCAATAAGTCAGTGAGCATCAGGTATCAGCATGACAAATCAAACAGTTCGGGTTCCGAACCTGAAGCTCTACGAGGAAGATCTATGGATCAAGCCGGTATCATTCGTGATCTGCTTAGCTGGCTGGAAAGCCATTTGGACCAACCTTTGTCACTGGATAACGTGGCGGCAAAAGCGGGTTACTCTAAATGGCATCTGCAACGGATGTTTAAGGATATCACTGGGAACGCCATCGGCGCCTATATTCGGGCAAGAAGGTTGTCCAAAGCCGCCGTCGCATTACGCCTCACCAGTCGGCCTATTCTGGATATTGCTTTGCAGTATCGTTTCGACTCACAGCAGACCTTCACTCGCGCATTCAAAAAACAGTTTGCGCAAACCCCGGCGCTGTATCGCCGTTCAGAAGACTGGAACGCCTTCGGCATCTGCCCGCCAATACGTCTGGGCGCCTTTACGCTGCCACATCCAGAGTTTGTCACACTACCAGAGCTGGACCTGATCGGCCTGACGCAGAGCTACTCCTGTACGTTAGAGCAAATCTCCAACTTCCGCTCCGAGCTGCGTACCCAATTCTGGCAACAGTACCTGGGGCAGATAGAAACCCTGCCACCGGTGCTTTACGGCCTGCACCACTCGCGGCCAAGCCAGGAAAAAGACGACGAGCAGGAAGTGCTGTATACCACAGCCCTGGAGGCGCAACACGTTCCGACCAAGGTGCAGGAAAGCCAGCCGATCACGCTGCAGGGTGGTGAATATGCCATGTTCAGCTATCAGGGGCCAGCATCCGGCCTGCAGGACTTTATCCTGATACTGTATGGCACTTGCCTGCCAGCATTGGAACTGACCCGTCGCAAAGGGCACGATATTGAGCGCTTCTATCCGCAAGGTGACCGGCGTCCGCCTCAGCCACCCAGCGAGATCCGTTGCGACTATCTGATCCCGATCCGCCGTTAGCGCTGTAGCTCATCCAACGCGGGCATGTCCAGATGCGAGATATCGCCCGCACTTTCCACAATCCAGCCTGGAGCCAACCAAGGGCTTTGCTGATAGTCGACGCGTGACAACGAGCAGTTGCGCAAACGCAGACGGCGCTCGGCATAGGCCGGTAGCCCTAAAACTGTCCCGATCAGGCACCCCAGCGCGATGCCGTGGCTGACAATCAACGGCTTGCTGCCTTGCGGCAGTTCCAGGCACGCTGTCAGCGCCGCATGCATCCGCGTGGCCAACTCCGTCATAGATTCACCTTGAGGGATACGGCCGTCAGCAGTACCATCGACCATCTGTTTACGCCACAGCTCTTCCTGCGGTGTCAGGCTGTCGATCAAACGTTCTTCCAGAACGCCCATATGCAGTTCACGCAGCCGGGCATCTACCATAACGTCGCAACCGCAAGCGTCCGCAATGATTTGCGCGGTCTGACGGGTGCGGCCCAGATCGCTGGAAATCACGTGCGTCACGCCCTCACGGCTAACGCGTTTGCCAACCAGATGAGCCTGGTGAACGCCAGTGGCGGTTAATGGGCTGTCGGATTGGCCCTGAATGCGGCGTGCTGCGTTCCATTCCGTTTCGCCGTGGCGAACGAGGTATACCTGTAACATTATGCTTTTCCGTTATACTGCGTGAAACTTGAGTTTATCTGTGGCTCGTGCCTTGCACTACGCATAACTTGCCGCCATCAAAAATCATGGCAAGACACAGCCCCACTTTAAGGAAGCTAAAGCCGTTATGTATCATGTTATCGCTGCAACTACCAACCCGGCAAAGATCAGGGCTATTCAACTGGCTTTTGAAGATACCTTTGGCGCAGACCAATGCCGCATAGAATCGGTTGACGTCGCCAGCGGCGTTTCACTGCAACCCATTGGCAATACCGAAACCCGTACCGGCGCACGCCAACGCGTGATGGAAGCGCGGCAGGTGCGGCCAGAAGCCGACTTTTGGGTCGGAGTAGAAGCCGGGATCGAAGAAAATATGACGTTCGCCTGGATGACGGTAGAGAACCCAACGACCCGTGGCGAATCGCGTTCTGCCAGCCTGATGCTGCCAGAATCAATTTTACAGGGTATTCGAGCTGGTCGCGAGTTAGGCGATGAAATGGCCTTGATCACCGGCAATAGCGAAGTCAAACGTCAGGGGGGAGCGATCGGTATCTTTACCGACGGTCGGCTGAGCCGCACCAGCGTTTACCATCAGGCACTGCTGCTGGCGCTGGTGCCGTTTCACAATCCGATTTACCGCAGCCACAACAGCAATAATACGCCGCAGCAATAAGCCACCAGGGGTGATGGCTTCACCCCAGTAATTGCTGTTCCAACCACTGTTTCAGCGCTGGCGTCGCCATCTTCAGGCTGTTTGACCCTCTGGTGATGGTTGCGATACCGGCCCCGAGCTCATTCTTCAGCTCGCGCTGGCTCATTTCGCCACGCATCAGTTCCTGAATAATCCGCACCCGTGTCCCTAGCGCAGTACGCTCATCCGGCGTCAGCAGCAGTTGCATCAACGGTTGGTGTAAATCCTGATCGAACGAGCTCTGCAGCAGTGCGACAAAGCGCAGCCAATCTTCATTGCCTTGTTCTGAAAGAGCGGGGTCGTTTAGCGATAATTGCGTCATGCCAGCCACCATACTATTTAACTAGTACAGCAGCATAGCATAGACCAGGTAGCCGTCAAAATGCCGCTGACGTTAAGCTAAATAGCTGCATGTATTGGTGCGACAGGTGGGGGCCATGCAGAACGCCGACACGCCGTAAACTCATCCCTGAGGGCTCGAATCGCGCATCCTTGCGCTCAACGGTCGGCTAATCTGCATGGCCCCCACCTGCCTCTGACTTTCGTGGTGCGGTATTAAACACCGTTATTTAGGTAACTATCTTATCGAGAATTAGTAGCGTCTTTGCCACTCGGCATCCGTCAATACCTTCGCTGGTCGATGCATGAAGTAACGATAAAATGCGTCATAGGCCAACACGTTCTTCACGTAAGAACGGGTTTCCGAGAACGGAATGCTTTCCACAAACGCCACGGCATCCACCCGGCCATCGGTATTGCCTAACCAGGTATTCACCCGTGATGGACCAGCGTTATAGGCCGCAGACGCAAGAATACGGTTACGACCAAATTGCTGATACACCGACTCCAGATAGCTGGTGCCAATGGTGATATTGGTTTGCGGATCAAAAAGTTGGCTCGGACTGCTGTAGCCTGGGATGCCGAACAGATCCACCGTATGTTTCGCGGTGCGCGGCATGACCTGCATCAAACCTGCGGCCCCGACCGGCGACTGCGCTTTCGGGTTCCAGGCGCTCTCCTGGCGGGCTATCGCCATGGCATAGCTCGGCGTAATGCCTTTATCTTCGGTAGCACGGCGGAACTCCTGCGGCCAAGCCATCGGGAAACGTTCTTCGAGATGATCCCACAGTTTGCCAACAATGGTCGCCTGTACGCTCAGATCGGCCCATTTCTGCTCAAAGGCATAGCGGGCCAGCGCTTCCTGCTCCGGGCGGCTACGGCTGGCGACGAATGAGCTCCACTCACTGCGCGCCAGGTTATCCATATTCCAGTACATCAGTTCACGCACCCGGGCAATCTCCGGGCCACTCACCAGATCGGCGCGCGGTTTTGCCGCCACGGCGACCATTACCGGATAAGGCACCTGCAGTTTTTGTGCAGCCACCATCGGGTAGAAGCCGCGTTCGTTCATCAGGCTACGCAGTATCGCTTCACCTTCGCTGCGTTTACCTTCATCGATCATTACACTGCCACGCCAGTAGCGCCATTCATCCTTGTTACGCGATTCTTCAGGCAAGCGTGCCAGCCAGGTTTTCAGCCCCTGACGATCGCCAACGCCCAGCGCCATACGCACGCGACGCTCCAGCAAGGCTGGCTGTTGGCTGCGCAGGATCACCTGATCGCGCCATTGGGTCTGCTCAAAAGTGGCATCATTGCCCATCAACCGCCAGGCCACCTCTTCCTCCATTGCCAACTTCTCGCTCTCGCTCATTTTCTGCAGGCGGGCCAGCGTTGGGATCATGGCTCGAGCATTTTCTACGTCCTGACGGGCAAGACGAGCGAATACGATGGTGGTAGCCGAACGGGTAAAGTCTGTCGGGCCAACGCTACGGGCAAAGGCTTCCAGCGTGGCAGGATCGTTTTGCAACCGTACCAGCGCATCTCCCATGGTCTGATAATCGCTGGGCAGTTGGCGGTACAGGTAATTCACCAGGCTGCTGTTGCCCTCTTTCAGCGCCAGCTTCATCCGCGCCAGCGTGTTCAACGGCGTTTGCTTACCGGCAGCCTGCCAGACGCTGAACAGCTTATCGCAGGAACCCGGCAAGGTTTTACCGCTCATCCAGATATCATCGGCACCGGCCCAGGCCGCCTGCTGATCGCCAGTGGCCCACTTGGCGTAATAAAAATTACAGCGCGCCGCAACAGGTTTAGGCTCTTGTGGGCTGAAGGACAGCAGGGTAGTCCAGTCTTGACGGCTCGCCAGTTCGTTCACGAAACGGGCAGAAAGCGATTTTGCAGGTGGCAACGTAGGATGCAACCGCAAAAACTGCTGGACCTGAGCCGCGCTGGCCGTACTGAGATCCTGCGTCAACTGGCGATATTCCAGATAAGGGTACAGGGGGTAATCCTGCAGCGTTGGCATCAACTGCGCCACCACGTCCATCTGTTTACTGTCCCAGGCCTGCTTGATTTGCAGATAACGCTGGCGTTCACCGTCCAGGGAGTCTGCCAATGTTGCACCAGAAAATGCCGTCAGGCACAGCCCTACAGCCCACAACCGCCATTTGTCCACCTTGACCATACTTACTCTTTCCTCGCTGGGTTAGCTTGCCAGAACCGATCCACCCCGCTGCCGCGCCGCGTCAGCAGCCAACGGGCCAGTGGATCCTGCTCTGCGAGTGTCTCACGCCCCACCGTGGGAAGCCACGCCGGGAACAAAACTGTGCCGCCACCATGGGTTGGCATCAGGTATTAATCATAGACAGCAAAAACGTGTATCCATTCATTACTTTATAACAAGTTTATCAGCGTAGATGAAAACCACGCTGTCAGACTATCGCGTCAGGCAGCACAGCAAGACGACGTTTTGAAAAATCATGGGATTATGGGAAATTTTTTCATCACACAATAACGCCAGTGTTCTATAGTTTTCTATGCAGACACGAGTTTTTCTATACAAAAAATGACGTTACAGAGACATTAATAGAGAAACATTTGCTCACCGATTAAAACAATTCCTATTACTTTGTTTTTATTATCTCAGATCAAAAACTCAAGTTTGCGATTATTTACTATCACGCGGCAGATAATTGGCCATCCACTAACTGAAATTATTACCATTCACGTCTGTGTGACAGAAAACAATGGAATATCAACCCGGCAAAAGGGCTGCCGACACAGATGGGGACTTAGATTCGAACGACTTTAAGGAGAGGCACTCCATGCCAAAACATTCCCCCACTGCATACCAAGAGCCGCCCAAGCCGGAAAAAGCCTGGTATCAATATGATATTGAACAAACGCTTCAGCATTTGAACGGCCAGCAACAAGGCCTGAGCGAGCAGGAAGCCGCCGAGCGGCTGAAGAAGTTTGGTCCCAACGCCCTGCCGGAGCAGGCAGGCAAAAGCGCCTTTATGCGCTTTATTGCCCACTTTAACGATGTGCTGATTTATATTTTGCTGGCCGCCGCCTTCCTCAAAGGCATTATGGGACATTGGATCGATACGGTGGTTATTCTTTGCGTTGCCGTGATCAATGCCCTTATCGGATTTGTGCAGGAAAACAGCGCAGAGAAATCGCTGAAAGGCATTAAGAATATGCTTTCCAGCCAAGCTATTGTGGTGCGTGACGGAATTAACCACACCGTGAATGCGGAAGATTTGGTCCCGGGAGATATCGTATTATTGCGCCCTGGCGATAAAATTCCCGCCGACCTGCGGTTACTGGAATCTCACAACCTTCAGGTTGAAGAGGCCATCTTGACCGGCGAATCCACCGTGGTCTCGAAACAAACCGACGCTATCCCTGATGAAGTGATGATTGGCGATCGCACCAACCTGTTGTTCTCCGGCACCACCATCAGCGCCGGGAATGCCAAGGGCGTGGTTATCGCGACTGGCGGCTATACCGAACTCGGCCACATCAGCGAGATGATCTCGACCGTTAAAACCCAGCGTACCCCGTTACTGCAACAGATGGATCGCCTAGGCAAAAACATCTTCATCCTGATCCTGGTGATGATGGTGCTGCTGTTCGTGTTTGCCTTCACGATGCGTGATATGCCACTCGGTGAGCTGCTGGTGGCGCTGATCAGCCTGGCGGTGGCCTCGGTACCCGAAGGTCTGCCTGCCATTATTTCCATTATCCTGTCTCTGGGCGTGCAGTCGATGGCACGTAACCGCGCGATTATCCGCAAACTGCCTACGGTAGAAACCTTGGGCTCGATGACGGTGATCTGCTCGGACAAGACCGGCACGCTGACCATGAACGAAATGACGGCAAAAAACGTCATCATGGCCGACCATGCCTACCGCGTGGAAGGGGAAAGCTATGAACCGGTTGGCGGCATTTTCTTTGCCGACAGTAACAAACCGGCGCAAGTTCAAGATATCCCACCGTTAGCGCAGTTCATTACCGCGATCACCCTGTGTAACGACAGCCAGGTAAAGCAGGATGGCAGCGGCCGCTGGGCGATCACAGGTAGCCCGACGGAAGGCGCACTGAAAGTGCTGGCGATGAAAGCCGGATTGGAGATAGGTGAGGCTCGGCAACTGGCTAAAATCCCGTTCGACTCCAGTTACAAATATATGGCCGTGCGTAGCCAGGTAGCAGGCAAGAATCAGGTGTTCCTTACCGGCGCACCAGACGTACTGTTCGCACTGTGCGAATTCGAACTGACCGATTCTGGTATCAAGCCCTTCCGCCGCGGCTACTGGGAAACGGAGATGTCGCGCTTTGCCGAGCAAGGTTTACGTATGGTGGCCGCCGCCAGTAAAACCACGCCAGATGGCGAAGTGGCGCTGGATCACGGTGATATTCGCCAGCAGATGGTGTTTATCGGCATCGCTGGCGTGATGGACCCACCGCGCCCTGAAGCGGTCGCCGCCATCGCCGAATGCCAGCAAGCGGGGATCCGCGTGAAGATGATCACCGGCGATCACCAAAAAACGGCCATGGCCATCGGGGCTATGCTGGGTATTGGTAACAGCCAGGATTCTATCACCGGTTCCCAACTGGAACATATGGATGACCAGGCGTTGGCAGAAGCCGCCGTGCGTTACGATATCTTTGCCCGTACCAGCCCGGAACATAAGCTGCGTCTGGTAAAAGCGCTGCAGGATAAAGGTGGCGTAGTGGGGATGACCGGCGACGGCGTCAACGATGCGCCAGCGTTGAAACAGGCTGACGTGGGTATCGCCATGGGGATCAAAGGTACCGAGGTCACTAAAGAAGCCGCGGATATGGTGCTGACCGACGATAACTTCGCCACCATCGCCAGTGCGGTAAAAGAAGGCCGCCGCGTTTACGACAACCTGAAGAAAACCATCCTGTTCGTACTACCGACCAACCTGGCACAGGGCCTGCTGATCATCATCGCCATTCTGGCCGGTGCCATGCTGCCGCTAACGCCCATCCAGATCCTGTGGATGAACATGGCCACCTCCACCACCCTGTCCTTCGGCCTGGCCTATGAGCCCGCCGAAAAAGGGCTGATGCACCGTAAACCGAGGGTGCCGGGCAGCAACGTGTTGGATCTGCACGCTATCTGGCGCATCGGCTTCGTCGGTGTGCTGATCGCCATCAGCGCCTTCGCACTGGAAGCCTGGATGGCACCACGTGGCTACAGCAGCGAGCTGATCCGCACCGTGTTATTGCAAACCCTGGTCACCGCACAATGGGTTTACATGTTCAACTGCCGCACCGCAGACCGCTTCCCGCTCAACCGCCAGTTGTTCCTCAATAAGGGCCTGTGGTTGGTGAGTGGCGTACTGTTACTGCTACAGATGGCCATCATTTACCTGCCGTTTATGAACGCGCTGTTTGGTACCGCGCCGCTGCCGTTGTTCTATTGGGGAGTGACGCTGATGATAGCCATTGCTCTATTCCTGATCGTAGAAGTAGAAAAATGGGTGATTAACCGCATCAAAGCGAGCCGAAAAACGCTATTATAAGCGCGTAAGGACACGCAACTTTCACTAAAACGCCCGGCAAATCCTGCCGGGCGTTTTATAACGTTAAAAATACCTAGGAAAAATCTCATAAAACCGAGCATAAAGCGCACAACAAACGGCTCTTATAATACAATCCGCCCCCAAGACGGTCATGTTATGCTTTTTGGGTAGTGCGATTGATTGTACGTGGCAAAGTTTTACCCTTTTCGACTAGGCTCAATTATTTAGTATCAGACTGCCGTGCCATCAAGCCGGCCGTAGGCAGGAATGGCAAATGAAGATGTCGATAAAGGCCAGAAGGTTGGCTGCCAGGACACAGGGTTTATATAGCAACCCGATCCGATCGCGTCGCATGCTACCGATCCTGCTGCTGGCTATGTTGATGTTTCCCAGCTTGGCCGGGGCTGATACACAAGATCCCTACCAAAAACGTATTCATACCGTCACCACCGTGGTGGTGGGGATTATCAGCTATGCTCGCTGGCCCGCTAAACCTGATCCGATCCGCTTGTGCGTGACTGCGCCTGTCCAGTATGCAGAAGGTCTGTTCGACCCGGTATTGCTGACGGCACCGCAGCCAATCAAAACCCTGCGGATCGAGATAGATAATCCGCAGTTGGCAACTAGCTGCGATGTAGTGTATTTGGGCGACGTCAATGCCGCTCAGAAACAAGATTTTTTCCACCGCATTTCGGGTCACTCGATCCTCAGCATTAGCGAAAAGGATATGGAATGTGCTGTTGGCAGTGCCTTTTGTTTGCAAATCAGCAACGATCAGGCGGGTTTTAAAGTGAATCTGGACTCACTGGCGCGCAGTGGCGTGCGTGTTCACCCTAACGTGCTGCAATTGGCGCGTAAAAAGGGGCCGCCGCAATGAAACTGTTAGGTCACAAAGGTTCGGCTACATCTCGCCCCACGCTGGGACAAGTGCTGCAACGGATGAACCTGGGACTGGCGCTGATCGCCGTCAGCGCCGCGGGGATTTTCCTGACGTTGCTAGCGCTGTTTGCCCTGCGAGCCTACGCCAACCATAACCTGCATCTGATTGCCCGCTCGATCAGTTATACCGCTGAAGCCGCCGTGGTGTTTGAAGACCGCCCCGCCGCTCGCGAAGCATTGATGCTGATCGCTTCCAACGAAGAAGTGTCGGAGGCCAAGATCCTGGATATGCAGGGGATCGCCTTGGCCAGTTGGAGCCATCCAGCGGATAGCCCATTGCATGGGTTGGAACAGATGGTGGCCCGCTGGATCTTGCCGGAAGCGGTGGTTCTGCCCATCGCCCGTGAAGGCAAACAGATCGGCCTGGTCTGGCTGACCGGCAACGGCAGCAGCCTGCTGAAATTCTTGCTGCGCGGCATGGTGGGCATGATTGCCTGCCTGATGCTCAGTACGTTGTGCGCCCTGGTACTTTCCCGCAGAATGCTCAGAGGGATCGTGACCTCCTTGGACGATATCACCAACGTTGCCCATACGGTACGTCGCGATCGGACTTTCGAACTGCGGGTGCCTTCAGCACCGATTGCCGAGCTGCACGAGCTGAGCTGTGATTTCAACGGCCTGCTGGATGAAATCGAAGCCTGGCAACAGCACCTGCAACAAGAGAATGACGCATTAACCCACCAAGCCACTCACGATAGCCTGACCGGGTTGCCAAACCGGGCCTTCTTTGAAGCTCAGTTGGGCCGCGCGCTGTCAGAGCTCGAACCTGATGAAAAGCTGGCGGTACTGTTTATCGACGGCAATCGTTTCAAGGAGGTGAACGATAACCATGGCCATGCTGCCGGTGATACCGTCTTGATCACCATCGCAGAGCGCCTGCGTAGCAGGTTGCGCAAGCACGATCTGGTCGCCCGGATGGGGGGCGATGAATTCGCCATCCTGCTGGCGCCGCTCAAAGACACCAACGATGTGTTGCCGATTGCCGACATCATCATCGAGTGTATGCAACAGCCTATTGTGTTGCCCAACAAGGAAAGAGTGATCGCCGCACTGAGTATCGGCATCGCGTTTTACCCTGAACATGCCTCTACCACTCAGGAACTGCTCAACGAAGCGGATGACGCAATGTACCGGGCAAAACACCTATCCCACGGAGGCTGGCGGTTAGCGATGCGCAAATAGCGCCAGCACCGGGCCTCAAACAACCAAAAAGAGAAAAATCAATGTTACAGCAAAATTTTAAACGGACTTATTCCCTACTGGCGTTAGTGTTTATCACCTTGCTCACGCTGGCAGGCTGCCAGAGCAAACCACAGGGGCTGACGGCGGAACAGATCGCCTTACTGCAGGCGCAAGGGTTCAAACTGACGGATAACGGCTGGGAGTTTGGCTTTTCCGACAAGGTGCTGTTCGGTAACAACGTCGGTAAATTGAGCCCTCAAAGCACCGAGATCGTCGAGAAGATGGGCAAGGCGCTGAAGAGCGTTAACATCGTGCAATTCCGCCTGGATGGTCATACCGATAACTACGGTGAAGACAGCTACAACGACCAGCTTTCACTGCGCCGCGCCAACGCCGTGGCCGATGTCCTGGCCGGTGTCGGCATCCCGCGTGCCAATATAGAAACTCGCGGAATGGGCAAACGCCAACCGGTAGCCAGTAACGCCACCTCGAGTGGCCGCGCTGAAAACCGTCGCGTGGCGATCGTCGTCACCCCTTAAGAAACAGCAAAGTTCACCTAATGGTGAGCATTAGCGGTTATACTTGGCGATCGTCATAGGGGATCTGGGAACCGGTGCTGAAACGGGCTACACTCAGGCCGCCAGACATCCTATAAAAACTGATAGAGAGGCTCGGAGCAACGTGGCTCAATACGTCTATACCATGCACCGCGTCGGCAAAGTGGTTCCGCCGAAGCGTCATATTCTGAAAAACATTTCCCTGAGTTTCTTCCCTGGGGCCAAAATTGGCGTACTGGGCCTGAACGGTTCCGGTAAGTCTACCCTGCTGCGCATTATGGCCGGCATCGATACCGATATCGAAGGGGAAGCTCGCCCGCAGCCGGGCATCAAGATCGGCTACCTGCCGCAGGAACCGCAGCTCAATATGGAGCACAGCGTTCGCGAATCGGTTGAAGAAGCGATGGCAGAAGTGGTCGGTGCCCTCAAGCGCCTTGATGAAGTGTACGCACTGTACGCTGAAGAAGGGGCCGACTTCGACAAGCTGGCCGCTGAACAAGGCCGCCTGGAAGAGATCATTCAGGCTCACGATGGTCACAACCTCAACACCCAGCTGGAGCGCGCCGCCGATGCACTGCGCCTGCCGGAGTGGGACGCAAAAATCGCCAACCTTTCCGGTGGTGAGCGCCGCCGCGTAGCGCTGTGCCGCCTGCTGCTGGAAAAGCCAGACATGCTGCTGCTGGACGAACCGACCAACCACCTGGATGCCGAATCCGTGGCCTGGCTGGAACGCTTCCTGCACGACTTCGAAGGCACCGTGGTGGCGATCACCCACGACCGTTACTTCCTCGATAACGTGGCTGGCTGGATCCTGGAGCTGGACCGTGGCGAAGGCATTCCGTGGGAAGGTAACTACTCTTCCTGGCTGGAGCAGAAAGACGCTCGTCTGGCGCAAGAAGCCTCAACCGAAGCCGCTCGCCGCAAGTCGATCGAGAAAGAGCTGGAGTGGGTACGTCAGGGGGCCAAAGGCCGCCAGTCTAAGGGCAAAGCCCGTCTGGCACGCTTTGAAGAGCTTAACAGCACTGAATACCAGAAACGTAACGAAACCAACGAACTGTTTATCCCACCTGGCACACGCCTGGGCGATAAAGTGGTTGAAGTTAACAATCTGCGTAAATCCTACGGCGACCGCCTGCTGATCGAAGATCTCACCTTCGCGGTACCTAAGGGTGCCATCGTCGGCATCATCGGCCCGAACGGCGCGGGTAAATCCACGCTATTCCGCATGATGTCCGGCCAGGAACAGCCTGACTCCGGCAGCATCGTGCTGGGTGATACCGTCAAGCTGGCTTCGGTCGATCAGTTCCGCGACAGCATGGATAACTCCAAAACCGTATGGGAAGAAGTTTCCGGCGGCCAGGACATCATGCGCGTGGGCAACACCGAAATGCCAAGCCGTGCCTACGTTGGCCGCTTTAACTTCAAAGGCGTCGATCAGGGCAAACGCGTGGGCGAACTGTCCGGCGGTGAGCGTGGTCGTCTGCATCTGGCCAAGCTGCTGCAGGTTGGCGGCAACGTACTGCTGCTCGACGAACCAACCAACGACCTGGATATCGAAACCCTGCGCGCGTTAGAAAACGCCCTGCTGGAGTTCCCGGGCTGTGCGATGGTGATCTCGCACGACCGTTGGTTCCTTGACCGTATTGCCACCCACATTCTGGACTATCAGGATGAAGGCAAGGTGGAGTTCTTCGAAGGTAACTTTACCGAATACGAAGAGTACAAAAAGCGTACTCTGGGTGCCGATGCGCTGGAACCTCGCCGTATCAAGTACAAGAAAGTCACCAAGTAACATCCGGTTGGCTATCTATGCTCTCAAGCCCGCATTTTGCGGGCTTTTTGTTATCCCCAATCCAGTGCCTGCGCATAATCCACAAAGACCGGATGCTGGATCACCACATCGATAAAACAGGCCAGAGCCGGGGAATTAAGCTTACGGCTCGGATAAACCAGATACAGTTCATTGCCTTCGGCTTGCCACTGTGGCAACACTTCCACCAATTGCTTTTGCGCGACCACATCACGGCTGAGAAAAGCGGGCAGTAGCGTAATGCCCGCCCCCAAAATGGCACACTCGCGCGCGTATAACAGATTATCGGTGGTATGCCGCAGCGGCAATTGCCAACGGTAGTACTCTTCACCCCGGCGCAATATCCAGGCAGGCCAGGCGCGGTGAGCGATGCAAAGATGCTGCTGCAACTGCTGCGGATGCAGCAATGGCGGGTGTTGGGCCAGATAGTCCGGTGCAGCCAACAAATAACGGGGAGCATGCCCTAGACGGCGGCCAATCAACGAGGAATCCTGCGGTCTGCCGGTACGCAATGCCGCATCAAACCCCTCCTGCACCATATCCACCATGGCATCTGACACTGACACTTCCAACGAGACATCCGGATATTGGCGCTGGAAATCTGCCGCCAGACGCGGAAGCAACGTCGCCCCCAGCCCGGCAGGCGTGGAGATGCGTAGACGGCCACTGGGGTTATCGCGTAAGCGCTGCAAGGCCAGATCGGCCCGTTCGGCAGCAGAGAGCATCTCCTGGCAATGTTCAAGATAGCGCTCACCGGCAAAGGTCAAATTTAACTGCCGGGTGGTGCGGTTGAGCAAGCGCAGACCGAGCTTTTGTTCCAACTGGCTGACACGCTGGCTGACGCTGGATTTAGGCAGCCCGGCCCGTTTGGCTGCCGCAGTAAAACTGCCGCACTCTGCCACCAGCGCAAACAACGCCATATCCTGCAACTGCTTGAACATAATTGTTCACCTCAGACGAACACTTAGTTAGTTATTGTCCATCTTATCACTCTACTCCTCAGGGTCTACACTGGGACTATTCATGCGAAGGAGCACAATTATGTTAATCAAAGCCATTGCCGTCGATCCGAAAAATCCAGCCGTTTTTATCGAGATCGCTCCAGAAAAACCCGCACCGGGTCAATACGATCTGCTGGTGGAAGTGAAAGCCGTTTCCGTTAACCCGGTCGATACCAAGGTTCATGCTGGCCTGCAAAAGAATGGTTTGCAGCAGCCACGCATTCTCGGCTGGGATGCCAGCGGCGTGGTGCTCGAAGTGGGCAGCAGCGTCAGCGGGTTCAAACCCGGCGATGAGGTATGGTATGCCGGGGATATTACCCGTCCAGGCAGCAACAGCACCCATCAGCTGATTGACTCACGTATCGTGGCACATAAACCGGCCAGCCTGGACTGGGCACAAGCCGCCGCGATGCCGCTGACCGCGCTCACCGCGTGGGAAGCCCTGTTTGAACACCTGAATATTCAGCATGCGGCTGCCGGTAAAACGCTGTTGATCATCGGCGGTGCCGGTGGCGTGGGCTCGCTGGCGATCCCCCTGGCGGCACAGCGTAGCAAGGTGAAAGTCATCGCTACGGCCTCTCGCCCGGAATCAGCTGCATGGTGCCGCGAACGGGGTGCTGAACTGGTGGTGGATTACCGCGACCTGAAAGGCAACCTGGCTAAAGAAGGGATTGAGAGCGTGGATTATATCCTGTGCTTGAACGATACCGACGGCCACTGGCGAGCCATCAGCGATCTGGTCGCCCCGCTCGGCCATATCTGCACTATCGTCGAAAACAGCCAACCGCTGGATCAAAACGCGTTGAAGCTGAAAAGCGCAGCGCTGCATTGGGAATTCATGTTCACCCGCAGCATGTTCACCACGCCGGATATTGCCCAGCAAGGGGAGATCCTCAAACAGGTGGCGCAATTGCTCGATGAGGGTAAATTGACCACCACGCTGAGCGAAACGCTACAGGGGCTGACGGTGGATACATTGACCGCCGCGCATGCCAAGCTGTTGGATGGGCATATGCAAGGTAAGTTGGTGATAACTTACTAAGTTAGTGGGGTTATCGATGTGTCAGGTATCAATAACTTGCTATGGCCCCCTCACCCCAACCCTCTCCCACAGGGAGAGGGAGCTGATAGCCTCTGCTCGTTTGGAAGTGAAGAGAACATCTTGGCAAACTCGATCGCCTCCCCATCAAAGGTGAGTCACGACAATTTCAGATACACTCGATCGGTCCCCTAATCCAAGGTGAGTCACGACAATTTCAAACACACTCGATCGGTCCACTAATCCAAGGTGAGCCACGACAATTTCAAACACACTCGATCGGTTCCCTCTCCCTGTGGGAGAGGGTTAGGGTGAGGGGCACTACATCGCCACTACACCGACATTTACCCGCCTAAAACGTCCCTAAAACTTCACCAAGCGGCTGGCATCCGCCGCCAGCAGTTGCTGCACCAGCTCGACACAGCGCAAGAAGCGTTCCTCGTAATCGCTCGACTCTACGTGCGCATATTCGATGTTATTGGCGTGCAGCATCTCTTCCAATAAATACTGAAACGCCTTGCGATCGACCGGGCTACCCAAGCTGCGCAATCCGTCGGCCACCCAAGGGGTATTATTCTCCAGCAGGATCACCAGATCGAAACGGTATTCGTCGATCAACGCTTGAACGAACGGATGCTCCCGCCCTTCATACTTTTTACAGAACGCCTGCGTGGTGACAAAGTCGGTGTCGATAAACGCCACTTTATTGGCGTATTTCACCGCAAAATCCACGTACTGGGCCTGCCCAAGCGCGATCTTGTCATAATCGGAATACTGCAACGCCATCTCGTCACCCCCAAGGTGGGAGAAGACGTAGTCACGGCCATATTCCCAGGCGCTGGTGGTGTTGAAGATGTTCGCCAGCTTGTTGACCAGCGTTGACTTACCGCTGGATTCACCGCCCAGGATTGCCACCGTACGAACAAAGAACGGCTTCACTTCAGTGGGGATGTAGTCCCAATAGCGGAACGGATCCTGACGGATCTGGCTGCCGCTGATATTCATAAAGGAACGCTCAGGATCAACCAGGATGGTTTCAATCCCCAAATGTTCGCGGTAACGGGGAGCATCAAGTTCTTCGCTGGAATAGATATAGCTCGGGACGATGCCCTTTTGCTCCATAAAACTCTTCACGCCGTTGCTCCACACGTCCCAGCCGTGCGGGTAAGGTTCAATGCCCTTTTCGTCGAAAGAGTGAATATGGATATTTTTCTGGTATTTAAAGGTCTGTAACAGCCAGCGCAGGCGATCGCTGACCGTTGGCTGCTGTGACATAGAGCTGTTCTCGAACAGCAACAGATCGCGCGGCTCATCGTGGCACAGGATCACATGCAGCTCGTCAACCTGGCTACAGGCACGCTGGATCAGATAGATATGGCCGGTATGCAGCGGGTAAAATTTACCAAACACCACGCCGACTTTCTTCTCACGGCGTGGGAATTCCAGCCCCAGGAAACGGTGCAGGGCTTCCAGCTTCTGCGCGCTCGGGCTTTTGATTTTGTCGTTCAACAGCTGGCTGAGGTAGCCCTTGGTCATGCTACTGGCATCAGCTACCTGCTGTAAGGTACATCCCTGTTGCTTAATCGCTGCCTTGAGGTAATCGAACTGCCGCATAAACCCTCCCGTTTATTATGCTAAACAAAATAGCATATTCCGCGCAGCGGGCGGCAATTAATAAAACTGTTCCAGTACGTCCAGCGCATCCGCCAGCTTCTTGACGCCGAACACCTGCATATTGGCCGGTGGTTTCTTCGGCACGTTGGCATGTGGCACGATCGCCCGCTTGAAACCGTGTTTGGCCGCTTCAGAAATACGCTCCTGGCCGCTAGGCACCGGGCGGATCTCCCCTGCAAGGCCCACTTCGCCAAACACCACCAGATCGTTAGGCAATGGGCGGTCGCGCAGGCTGGAGACCAACGCCAGCAGCAACGCCAGATCGGCACTGGTTTCGCTAACCTTGACGCCGCCTACTACGTTGACAAAAACGTCTTGGTCGGACATCTGCAAGCCACCGTGACGATGCAGCACCGCCAGCAGGATCGCCAAACGATTCTGTTCCAGGCCTACGGCAACGCGGCGTGGGTTAGACATCATCGAGTGATCGACCAGCGCCTGGATCTCAACCAGTAGCGGCCGGGTGCCTTCCCAAACCACCATCACCGAACTACCGGAAGTCACTTCATCACCCCGGCTGAGGAAGATTGCGGAAGGGTTACTCACCTCACGCAACCCCTGCTCGGTCATGGCAAATACTCCCAGCTCGTTGACCGCACCAAAACGGTTTTTATGGCTGCGCAGCGTACGGAACCGGGAATCGGCATCACCATCCAGCAACACGGAACAGTCGATACAGTGTTCGAGGACTTTCGGCCCGGCCAGTGAGCCATCTTTGGTGACGTGGCCAACCATTACGATCGCCACGCCGCGAGTTTTGGCAAAGCGGGTGAGATAGGCCGCCGTTTCGCGCACCTGTGCCACGCTGCCTGGCGATGACTGGATATCCGCCATATGCATGACCTGGATCGAGTCGATCACCATCAGCCGCGGCTGCTCCTGCTCGGCGATCAGGCAGATCTGCTCGATGCTGGTTTCCGACAGCATGTTCAGGCCGCCAGTGGGCAATCCAAGACGATGGGCACGCATCGCGACCTGTTGCAGCGACTCTTCACCTGTGACGTACAGGGTTTTCATCTGCTCGGCGAGTTTGCACAGCACCTGCAACAGCAGCGTACTTTTCCCCGCGCCGGGGTTGCCGCCGATCAGGATCGCACTGCCCGGCACCACACCGCCGCCCAGTACGCGGTCAAATTCCAGAAAGCCGGTAGAGAAACGCGGCAGCTCTTGCAAGCTGATGTCCGAAAGCTTCTGCACCTTGCTGATACCGGCATCGCCCGCATAGCCGCTTAAACGCTCGCTACGGGCAGCTGAGGAGGAGACTGAAGCCAGGCGCACTTCTGTAATGGTGTTCCAGGCCTGACAGGCACTGCATTGCCCCTGCCAGCGCGGATAATCAGCGCCGCATTCATTACAGACAAATGCCCGTTTTACTGCTTTTGCCACAGCTTACCTCACATCGTGTTTCAAACTTCCGCAGAGCACACAGAGCACTCCCAGTAGATCGGCATGGCGGATCGAGACCTGCGCCTTCTCATAGACCTTAGGCTTCGCGTGATAGGCAATACCCAGCCCAGCCACCTGCATCATTTTCAAATCGTTGGCACCGTCGCCGATCGCTACGGTTTGCTGCGGTGGGATCCCCAGCTTCTCTGCCAGCGCCACCAGAGTATCGGCCTTGAATTGCGCATCCACGATCGGCCCCAGCACCTCGCCGGTCAACTTACCGTCGCGGATCTCCAGCTCATTGGCTGCCACGGCCACCAGCTTGAGCTTGTCACGCAGGTACTCGGCATAATAGGTAAAGCCACCGGAGGCAATGGCGACATGCCAGTCCAGCGCCTGCAGCTTGCGTACCAGGCTGGTCAACCCAGGCATCAACGGCAATTCGTCACGCACCTGTTTGAGGATATTGGCATCGGCCCCTTTCAGCGTCCCCACGCGTTGGCGCAGGCTGGCGGTGAAATCGAGTTCGCCGCGCATCGCGCGTTCGGTCACTTCACTGACCTGCTCGCCCACTCCGGCCAACTTGGCGATTTCGTCGATGCACTCAATCTGGATCGCCGTTGAGTCCATATCCATCACCAACAGGCCCGGCTTGCGCAGGTTAGGAATTTTGCCAAGTGGCGCAACATCTAGCCCGCTTTCGTTCGCCAACAGTTTGGCGCGCGCAGTTAGCGTCCCCGCCAGGCGAACCACCTGATAATCTTCCACCGCCCAGGCCGTCACGATCACCATCGCGGCCCCCAGCTTACGCTGGAACTGAGTAATACGCTCTTTATCCAGTTCTCTGCCATATAGTAGCCAACCGGTGTGGCCCGCCCGATAATCCAGCGGCATGACTTCGTCACCGCTCAACGAAAGGGGCAACCCCGGCCATTGAGAGATCTCGGCGGGGAGATCGCAATAGGTCAGACTATTTGGCATCCTTAACTCCTGAATAACACTGCATGATAAAACGACGCATCAAGCTATCCTATCGCCATTGCTTCTGGCAACATATTACCCTATGAATCTCTAGTTGGCCGCTCTAGCGCATCCATGCGCTCGCGGTATTGGTACATCTCGGTTCCGCACAGCCAGGTGGTCAATCGTGACTCCCGGATGACCGCCCTAAAGGAAGCCTAATGGCTAAAGCTAAACTGAAATTCCGCCTGCATCGCACCGCTATTATCCTGATTTGCCTGGCGTTGTTGGTGCTGTTGATGCAAGGTGCCTCCTATTTTAGCCTGAGCCACCAAATGGCGCGATCGGAACAGGTCGAAGAATTGGCACAAACCTTGACCAAGCAGGTGGCTTTTAGCCTGACTCCGCTGATGGATGGCGATAGTGACATAGACAACCAGCAGGTTGAGCGCATTCTCACGCAGTTGACCAATCACAGTCGTATTCTGGACGCCAGCGTCTACCAGTTGGACGGCACCCTGATCGCCCATTCCGGCGAGCAGATTAGCGTGCGCGATCGCCTCGCACTGGATGGCAAACGCGCGGGCAGCTACTTTAACCACCAGCTCGTCGAGTCAATCCAGGGCAAAGATGGCCCACTGGGCTTTATCCGCGTGACGCTGGATACCCACGTGCTGGCCACCGAATCCAAACAGGTGGATAACACCACCAACCTGCTGCGCCTGATGATCCTGCTGGCGCTGGCCATCGGCATTATTCTGGCCCGTACCCTGCTGCAAGGCCGCCGCAGCCGCTGGCAGCAGTCGCCGTACCTGCTAACCGCCAACACGCCGCTGGCAGAAGGTAATACGGTAGACGATGGTGATGACGAGAAACCGGCAGAGCAGGAAGAAACGAAGAAAAGCTGATGGCATTCTGAGATTGATGCCAAAGTGGCAATATTGCTGAATTTCATGCTCGAGCGTAGAGGCGTTGCATGCTGCGCCCGTTCAGATGCCCCATGAATTGGCAACGTAGCGAGTCGGCTGGTGAATAGAATACAAAATCAGTAACAATCTGAAAAATAACAAATATTTGTATTATTTTACGGCAAAATGAATAGATTCGTGAATAGATAAAATGGGGCGCAGCGTGCTGCGCCCGCGAGGTCATTACGCTTTGTCGCCCAGCAGGACAGATTCCAGCGCGATAACGATCATCTCGTTAAAGGTGGTCTGACGCTCGGCAGCGGTGGTCTGCTCATGACGCAGGATATGGTCGGAAACGGTGCAGATGGTCAACGCCGTGCTACCGAACTCTTCATACAGCTCTGCGGCCACGCCGTAGATGCCTGCCGCTTCCATCTCTACGCCCAGGATGCCGTACTTCTTCATCACCTGGAACATATCCGGATCTGGCGTGTAGAACAGATCGGCGGAGAAAATGTTACCCACGCGTGCAGGGATGCCCTGAGCAGCCGCAGCGTCTACCGCATTACGCACCATGTCAAAATCCGCAATGGCCGCATAGTCGTGGCCTTTGAAGCGCATACGGTTAACCTGGGAATCGGTGCAAGCCCCCATGCCGATCACCACATCACGCAGTTTGACGTCATCACGCACCGCGCCACAAGAGCCGACACGGATGATTTTCTTCACGCCAAACTCGGCAATCAGTTCACGCGCATAGATAGAGCAGGATGGGATGCCCATGCCGTGGCCCATTACCGAGATTTTACGACCTTTATAAGTGCCGGTGAAACCCAACATGCCACGCACGTTGTTCACTTCCACCGCGCCTTCCAGGAAGGTTTCTGCGATGTATTTTGCCCGCAGCGGATCCCCCGGCATCAGCACTACGTCAGCGAAATCACCCATCTCAGCGTTAATATGTGGCGTTGCCATAATCACTTCCCTCAATTCATTGAAATAAAGACGCTGGCGTGAAGGCCAGCGTCATTAAAAGCGGTATTAAAGCATGGATTTGCCGTAATCCATCGGTGACACGCCAAAATAGCTGGCGACGGTCTGGCCGATGTCGGCGAAGGTTTCGCGATGCCCCAGCGAGCCTGGTTTGACTTTCGGGCCATAGACCAGAACCGGGATATGCTCACGGGTGTGGTCAGTGCCTGGCCAGGTCGGGTCGCAGCCGTGGTCAGCGGTGAAGATGATGATGTCATCCCCTTTCACCAGCTTCAGCAGCTCTGGCAGGCGGCGGTCGAACAGCTCCAGCGCGGCTGCATAACCTGCTACGTCACGGCGGTGGCCGTAGGAGGAGTCGAAATCAACAAAGTTGGTGAACACGATGGTGTTGTCACCGGCTTTTTCCATCTCGACCAAAGTGGCGTCGAACAGGGCGTCGATCCCGGTAGCTTTCACCTTCTTGGTGATCCCCACGTTGGCATAGATATCGGCAATCTTCCCGATGGAGACCACTTCGCCCCCCTTCTCATCAACCAGCTTTTTCAGCACGGTCGGAGCTGGGGGTTCCACGGCCAGATCGTGACGGTTACCGGTACGCTGGAACTCACCCGGCTTATTCCCCAGGAACGGACGGGCAATCACACGGCCGATGTTGTAGCCACCTTCGGTCAACTCTTCACGAGCGATCTCACACAGCTCGTACAGGCGATCCAGGCCGAAAGTTTCTTCATGGCAGGCAATCTGGAACACTGAGTCCGCAGAGGTGTAGAAAATCGGCTTGCCGGTTTTCATATGCTCTTCGCCCAGTTGATCCAGGATCACGGTACCGGATGAATGGCAGTTACCGAGGTAACCCGGCAGGTTGGCACGCGCCACCAGCTTGTCCAGCAGTTCCTGCGGGAAGCTGTTGTGCTCGTCAGAGAAGTAGCCCCAGTCGAACAAGACTGGCACACCGGCAATTTCCCAGTGGCCTGATGGCGTATCTTTACCGGAGGAAAGCTCGCTGGCATGGCCGTAAGCACCGATGATTTCAGCGTCTTTATCCAACCCTTCCGGGAACTTGCCGGTGGATTCTTCCGCTGCTTTGCCCAGGCCCAGACGGCTCAGGTTTGGCAGGGTCAGCGGGCCGCTACGGCCCACATTGGCTTCGCCACGTGCACAGGCAGCAGCAATATGGCCAAGGGTATCGGAGCCTTCATCGCCAAAGCTTTTGGCATCTTCACTCGCGCCAATGCCGAATGAGTCTAATACCATAATAAATGTACGTTTCATCATACTCTCCTGCGTATTCACGCTGAGGGCGACAGCGAAAAGGCCGCTGCCACTCCTGATTCTTTAGACAGAGGTTATTCGGTGATGCGTTTGTAGACCACCGGCGTGACTTCTGGCGCTTTGTCGCCCAGAACCATCGCGCTGCGTACCGCATCTGCCGCCTGCTGCCAGCTCTCTTCGTCGTTGGCATGGATCACCGCCAATGGACGCTGGGTATCGACAGTGTCGCCCAGGCGAGCCACATCGGTCAGGCCCACGCTGTAGTCGATGCTGTCGGTCGCGCGACGGCGGCCACCGCCCAGTGACACCACCGCCATACCCAGTGCACGGGTATCCATCGCGGTAATGATACCTGGTTTCTCGGCATAAACCGGCTTGGTTAACGTCGCGGCTGGCAGATAACTGTCGTAACGCTCGATAAAATCGCTTGGGCCTTTCTGTGCCGCCACCATGCGGCCAAAGATTTCCGCCGCTTTGCCGTTATCCAGCACCGCCTGCAGTTTGGCGCGCGCGTCAGCATCGTCGGTGGCCAGGCCGCCAGACAGCAGCATTTCCACGCTCAACGCCATGGTCACTTCCAGCAGACGCGGATTGCGATATTCCCCGGTCAGGAAGCGTACCGCTTCACGCACTTCAACCGCATTACCGGCGCTGGAAGCCAGCACCTGATTCATATCGGTCAGCAGCGCGGTCGTCTTGCAACCGGCTCCGTTGGCAACGCCCACAATCGCCTGCGCCAGATCGTCAGAAAGCTGGTAGGTCGGCATAAAGGCACCGCTGCCAACTTTCACGTCCATAACCAACGCATCCAACCCTTCGGCCAGTTTTTTCGCCAGAATAGAACCGGTGATCAGCGGAATGGAGTCGACGGTAGCAGTGATATCACGCGTCGCGTAGAAACGCTTGTCTGCCGGAGCCAGTGAGCTGGTCTGGCCGATAATCGCCACGCCAACGTCTTTGATGATCTTACGGAACGCGTTGTCGTCCGGGAAAATATCAAAGCCAGGGATCGCTTCCA
Organism: Serratia sp. J2; assembly: GCF_046269175.1. Classification (NCBI taxonomy): domain Bacteria; kingdom Pseudomonadati; phylum Pseudomonadota; class Gammaproteobacteria; order Enterobacterales; family Yersiniaceae; genus Serratia; species Serratia sp. J2. The sequence continues at coordinate 215,317 of NZ_JBKABN010000005.1, forward strand.
GCTTGTCCAGCGTACCGCCGGTATGACCCAGACCACGGCCTGAAATCATTGGCACGTAGCCGCCACAGGCTGCCACCATCGGGCCAAGCATCAGCGAAGTCACATCGCCCACACCGCCGGTGGAGTGTTTATCCACAATCGGGCCGTTCAGCGACAGGCTTTTCCAGTCCAACACCGTGCCGGAATCACGCATTGCCATGGTCAGCGCCACGCGCTCTGGCATGGTCATGTCGTGGAAATAGATGGTCATCGCCAGCGCGGCAATCTGTCCTTCTGACACCACGTTATCGCGAATGCCGTTAATGAAGAAGCGGATCTCGGCTTCGCTCAACGGTTGCCCGTCACGTTTTTTACGGATTATTTCTTGTGCCAAGAACAAAGTAGCCCCCTGTTTTAGCTAAATAGAGTCATTCGATACGCCTGCGCGCTGCGTTAACGGGGCCGCTTGGCAGCCCCAACGCAACAAGACGTGAGAGAAAATCAGTAACCGTTGCCAGCGGCTTGGGTGCTATGCCCCAGCGTGGTCAGCAGGCTGGCTAACAGGCTCGACGCACCAAAGCGGAAGTGGCGCGCATCGGCCCAGTCTTCTCCCAGCAGACGCCCGGCAAGTTGCAGATACTGTTGAGCATCTTCTGCGGTACGCACGCCACCGGCTGGCTTGAAGCCAACGGTTTTGCCTACGCCCATATCACGGATCACGGTCATCATCAGCTCAGCGCTTTCCAGCGTGGCGTTGACCGGCACTTTACCGGTAGAGGTCTTGATAAAATCAGCCCCGGCTTTGATGGAGATCTCGGAGGCTTTGCGGATCAGTTCCGCCTGCTTCAGCTCACCGGTTTCGATGATCACTTTCAGCAGCACGTTGGCAGCAGCGCAGGCTTGCTTGCACTGTTTGACCAGCTCAAACCCGACTTCCTCGTTACCGGCCATCAGGGCACGATAAGGGAATACCACGTCAACCTCATCGGCACCGTAGGCGATAGCCGCACGGGTTTCCGCCAGGGCGATGTCGATATCATCATTGCCATGCGGGAAGTTGGTGACGGTGGCGATACGGATATCTGGAGTACCCTGCTCACGCAGCGTTTTGCGGGCTATCGGGATAAAACGCGGATAGATACAGATGGCGGCAGTATGGCCTGCCGGGCTGTTCGCCTGACGACACAACGCGATCACTTTCTCGTCGGTGTCATCTTCGTTCAGCGTGGTTAAATCCATCAGGTTCAGCGCGCGTTGCGCTGCTGCGGTTAATTCGGTCATAAAACTCTCCAACTGAGCATTCTGATGTTGGCGAGCGGACTTGGTTCCTTGAAGATAGCGCGCGGGATAGTCTTCCCACGCCAGCAACTGAGATCCTTCTCACCGCACATAGCCCTTCGATTTTCGCATAGCCAGCAATCGCCATTTGAACACGATCACTCTGGCATATTTGTGTTCTGATTCACACTACACAGGATAGCACTGTAACAGGACTGAATTATATGTGAAGATCATCACAAAATAACGCGATATTGTTCACAAATTCACTAAAGAGACGGCGGTCATTAGGCGAATGCCCTTTTTGCAGGCAACCAGGCCCCTTCAGGAGCCTGATTGTTGATACCAAGTATAGCTTACAACGCCAGGAAGAATCCGGCGATGGTGGCACTCATCAGGTTGGATAAGGTACCGGCTGCCACCGCTTTCAACCCGAAGCGGGCAATGTCGTGACGACGACCGGGTGCCATGCTGCCTAAACCACCCAGCAGGATCGCTACGGAAGACAGGTTGGCAAACCCGCACAGCGCAAAGGAGATGATCGCCTTGGTGTGCTGTGACAGTACCTGTAGCCCCTCAGCGGCCACCACGTCATCCGGGCGCAGGTAAGCACCAAAGTTCATGTAGGCCACGAATTCGTTAACGATCACCTTCTGGCCGATAAACGACCCCGCGACCATCGCTTCACTCCAAGGCACACCAATCAGGAAGGCGATCGGCGAGAACACCCAGCCCAGGATCAGTTCCAGTGACAGCTGTGGGAAATCGAACCAGCCACCAATACCGCCAAGAATACCGTTAAGCAGCGCGATCAGAGCGATAAATGCCAACAACATCGCCCCCACGTTCAGCGCCAACTGCATACCAGATGCCGCACCCGAGGCAGCGGCATCGATGACGTTTGCCGGGCGCTCATCTTCGGCGATCAGCTTCATCGCATCGGCTCGGTCTTGGGTATTTTCGGTTTCCGGCACCATCAGTTTGGCAAACAGCAACCCACCCGGTGCGGCCATAAAGGAAGCGGCAATCAGGTATTCCAACGGTACGCCCATCTGGGCATAGCCCGCCAGCACGGAACCGGCTACCGAAGCCAGGCCGCCGCACATTACGGCAAACAACTCCGACTGGGTCATGGTGGCGATATAAGGGCGCACCACCAGCGGCGCTTCGGTCTGCCCCACAAAAATATTGGCCGTGGCTGACAGCGATTCGGTCCGCGAGGTACCCAACAGCTTATGCAAACCACCGCCTAAGAGCTTGATCACCACCTGCATGATGCCCAGGTAATAGAGCACCGCAATCAGCGAGGAGAAGAACACAATCACCGGTAACACACGCAGGGCGAACACGAAGCCGCCACCGCCGAACACTTCAAACATTTTGTCGGAAACCAGGCCACCAAAGATGAAAGAGATGCCCTCGTTACCGTAAGCGATGACGTTTGCCACCCCTTCCGACATGCCACCAAGAATACGGCGTCCGATCGGGACATAGAGCACCAGCGCGCCAATGCCAATCTGGATGATAAACGCGCCGAGTACGGTACGCAGTTTAATAGCGCGCCGGTTGCTGGAAAGCAGCACCGCAATGGCGATCAAGACCACCATACCGACCAGGCTCATGAAGAGTTGCATACGAGTATGTCCCTGTTGCGAAGAAGAAATACCCCCGGCCCGCTGGATGAAACGGGTTGCCCAAGGGCGATAATGGGACGCAATTATACTGAGCGCGGCGGGATGAGACTCGTTTTATGTCACAAATATATACAAGTGGAAGCAACTGAAAATCACACAACGTGATTCAAGTCACATTTAAAGTGAGGGGTGCGGCCCTAATGCAAACAGGGATTGGCTATTTTGTTGTAGCTGTTCGGCAATCTCGTCGGCAGATTCAGGCCGTAGTTGGCAAAGCACCTGAAACACCTCCGCAGCCCGTTCAGGCCGGTTCGGCTGCCCTTGATAACCCGCCAACGGCATGTCCGGTGCATCGGTTTCCAGCAACAGCGAGGTCAACGGCAACTGCGCCATCACCTGACGGGTTTTCTGCGCCCGCTCGTAGCTGATCGTGCCGCCAACGCCAATGTAATATCCCAGGCGAATAAAGGCCTGCGCCTGAGCCAGACTGCCAGCAAAACCATGCACTACGCCACGGCGCGGTACCTCGGTACGACGCAATGCGGCAGCCAACTGATCGTGGCTACGGCGAGAGTGCAGGATCACCGGCAAATCATACTGCTTTGCCAGCTTTAGCTGTGCTTTGAGCAGCCCCTGTTGGCGTTCAAACTGCGGTTCGGCCATATACAGATCCAACCCAATCTCCCCTACAGCCACCAGCTTACGCGGCTTGCTTGCCAGGAAACTTGCCAACTGTTGAAGCTGCTCATCATGGTGCTGGGCGATATACAGCGGGTGTAACCCCAGCGCGGCAAACAGCGGAGTATGTTCACGCGCCAGTTTGAGAATACGCACAAAGCGATCGGCCGTGACCGCTGGCACAATAATTTGCTGCACCCCGGCTTGCGCGGCCAATGCCAGGCTCGTCTGCTCATCCTCGCAAAAAGGTGGGAAATCAAAGTGGCAATGGGTATCAGTAAAGGCGTAACTCACAGCACATCTCCGTCACCCGGCAGGATGATTTTTGGTGTCGCTTCAGGCTGCACGGCATGGCCCTGCGGGTTGAGCACATCGGTAATAATCGGCGAAGGCATCCGCACGGTTTCCGGCTGGATCAGTCGACGCGAGAGCGACTTTTTCACCTTCATACCATCCATCTTTTCCTGCTCCAGCAGCCAGTGGCCTACCGTCGCCAGGAAATAACGCCCACAACGGCGGCCCAGATGATAGTCGCGATTCAGCGCAGGCAAACGGCTGCCGAGCGCATTGCTCGCCAGCGGCTTAGGCGGGTATATTTCGAAGATACGCAGTTTGCCGGGCGGCTTTTCAATAAATTGCTGGATACGCAAATAGCTCTGCTCATGATGCTGCAACACCCGCACCATTTGCTGCAGGCTGCTTTCACCCAGCCATTGCTCCATGCGTTTCATCCACTTCGGCGTATAAACCATCTGTGAAGGTACGGTGCGGATCACCACGATGGTATCCGCCCCACGGCGATAGGCCTCTTCCACCGGGATGGCATCGCTGATGCCACCATCCTGATAGCTGACGCCGTCCAGCTCTACGCCCATGCGGTAAAAACCAGGGATAGCGCTCGAAGCCTTGATAGCCGGTAACCAGTTATCCCGCACCGCAGGCAAGTAAACCGGCGCAAAGTCATCGCTGCGGCAGGCACACATCAAAAATTCACGGCCATTGACCAGCTGTTGTTCCGCCACGTCAAACGCCAGCGGCAGCTGTTGCGAAGTGATATCCAGCAACCAGTCGAGATCGATAAGATGCCCACCACGCACAAAGCGTAGCGGGTTAAAGAAATTGGCGGAAGTGGTGTAACGGGTGATCACCCGCCGTGCGTAGCCCATCTGGCCACAAATAAATGCCGAGAGGTTCTGCGCACCGGCAGAGGTGCCGATCATCAGATCAAATGGGTTAAAGCGTGCGCGTTGGAATTCATCCAGTACGCCAGCGGTAAAGATACCGCGCTGTCCGCCGCCCTCACACACCAGCGCCATTTTACCGGGCCGGTATGGTTTATACGCCAGGGGTTCTATATTACCGAGCGTGATGGGTATTCTGTATCCCAACCCCGTATCCTCAATGTGGCCGTTTTCCCGAGGATACCTCTTCTTGCTCTCTTCCGTAATCTTCTTGTAATACGCCAGAGAGGCAGTCATTGCTCCCTGCCAGCCACAGGCCGTCATTGCCGGAAAACTCCGCCCATGCCTGCCAAACCTGGCCTTTCAGCTGTTTCCAACGGCCAACAATGATGTCGCTATTCATGACCTGCCTCCTGGCGCCGAGAAAAAGAATCAAGCTTTGTTACAGTTTAGAGAGACGCTAAGGGCGCCGACGGCCGGTAAACAGGCTGACCAGGAACAAAATGATCCCTACCACGAACACCACTTTGGCGGCCCAGGCAGCAGTACCTGCCAACGAACCAAAACCCAGTGCTGCGGCGATCAATGCAATCACTAAAAATATAATGCCCCATCGAAACATAAGCCTCTCCTTACCATGGTGATAAAAATTTCGCGTTTGGCTCGCCCCTGTAGGGTGCGGCTTAAAACTGCGGATTATTCTATTTCTGGTAGTACATCCCAGGCGTTAGCCTGGGAGTTATCGCTTACTGTTACTGACGATTAAGGTTTTACCGCCAGATCGTTCTTGACGCTTTTCACGCCATCAATGGCTTTGGCAATACTTTCTGCACGGTCAGACTGTGCCTGGGTTTTCACCTCACCGGAAAGCTGCACCACACCATCGGTGGTTTCTACTTTCACGTTGCGTGAAGGCACGATGTCATCGGCCAGCAGTTTAGCTTTCAGCTCGCTGGTAGTTGCGGTGTCACCGGCATAGGATTTCACCGACTGGGTCGCTTGATCTTTCACGTGCAGCTTATCGCTGACGGATTTGACCCCTTCCACCCGGCCTGCAACGCTAACCGCTTGCTCAGCCTGAGCCTGAGTGGCGACAAAGCCGCTCAACGTCACCACACCTTTTTCGGTTTTCACCGAGATGTCGGTGCTTTTAATGGCTTTCTCGTCAACCAACGCACTTTTAACTTTAGCCGTTATGCCGCTGTCATCCATATAGTTGTCGACTTTTTTCATGGAGCTATCGATTTTGGCACCAGTACTATCAACTACGCCTGATGCTTTGTTCATCATGGTCTCTTCAGCCAAGGCCGAACCACTAACCAGTACCGAACCCAAAACGACTGCCATCAGCGAATGTGCAAACTTGGTATTTTTCATCGATCTCTTCCTTCTTGTTGTAGAACCCCAAACTGCTGTGGGCTCTGGTGCCGCCAGAGTGCGGCTAACTCAAATGAATACTTCACGATCTCTATACAATCAAACGTTCACGACCGGACTATTGCTCTACGGTAAACATACCTGCAATGCCCGTGCCAAGTTAAAAACTCCGTTAAAAATCAACAACAACAAAACAAATGAGCAACAATTAAGCGTAAAACTGTCGTCTATTGGAGACATATAGCGGTTGATTTGGGATCCACATCACTATCTTATTGATATTGCTAAGATAGGACTGTCTCCTATCGGCAACACTACCGAATAACTCTCTAAAATATGTGGGTACAATAGTATTTTACGCTCAGATGTCGCTATGCACCCTGGTAAATATAGACCATCAGCGAAAATTTGCCGCCAGATCGCGGAAAATCTTGTTCAGTTTAGACAAAATGATTAGTGAGAAGGGTTTAATAATTAGCAGGATGGGGCTGAAGAAGGAAAACACAGGGCGCTTAGAAGCGCCCTGTTGACGAGATTAATGCTCGCGAGTTTTGCGGAACACCACTTCTGGGTAACGTTCCTGAGTCAGATTGAGGTTAACCATGGTTGGTGCGATATACGACAGGTTGTTGCCGCCGTCCAGCGCCAGGTTCAGCTCGTTCTTACGCTTGAACTCTTCGAATTTCTTCACGTCGTCGCACTCGACCCAACGGGCTGTGGAGACGTTAACCGATTCATACAGCGCTTCCACGTTGTATTCGCTTTTCAGACGGGCAACCACCACGTCAAACTGCAGCACACCCACCGCACCCACGATCAGATCGTTGTTGGCGATTGGGCGGAATACCTGCACCGCGCCCTCTTCCGACAGCTGGACCAGCCCCTTCAGCAGTTGTTTCTGCTTGAGCGGATCGCGCAGGCGGATACGGCGGAACAGTTCAGGCGCAAAGTTCGGAATACCGGTGAACTTCATATCCTCACCCTGGGTGAAGGTGTCGCCGATCTGAATGGTGCCGTGGTTATGCAAGCCAATGATGTCGCCTGGGTAGGCTTCTTCAACGTGCGAGCGGTCACCGGCCATAAAGGTCAGCGCATCGGAGATCACCACGTCTTTGCCGGTACGAACCTGGCGCAGTTTCATGCCTTTCTCATAGCGGCCAGACACCACGCGCATAAACGCCACACGGTCGCGGTGTTTAGGATCCATGTTAGCCTGGATCTTGAACACGAAGCCGGTGAATTTCTCTTCAGCGGCGACCACTTCACGGGTATCGGTTTTACGTGGCATTGGCGCAGGCGCCCAGGCCACCAGCCCATCAAGCATATGATCGACACCGAAGTTACCCAAAGCGGTACCGAAGAACACCGGGGTCAATTCGCCTGCCAGGAAGGCTTCCTGCTCAAACTCATGGGAAGCCCCTTGCACCAGTTCCAGCTCATCACGCAGCTGGGCGGCCAGATCTTCGCCTACGGCAGCATCGAGCTCCGGGTTGTTCAACCCTTTAACGATGCGCACTTCCTGAATGGTGTGGCCTTTACCGGTCTGGTACAGATAGGTTTCATCTTTATAGAGATGGTAAACCCCTTTGAACAACTTGCCGCAGCCGATCGGCCAGGTGATCGGCGAGCAGGCGATTTTCAGTTCGCGCTCAACTTCGTCCATCACTTCCATCGGATCGCGGATGTCACGGTCAAGTTTGTTCATGAAGGTCAGGATCGGCGTATCACGCAGGCGGGTAACTTCCATCAGCTTGCGGGTACGATCTTCAACGCCTTTTGCGGCGTCGATCACCATCAGGCAGCAGTCCACCGCCGTCAGGGTACGGTAGGTATCTTCGGAGAAGTCTTCGTGCCCCGGGGTATCGAGCAGGTTAACCAGACAGTCGCGGTACGGGAACTGCATCACCGAGGTGGTGATCGAGATACCACGTTGTTTTTCCATCTCCATCCAGTCGGATTTGGCGTGCTGGCTGGAGCCACGACCCTTTACCGTACCGGCAGTCTGGATAGCGTGTCCGAATAACAGCACCTTCTCGGTGATGGTGGTTTTACCCGCATCGGGGTGCGAGATAATGGCGAAAGTTCTTCTTTTCGCAACTTCGCGGGCGAATTCACTAGGAGACATGTTTTTCACGTTTCTATGGTTAGTCCGCCCTGCTCATCATCACAACGCGCCGATCGCGGCGCCAGGCAAAGCGGTAATAAAAAGATAGTAGCCGAGTATTTTCGCTGATTTACCAACCGGTGACAATCAATGGTTTCTTCGGCATAAGATAATGGCAGGCCAAACCGGCTGCACAAAGGGAGGACTGTAAGTCGCTATCCCAGCGGCAGTGCCATAACGATCGCGTCTTCGCGGCCACTGGCTGCAGGGTAATAGTTGCGGCGTACCGTTACTTCATTGAAGCCAAGATCTTCGTAGAGCGCTATCGCACCACTGTTGGAAGCTCGTACTTCCAGCCATAGAGTGACCACTCCACGCGCTTCCAATTGCTCGATCACGGCAGTCAGCAGCATGCGGCCAAAGCCCCGGCGCTGCCAGCTTGGATGAATAGCAATATTAAACAGCGTGGCTTCGTCCAGCACGATTTGGGTAATGGCAAAACCCGCCATTTGCCCTTCGGTTGCCAATTTCAGGTTAAGGTAACGTTCGCCCTGATTGCTGGTTAGCGTCGCCTCCGTCCAGGGAAACGCATGGCTGGCTTGTTCAATCTTGAAGGCTGTGGCCAGATCGGCCGCTGTCAGGGTAGAAATGCTGTTCATGATGACAAATCTGCTGCCAGAGTGCGCGTTTCGCACCCGCATCTTGAGAAAGCTCGGCCAGCGCCGGGCTATGTAGTTGCGCGCCGGCCACCGCTAGCGGCTCCGTGACGCCCAACCGCCAACTGTTACACTCGGTATCTTGCGGCAGCATCGCTACCTGATCCGGTGTCAGGCCATAGGTTTGTGACGCTGTCAGCCCCAGGCTGCGCAGCACGTCACAAAACAACGGGTCGTGCTGGTCTGGCAATGCCTGCGCCACCACCAGCAGGCGCACGTTCGGGGGCACGCTTACCGCCACCTCTCCCTGCAACACTCCAGGGCGGCGTAATGTCCACTGCGTAATCCCCAGCTGTTGTAACAACCAGTCGCGTTTTGATGCCATGCCGATCCCCGTGTGTGACGCACCCTACCTGCCCTATTGCCGCGCTATGCTAACAAACCCAGGCAGCCTGCGCCAACAAACCCGTCGAACATCTGGCCACAAAGCTCTATAATCTCCGGCTAAATCTTGAGGAGCCGAAAACTGATGTCTGCATTAACCCCCGCCAGTGAAGTCATGCTGCGCCACAGTGATGAATTTATGGAACGCCGCGTGCTGTTTGCCGGCGATCTGCAGGATACCCTGCCGGCCCAATTCGAGGCCGCGGATGTGCGTGTCCACACCCAGCAATACCATCACTGGCAGTTACTGAACCGGACGATGGGAGAGCATGCACAGTTCGGCCTGACGGTCGATCCTGCCTTCGTCGCCGAGTGTGATACGCTGGTGTATTACTGGCCAAAGAGCAAGCAGGAAGCGCAGTTCCAACTGTGCAATATCCTGGCCCTGCTGCCGGTTGGCGCAGAAATTTTTGTCGTCGGTGAAAACCGCAGTGGCGTACGCAGCGCGGAACAAACGCTGGAAGGCCATGCCACGCTTGCCAAGATCGACAGCGCTCGCCGCTGTGGGTTGTATCATGGCCGCATCGATGTGCAGACCCAGTTTGATCTGGCCGACTGGTGGGAAAGCTATCAGTTGCACGATCTGGAAGTGAAGACGCTACCTGGCGTGTTCAGCCGTGACGGCCTGGACGTCGGCAGTTCACTGCTGCTCTCCACGCTGGAAAAACACATGAAAGGCAAAGTGCTGGACGTGGGTTGTGGCGCTGGCGTAATGGCTTCGGTGCTGTCTAAACTGTCGCCGAAAATGAAGCTGACCCTCAGCGACGTCAACACCGCAGCGGTGGAATCCAGCCGAGCAACTCTGGCTGCCAACGGCATTGAAGGGGAAGTGATCGTCAGTAACGTCTACTCCGACATTACCGGCCGCTTTGACCTGATCATCTCCAACCCACCGTTCCATGACGGCCTGGCCACCAGCCTGACCGCCGCAGAAACGCTGATCCGCGGGGCGTTAAAACACCTGCCAATCGGTGGTCAACTGCGCATCGTCGCCAACGCCTTCCTGCCTTACCCGGACATTCTGGATGCCACCTTCGGCAGCCATGAAGTGTTGGCACAAAATGGCCGCTTCAAGGTGTATAAAGCCACCGTAGCCCGCCAGCCACGCGATGCGAAGAAGAAAAGGTAACAGGCCCCTCACCCTAACCCTCTCCCACAGGGAGAGGGGATCGATCGTGCCACCATTTGACTACAGCACCCTACCTATAAATTCAGCCACGCGACTGAATAACTTGTGTACCTGACCACGGCTCCGTACCCGCCCCCTCTCCCTCGCACAAGTGTTCCTGACGCCTCCGATTTGTTCATCGGGAGAGGGTTGGGGTGAGGGGAGATTGCTCGCCTGACGAACATTTATCCCCAAGGTAGGCCATCAGCCGTTAATCAACTCCATACCCACCGTTGTATAGCGTGCCCCCGCCACGCCTGCCAGAGGGAATACCGCCTCGATCGCCGCCAATTCCTGCTCGCTCAGCGTGATCTCCGCTGCTGCCACGTTTTCTTCCAGATAGCGCCGACGTTTGGTACCAGGAATTGGAACAATATGTTCCCCCTGCGCCATCACCCAGGCCAACGCCAGTTGCGACGGGGTTACGCCTTTCTGCCTGGCCAGTTCACTGACCTTGGTGACTAGTTCCAGATTGCGAGCAAAGTTTTCCCCCTGAAAACGTGGATTATCGCGGCGGAAATCATCTGCCGCCAAGTCCTCGAGACTCTGGATCGCCCCGGTCAGAAAGCCACGTCCAAGCGGGCTATAGGCGACAAAACCAATGCCCAAACGTTGGCAAGCGGCCAGTTGCCCCTGCTCAGCGTCCCTGCTCCACAAGGAATATTCAGTCTGCAACGCGGTGATCGGATGCACCTGGTGGGCGCGTTCCAACGTTGCAACGGAGGTTTCACTCAGGCCAATATGACGGATCTTGCCCTCTTTGATCAGATCAGCCAGGGTGCCAACCACCTCTTCGATCGGTACCGTCGGATCGACCCTGTGCTGGTAGTAAAGATCGATGGTTTCTACCCCTAGCCGCTGCAAGCTGCCTTCGACCGAGCGACGGATATAGTCCGGTTTGCTGCTCACGCCCCGCGCAGTGGGATCGGCCGGATCGCGCACAATACCGAATTTGGTGGCCAGAAATACCTGGTCGCGTTTGCCTTTGATCGCCTTGCCTATCAGTTGTTCATTGGTGTGCGGGCCGTACATATCTGCAGTGTCCAGTAGAGTCACCCCCAGTTCCAGAGCCCGATGCAGCGTGGCGATAGCTTCCTGCTCATCATAACCCGTGGAGTAGAAATCGCTCATCCCCATGCAACCTAAACCCAGGGCAGAAACGAGGGGGCCATTAGTACCTAATTTGCGCTGTTGCATTGTGTGGTCCTTATTGAACATGGATGTCGAAACAAAGTCTGGTTGTTTATGCCACAAAGATAAATAATGCAGATTGCACATCACTGTTCATAAATCACCAACAATGCGGGCGGCAAAATGGATCAGGTTCAGGCTATGCGCATCTTTACCCGGATCGTGGAACTAGGCAGCTTCAGCCGTGCGGCCGAACGATTGCAACTGCCTCGTGCCACGGTAAGCAACGTGCTCAAGCGCCTGGAACAGCGGCTTGGCGTCAGATTATTGGTGCGTACCACGCGTCAGGTACAGATCACCGCCGAGGGGACGCTGTACTACCAACGTTGTCTGCACCTGCTGGACGCCCTGGAAGAAGCAGATACCCTGTTCAGCCACCACAAGCTGCAACCCACCGGTAAGGTGCGGATCGATATGCCCCATTCGCTGGCGCGGGAAATCGTCATCCCAGCGTTGGATGAGTTCTATCAGCGCTATCCAGAAATAGAAATTGCGCTGGGGGCCAACGACACCCATGTCGATCTGCTGCGCGAGGGGGTAGATTGCGTGCTGCGGGCCTGGGAGACCGAAGACGATACGCTGGTAGCCCGACGAATTGCCCAACTACCACAGCTCACCTGCGCCTCTCCCGGCTATTTACAGGCGTTTGGTACCCCGCAGTCGATCGACGAGCTGCAACACCATCAGGCGGTGGGCTATTTCTCCTTGGTGAATAACCGCAACTACCCGCTGGAATTTTGCCGTGATGGCCGCCTTGAGCTGCGCGAATTGCCAAGCAGATTGAGCGTTAGCGGGGCCGATGCCTATACCAGTGCCTGCCGTGCCAATTTGGGGCTGATCCAGGCGGCGCGTTATATCATCTCCCCTTGGTTGCAAAGCGGCGAACTGGTGGAAGTGTTGGCAGATACGCCACCACCGCCGATGCCGATCTACATCATGTATCCGCCTGGTCGTTTCCTCGCGCCGCGTGTCAGGGTATTGATTGATTGGCTGATTACGTTGTTCGAAGGCCATAAAAAGCGCTGATATGCCGTTTTTTACAGCAAACGCCTCCAATCCAGGAAATAACTATTGACGTACCCGCCAAAATCTCTAGAATTCGCCTCCGTGGTAGCGTTACTCCGGTAGCGTATCTGGTACGCGAAGGTGGCGGAATTGGTAGACGCGCTAGCTTCAGGTGTTAGTGTCCTTACGGACGTGAGGGTTCAAGTCCCTCTCTTCGCACCAAATAACCACATGATTTATATTGCACAGCATCGAATGCGAAGGTGGCGGAATTGGTAGACGCGCTAGCTTCAGGTGTTAGTGTTCTTACGGACGTGAGGGTTCAAGTCCCTCTCTTCGCACCAAGCTGGTGATATAAATCGACATCAAAGCAACACATCAAACTGTGCGAAGGTGGCGGAATTGGTAGACGCGCTAGCTTCAGGTGTTAGTGTTCTTACGGACGTGAGGGTTCAAGTCCCTCTCTTCGCACCACTTGATGGGTTCTCTTCCAGCTGTTCCTGCGTTAAAACTCATTGAAAAAAACCAACACGCTCAGGCGTGGTTTTGTCGTTTCAGTTAAAGCTGAAATGCAGGCTGATTGCGGCCAGTCCACCTGCTAGAGCCATGCAGGAAGGGAGCAGCAGGTAATGACGCCAGCGGCTGTTAAACAACATCACCAGCGTAGCCAACATGGCAACCACGATCAGAGTACGCAGTTGCATCATATCCAGGTCGATCAGCGCCAGAAATGGCATCAGGGCGCAAGGCAGCAACACGCCCCATGCGCTGGCAAGCCGATTCCCCAGGCACCAGCTGATGCCCCACAATCCACAAGCGGCAACCATGGCAGCTAACATGATAACCCCACCTTTCAAGTGATAATGATAACCAATATCATATAACACTTTTTTTAGGCCCGCACTCTTTTCAAGATCCGGCTGAACGCGGATGACAGCCTGCGCGAAAAATGTTAGTTTCACATAAGAAAATTCTTAACATTTATAGTCTGTTAATAATAACCAAATGGAATTATTCAACAGGCGTTGTCTAACATTTTTCCTTCGACCGGCCCCATTGGTAAAGAGTGATCCCCGTATGAACTCGCGTTCTTATCAGCAACTGCAAACCAGCAAACAGCGTTTATCCCTGTTTCTTTTCTTGTTGATGAATGCCGCCTCTGCCATTTTTACTTTATTCGTGCCCTTTAAAGAAATGCCGGCATTCACGCTGCCGCTAATCTGCATTCCGGCGATTTGCCTGGCGGCCATGCTATTTACGCTGTATTCGCCCCGCCACTACGTCCAAAGGCTCAACCTGCTCGCCATCATCCTTGGGCTACTGTGGGCGGCGCACATCTATTGCAAGAGCCAGCTTACCGCCAGTGACAACCACGGTTTTTTGCTGATCAGCCTGTTCAGTATTTTCTTTATCAGCGCGATCTCACTGACGGATAACCTGCTCGCCTTCTGCCTGCACGCCATACCTTCGGCACTGATTATCCTGTGGCTGGACGGCATGCATAACACCATGCGTATTCTGTTCACCACTCTGCTGCCGATTGTTGCTTTCTCGGTCCATCATTTGCTGTTGAAGCGCAGTGAAATGTTTACCCAACATCTGGTGGCCAACCTGTATCACGAGCGGGATAAGTTCAGCGATCTGAGCATGCTCGATCCGCTAACCGGCCTGTATAACCGCCGTGGGCTGGAGAGCAAACTCGATCAGTTGCTCTCACCGACCTCAGGCAACCACTTTGTGCTGCTACTCGATATCGACCATTTCAAGGTTTACAACGATCGCTACGGCCACACTCTGGGCGACCAAGCACTAGTCCAAGTGGCAGCGACCATCCGGGATGCGGTACGCTCACGGGATATCGTGGTGCGTTACGGCGGCGAAGAGTTTTTGGTACTGTTGACCAACGTCGGTGAAGACTACGCGGCCTATCTGGCGGAAAAGGTGCGCCAATGCGTGCAGGAATTGACCATTTCCCATCGTTTCCAAACGCAGGAGACAACCAAGGTGACGTTAAGCGCCGGGATTTCTGCGCTGGATAAGCTGGATATCGACTCAGCGATCTGTGCCGCCGACGCCGCGCTGTACCGGGCCAAAAACTGTGGCCGCAACAATATTCAGCTAGCCTCCAGCCAACTCGCCATGTAGTGGTGCCCGTTTAGCAGAATACGGCGCCCCTATCATTGAGCAACATTGCCACTTTTACCACATGCCAATCGCGCCGTAGCGCATTACACTAGCGGACAACTTACGCCTTCCCTGTCACATTTTTAAATGGAACACGACCGTTGAAGACCTCACTCTCCACGTTATTGCTGGCGCTTGGCCTGTGTGCCGTGCCGTTAGCCAGCCAAGCGACCGACGCGCAGCTGACCTCACAGATTGTCGATCAATATGCTGAACATATCTTCTTTAACAGCGGCGCAACCGGTATGGCGCTGGTGGTTATCGATAATAATCAGGTAGTTAACCGCAGCTTTGGCGATACCAAACCGGGTAACGATCTGCGCCCACGGCCAGACTCGCTGATCCGCATCGCCTCCATCACCAAGCTGATGACCAGCGAAGTGATGGTCAAAATGGCAGCGGAAGGTAAGGTCAAACTCACCGATCCACTGCGCAAATATGCTCCCAAAGGCGCTATCGTCCCTGCCTACAATTCACGCCAGCCGATTACCTTGCTGAACCTGGCAACGCACACCAGCGCCCTACCGCGTGAGCAACCCGGTAAGAAGCCACCGAAAACGCCGGTGTTTACCTGGCCCACCAAGGCACAGCGCTGGCAATGGTTGTCTCATGCCACCATTACCGTGCCACCGGGCGTGCGGGCGGCCTACTCCAACCTGGCCTACGACCTATTGGCCGATGCGTTGTCACGTGCCGCTGGCAAGCCTTATAACGCCTTGCTGCGTGAGAAAGTCACGGGTCCACTGGGGATGGTTGATACCACACTGACGCCAAGCGTAGAGCAGTGCTCACGCCTGATGGTGGCCGCTTCTGGGCCAAGTGCCTGCCGCGACACCACGGCCGCCGGAGGCAGCGGTGGCGTTTACTCAACGCCGCGCGATATGCAACGCTGGATGCAGCAGTTCCTCTCCTCCAACGTATCTGGCGCACGCAAGCCAACAGCCTTGACCGAACAAACCATGTATTTCCAGCGCAAAGATCTGGCGTCACTAAAAGGCATGGATGTACCGGGTGAAGCCTCTGCTTTAGGATTGGGCTGGGTATATATGGCACCGAAAGACGGCCTGCCGGGGATCATCCAGAAAACCGGCGGTGGCGGCGGCTTCATCACCTATATGGCGATGGTGCCGCAGCAAAATATCGGCGTGTTCGTGGTCGTTACCCGCTCGGAATTGACCAAATTCACCAATATGAGCGATCCGGTCAACCGGCTGGTCGCGGATTTGGTGGCGAATAAAGGCTAAGCCGATCCCACTTACGACAGGACATGTTGCGTAGCGCGATAGGCGGAAGGTGAACAGCCTTCCAGCCGATTGAAGAAGCGAGCGAAATAGGCGGGATCTTTAAACCCCAGGCTGTAGGCCGTTTCATGCACCGTGCAGGCGCTGAACAGCAGCAGCCGTTTGGCTTCACGCAACAGGCGATCGAAGATCAGCCTTTTGGGTGGCCGGTTGGCAAAGCGGCGGCACAGGTCGTTGAGGCGTGATTCCGTGACCCCCAGCGACTGGGCATATTCCGGCACCGACAGGTGATCGCGAAAACGCTCGTCCACCATCTTGTTAAAACGCTGGAACAGCTTCAGTTCACCGCGCACGCCGCTGGCGGCCTTATCATCCAATGAGGTATTGCGCAGCATCAGCGTGAAGACCGCCTGGGCCAGCAATGCCAACGTCTGCTCGCGCCCGGCCATCTTTTGGCTAAACTCGCGGGCGATCAGTTCCCAATAATGCCCAAGCGCCGCCAACTCCTGTGGCACTGCGGCCAGCGAAAGGCAAATCCCCGGCATATCCAGCGCCAGATTGCTACCCGGATACAGGCGCTCCAGCAACGGCCAGATCAGTTCCTGGCGTACCGTTAACACGTGGCCGTCGCTGTCTGGTTCGGTGAAAAAGGCGTGTGGCACCGAAGGCGGGGTGAGGATAAACAGCGGAGCCTGCACCGAATAGTGTTGATCGTCCAGCTGCAGCTCTATCCTGCCGGTGGCCAGATAATGCAGTTGGAAGAAACGGTCGTGCCAGTGCACCTGCATATCCCGGCCAAAAAACGCCGCCAGCCCGGCAAAGGTTTCGTAGTGCACCTCATCAGCGGCGTAACGCGCGTCATACTCTTTGCCAATATCGATATTGGCGATAAAGCCGGTACTTTTCTGCACGCTGTCCTCCGGTGAAAATAAGACAAGGAAATCCCCCGCTCCCAAAAGGAGAGGGGGCGTCGCCTGAAGCAATATCCAAAGTTTATGGCGTGGCCCGTGGGCGTGAATCCTTCATCGGGATACGCCATACCAGCACGGCCCCGATAATCAACAACGCCGAGACAAAATAGAGCCCGGAGTTAAAGCTGCCGGTCACATCCTTGAACCAGCCGATCAACAGTGGGCTGACCGCCGAGCCGATGTTACCGGTGGCGTTGATCACCGCGATCCCCACCGCTCGAGCTTCAAAGCTGATTGACTGATCCGGCGTGGTCCAGAAGATCGCCATCGCGGTAAACGAGCCGACCGACGCCATCACGATCCCTAACAGTTGGACCATACTGTGATTGGTCGCCGAAGCCAGCAGCCAACCCGCCGCGGCAAACAGATAAGGCAGTGCGGTGTGGAACTTACGCTCCTGCAGGCGATCCGAACGTTTACTCCACCAGATCATACCGGCGATGGTACAGATTTGCGGGATCGCCGCCAGAAAACCGATCATGATGTTACTGCTGCTCTGGTTGAAGCTCTGCAAGATCTGCGGCGTCCAGATATTGATGGCGCTCAGGGTATTGGTGAGGCAGAAATAGGCCAGCGTATACATCAGCACCACCGGTGTCAGTACCTCACGCCACAGGCTGCGCTGTTGCAACGCCCGGTGGCTGCTTGGCCCTTCCGGCTGCACCAGTTGCAGTTTGTCGGCTTCCATCATCGCCTTCAGGCTGGCCTTCTCTTCGCTGGTCAGCCACTTGGCCTTGGCCGGCGTGTCGTCCAGATAGAACCACACCACCACGCCGAGGATCACCGAAGGAATGCCTTCCAGCAGGAACAGCCATTGCCAACCTTTCAGGTTCATCATGCCGTCCAGCGCCAGAATATAGCCGGACACCAACGAACCCACCGCCATCGTGACGGGCATGGCAATCATAAACAAAGCGTTGGCCCGGGCGCGGTAGAACGCCGGGAACCAGTAGGTGAGATACACCAGGATCCCCGGCAGGAAGCCCGCCTCGGTAATACCGACAATCATCCGCAGCACGTACAGACTGGTTGGCCCAGTGGCAAACATGGTGCAGGTAGAAGCAATGCCCCACAGCACCATGATGGTGGCGATCCAACGCCGTGCCCCCACCCTGCTCAGCATCATGTTGCTGGGGATGCCGAAGATCACGTAGGTGACGTAAAACAGCGTTGCGGCCAGGCCGAACATGGTGGAGCTAAGACCGAGGTCCTGCTTCATGGTCAAACCGGCAAACCCGATGTTGATACGGTCAAGGAACGAGAAAACAAACAACACAAATAAGAAAATAATCAGGCGCCGAAATAACTTTTTAATCACCGACTGCTCGGTGGCGGTTAACGCTTTATGTTGCTCTGCCGGGTTCAGTGGCTTGAGCGAATCGACGTTGCTCATGATGACTCCGATTAGTAAACGCTCTGGGATGGAGGTGGCTCCGCCGCTTTATCCTGTTTGAAACTGCTGAGCAGGGAGTCTGCCGCCCGTACCAGCAGAGTGGTATCCACGCCAACGGCAACAAACAACGCCCCGGATGCCAGATAGTGCTGCGCCAGTTCCTGCTGTGCCATCAGGATGCCCGGTGCCTTGCCTGCGGCACGGATGCGGGCAATGGCATCATCAATAGTGCGCTGCACTTCGGGATGCTGCGGATTACCGGCAAAGCCCATGTCGGCACTCAGATCCGCCGGGCCGATAAAGACGCCGTCGACCCCTTCCACCTCCAGGATGGCATCCAGATTTTTCACCGCCTCTCGGGTTTCGATCTGTACCAACACACACATCTGGCTGTCGGCAAGATGCAGGTAATTCGGCACCCGGTTCCAGCGCGAGGCGCGAGCCAGCGCACTGCCAACCCCGCGAATGCCGTTTGGTGGATAGCGGGTAGCCCGCACCGCCTCCTGCGCCTGTTCGGCGTTTTGGATCATCGGGATCAACAGGGTTTGCGCACCAACGTCCAGCAGTTGCTTGATCAGCACCGGATCGTTCCAGGCCGGACGCACCACCGGATGGCTGGGATAAGGCGCCACCGCCTGCAACTGCCCCAATACCGTTTGCAGATTGTTAGGCGCATGTTCGCCATCGATCAGCAGCCAGTCGAACCCGGCGCCGGCCAGCAGTTCTGCGCTGTAGCTGCTGCACAGCCCCAGCCACAGGCCGATCTGCGGGCGTTTTTCCTGCAAGGCCTGTTTGAAATGGTTAGTTATCATCGTGTTGCTCCTTAGACAAACCGGCAGCTGATGCAGCCCATCGGACCATAGTCGGCATGGAAGGTATCGCCGCGCCGTGCCGCCACCGGGCGGGTGAAGGAACCGCCAAGGATGATTTGCCCGGCCTCCAGCTCCACGTCATACGGGGACAGCTTATTAGCCAGCCAGGCCACGCCGTTGGCCGGGTGATTGAGCACCGCCGCCGCCACGCCAGATTCTTCAATCACGCCATTGCGATACAGCAAGGCACTGATCCAGCGAAGATCCAGCGCATCAGGCTTGATCGGCCTGCCGCCCATCACCACACCGGCGTTGGCAGCATTGTCGGAAATGGTGTCGAACACCTTGCGTGGCCGCTGGGTTTGCGGATCGACGTTATGGCTGCGGGCGTCGATGATCTCCAGCGCCGGGATCACATAGTCGGTAGCGTTATAGACATCAAATAGCGTGCAGTTCGGCCCACGCAGCGGCTTCGCCAGCACAAACGCCAGTTCGACTTCGACGCGTGGCACGATAAAGCGATCGATCGGAATGTCGCTGCCATCGTTAAAGAACATGTCGTCCAGCAGCGCGCCGTAGTCCGGCTCGGTGATCTGCGAGCTGACCTGCATGGCTCGCGAGGTCAGCCCGATCTTATGCCCCTTCAGCGTGCGCCCTTCGGCGATCTTCAGCTCAACCCATTGGCGCTGGATAGCATAGGCATCTTCTATAGTGATCTCCGGGTGATCCAGCGATAACGCGCGGATCTGTTCCCGGCTCTGCTCGGCCTGATGCAGGCGCTGCACGGCTCGGCTCAGTACGTCTTTATCCAGCATTTACCACCCCTTGTTCAGTCCTTGCTAAACAGCGCATGAACGTTGTTTTGCTTGTAATTCAGCACCGGATCCAGCTCTTCCATGGTGAAAGAGAGGGCCAGATAGCGTTTGGCCATCAGCGCTGCAAAGTGATCCTTGATCAGGATGAACAGCATTTCGCCCACCTGTTGGCGGCTTTCCAGACTGCGGCCGTGGCCTATCTTCAGCGTCATATGCACAAAGGCATAGTTCTGCTTGCCGTCGGCCATCTGCCAGGTATCCAGCCAGATGGCGCGGCTCCGGATGCCAGCCAGCGGGAAGATGCCGGTTTCCGCCAGTGCGTGATTAACCTTCTCGAACAGCGCTGGCAAATCCGCCTCCCGGCGGATGTTGTCGGTACATTCAGCGTAAAAATGGGGCATTGGGTATCCTCAGGCTTGAGCGGGAAGCGGGAATATGCCGTTGACCTGGCCGGTTCCGGAACTGGCAAACAGCGGGGTAACGAACTCCACCTTGCCCTGGTACTTGTCCCAGCCCAGCAGGCCCAGCAACATCACGGTGTCGTGCATATTGCCTTCGCCATAGCAGTAATCGGCGTACTCCGGCAGCATTTCGCAAAACTCGCGGAAGCGCCCTTCTTCCCACAGTTTCACTACCCGTTCGTCCATCTGCTGGTCGAACTGGCGGGTGTAGCTGTTCATGCCCTGCTCGGCACGTTGATCGTCGATAAAGCGGTGTGACAGCGAGCCGCTAGCCAATACCGCCACGGTACCGTCGTATTTCTCAATCGCAGTTTTGATCGCTTCGCCCAGGCGGCGGCTATCGGCAAAGTCATGCACGGTGCAGAAGGCAGAAATGGAGATCACCTTGAAGTGGCGGTCGCTGTTCATGTAGCGCATTGGCACCAGCGTGCCGTATTCCAACTCCAGGCTTGGGATCTCATGGGCCTTGGCACGTACGCCAAGCTTGCGGGCTTCATCGGCAATCATCTGCCCCAGCTCCGGGTTGCCGTCGTATTCATAGGTCATGTCACGAATGAAGTGCGGCAGCTCGTTGCTGGTGTAAAGCCCTTTAAAATGCGAGTTACAGTTGATGTGGTAGGCGCTGTTCACCAACCAGTGGGTGTCGAATACGATAATGGTGTCGACGCCCATTTCACGACAGCGGGCGCTGATCTCTTTGTGACCATCAATGGCGGCTTGACGGCAGCCATGGTGTTCTCCTGGCAATTCAGACAGGTACATCGAAGGAACGTGTGTAATCTTTGCGGCTAATGCTAATTTACCCATATGTCCTCCTATCCCCTTTATCTTTCAGCCTGCAGCACGGCTGGCCGCAGGCTGATATCTATCGGGTCTAGTCCTTGGTTGTTGTTTTAAAGGGCACGGAGCTATCTCACACTCCCCAACGTGGGATCGGATGATCCCCCATGGAGATACAAACGTTTTTCATCTCGGCAAACACTTCGAAGCTGTACTCACCGCCTTCACGGCCGGTGCCAGAGGATTTCACCCCGCCAAACGGCTGGCGCAGATCGCGTACGTTCTGGGTGTTGACGAAAACCATACCCGCTTCAATATTGCGGGCCAGACGCAAGACTTTGCTCACATCCTGCGTCCAGATGTACGACGCCAGGCCGTACTCCACATCGTTGGCCATGCGCAGGCCGTCTTCTTCTGATTTGAACGGCAGGAGGCAGGCCACCGGCCCGAAGATCTCTTCCTGCGCGACACGCATACTGTTGTTAACATCGGCCAGCACCGTTGGGCGCAGGAAGTTGCCATGGCTCAATCCGGCCGGTTTGTCCGGGCCACCAGCCAACAAAGTGGCTCCTTCTTCGATACCCAAGCGAATATAGCCGGAGACTTTTTCCCAGTGCTGCGGGCTGATCAACGCACCGACCTGGGTATTGGGATCCATCGGATCGCCCACGCGCAGGCGGTTGGCACGCTCGGCAAAGCGTTTGACGAATTCCGGGTAAATACTTTCCTGAATAAAGATGCGTGAACCTGCGGTGCAGCGTTCACCGTTAATCGAGAAGATGGTGAACAGCGCAGCATCCAGCGCCCGCTCGATATCGGCATCCTCAAAGATCAGCACCGGTGATTTGCCGCCCAGCTCCATCGAGAATTTCTTCAGCCCGGCGCTTTCAATAATGCGGCGGCCGGTTGAGGTCCCCCCGGTGAAGGACACCGCACGCACGTCTTTATGGCGTACCAGAGCATCTCCCGCCGTTGCGCCATAGCCTTGCACCACGTTCAGCACCCCGGCAGGAATACCGGCTTCCAGCGCCAGTTCACCCAGGCGATCCGCCGTCAGTGGCGACAGTTCGGACATTTTCAGCACTGCGGTATTGCCCAGCGCCAGG
This sequence comes from Serratia sp. J2, assembly GCF_046269175.1. NCBI lineage: Bacteria > Pseudomonadati > Pseudomonadota > Gammaproteobacteria > Enterobacterales > Yersiniaceae > Serratia > Serratia sp. J2. The sequence goes on from NZ_JBKABN010000005.1 coordinate 237,775, forward strand.
CAAGGCGCGGTTTTCCAGGTGGCGGTCATAAACGGCACGTTCCACGGCGACACCAGCGCACACACGCCCACCGGTTGGATCAGCGTGTAGTTGAGCATCTTGTCGTCTACCGGGTAGGTGCGGCCATTCATCTGCTGGCAGATCTCGGCAAAGAACTCAAAGTTGTGCGAGGCGCGTGGGATCAGCACGTTTTTGGTCTGGTGGATCGGCAACCCTGTATCTGCGGTTTCCATCTCGGCAATCTGCGGTACGTTCTGGTCGATCAGTTCACCCAGGCGACGCATCAGACGTGCCCGCTCTTTCATCGGCGTATTGGCCCATTTCGGGAAGGCTTCTTTTGCCGCAGCGACTGCCTGGTCGATTTCGAGCTGGCCACCGGACGCCACTTCCGCCAGCACTTCGCCGTTAGCCGGGTTGGTGGTGGTGAAATACTCTTTACTGGCGACGTTTTTGCCGTTGATCCAATGGTTGATGGTTTTCATCCCTTGCTCTCCTCGTAATCTTTTTCACTGATGATGTGGTTAACCAAGCGGCCAATGCCTTCGATCTCCACCACAATTTCATCCCCAGGCTGCACGTCGGCCAGCCCTTTCGGCGTGCCGGTGGCGATCATGTCGCCAGGCTGCAACGTCATAAATTCACTCAGGTATTCGATCAGGAACGGGATGTCGAAAATCATGTCAGCGGTGGTGCCGCGCTGGCGCAGCTCACCGTTAACGTAGGTGCTGAGCGTCAGGTTATGCGGATCCGCAACATCGTCACGATCGACAATGTAGGGGCCGATAGGCGTCAGAGTGTCGCGGCTTTTCACCCGCAGGTTGGGGCGATAGTAGTTTTCCAGGTAGTCGCGGATGGCGTAGTCGTTGCACAGGGTGTAACCGGCCACGTAATCCATCGCCTGTTCACGGCTGACGTTACGCGCAGTTTTACCGATCACCGCCACCAGCTCGGCTTCGTAGTGCATGTATTCCACCTGCGCCGGTCGCACGGAAACCTGGCGGTGACCGCTCAGGCTGTTTGGCCCTTTGAGGAACACCAAAGGCTCTTCCGGCGCTTTAAACTCCAGCTCACTGGCGTGATCGGCATAGTTCAGGCCGAGGGCAAATATCGTGCCCTGCGCCGGTGGCAGCCATTCCACATCGTGCTCATCGAGCTTGCTGCCATCGGGCAGGATAACACTTAACTGGTCGTCTACGGTGACGTTAACAATCTGGCCATGATGGCGGATACGAGCATGTCTCATGGTTATTCTCCTGCCTGCGTCACTTGGTTGGTAAGGGTTGGCAAACCTGCGGCCCGCACCGTCACTTGATCACCCGGCTTGATCTCAACCCGCTGGTGTGGCGTGCCAATCAGCACCGCATCCCCCGGTTGCAGGGTAATAAAATCGCTGATGGCGGCGATCAGTTCCGGCACCGAACGCACCAGATCGGCCGTTGACCAGCGATCCTGCTCCACGCCGTTGATTTCGGTGATAATTTCCAGATTGCGGGTGCTCGCCAATGAAGCCACCTCTCCCAGCGGGCAGAAACCGTCACGGCATTTGGCCTTGATCGCCGGGCGATAGAAGCTGGTTTCCGGCAGGCTGACGTCGTTAGCCAAGGCATAACCGGCCACATAATCGGCCACCTTATCCGCCGCCACCTTGCGGGCGGTGCTACCAATCACGACTGCCAGCGTTGCGCCACTTTGCACGGTTTCACCGGCCGGGAACGGAATGCTGCCGCCGTTGGCAAGATAGGTATTACGCGGTTTGATAAACCACACCGGCGTCTTGGGCGGCGTTTGGTAAGGGGCGGCGCGAAACGCCTGATCCCAGGCATCAAGCTGGCTGCGGTGGTTAAGTGCTACGGAAAATACGGTGCCTTTCATGCAGACTCCTTCTACGGTTCGCCAATCATTAATATGTTAATGAATACTTTTATACGCTGTTCAGCATTTACGCAACGTTGTTAATTTAATTTGTGATCGTGATAACGAAATATTCACAAATTATGCACATTAGCGTTATTAATCAGCAGATTAACCTTTTTTGCAGGATTTTTACGTGACGGATCGCGTTTTGCCGTTCTCCGCTGGTCAAAAATTGGCTACTATTAAGTTGTTAATAAAATTAAGCCAAGGCCATCGACATGCATGAATCGTTAACCATCGCCCTGTTGCAGGCGCGTGAAACCGCCATGGGGTTCTTCCGCCCGATCCTGAAAAGCCACAATCTGACAGAACAGCAATGGCGCATCATTCGCGTATTGGCCGATAACCGTTCCATTGAGTTTCATGAGTTGGCCGCAGAAACCTGCATCCTGCGCCCCAGCCTGACCGGCATCCTGTCGCGCATGGAGCGGGATAAGCTGATCTTTCGCCTCAAGCCGGTTAACGATCAGCGCAAGCTGTACGTGTCCTTGACCCAGCAGGGTCAGGAGTTGTATGAACTGGCACGCCACCAGGTGGAACAGGGATATGGGGAGATAGAAGCGGCATTCTCGAAGCAGAAGATGGAGCAGTTGATGGTGTTGCTCGACGAGTTGATCCGCTTGGGGAATCAACATGCCAACAACGTGGTTGCTCACAAATAGCCCAGCCCCCAACCCAGGGAACTGACAGTCCCTGCTCTGTTGGAAGAAAGAGGGGAATCTCAGCAAACTCGATCGCCCCCTAATACAAGGTGCGTCACCGAATTTTCAAACCCACTCGATCGGTCCCCTCGCCCTGTGGGAGAGAGTTAGGGTGAGGGGGCATCCTCAGAGACTAGCAGGTTGAGCTTCCGGCAACAGCGCACCACCATCCACCACCAACGTCTGGCCGGTGATATAGCTCGCAGCCGGTGAGGCTAAAAAGACCATTGCGGCAGCGATATCCTCCGGCTCCCCCAGCCTGCCTAACGGCACCGCAGAGGCAATCGCCTGGTTCACCGCGTCCCCGCCCAGATTTGCCATCGCGGGCGTGCGGATCATCCCCGGCTCCACGCCGTTCACCGTGATATTGTCAGATGCCAGTTCCAACGCAGCAGCACGAATAAAGCCGTTAACTCCCGCCTTGGAAGCCGCATAGTGCGCCAACCCTGGGTAGGCCACCCTTGGCCCTGTGACCGACGAGGTCACCAGAATGCGTCCGCCCCCCTGGCGCTTCATCCACGGCAATGCCGCCTGCGCCAGAAAGAACGGGGCCATCAAATTGACGCTTAACGTACGTTGCAGCAGTTCGGCATCTATCTGGCTAAACGGCCTTAGCGGAAAATAAGCGGCGTTGTGGATCACCACGTCCAGCCGTTGATGCTGCTGCGCTGTCAGTTCTACCAGCTCGGCAATCTGCCCTGCATCAGCCATATCACAACCTGCGGCTTGCACTTGCCAACCCAGCTGGCACAGGCTTTCAGCCACCTCCTGCGCCTTTTGCCGTTGTAGATCGGCCATCACCACCTTGGCCCCCAAACGAGCAAAGGCGCTGACGATCGCCAGCCCAATGCCCTGCGCACCGCCGGTCACCAGCACCACCTGCCCGGTAAACGCATCACTGGCATAAATCGCCGTCATCGGCTCAGGCCTTTGGGTAATGCGTGGTGTTAAGGATCTGCGCGTGAGCGCCCACGGCAAAGTTGCTCAGGCTGCTGAAATCACTGCCCTGATAGCCGAGGATCTTGCCATCGGTGCGCATCTCTTGCAGATCGATCATCACCACGCCCAGCGTTGGGATGATTTTTTCGCGCCAGACGAACAGATACAGCTTTTCCGCCACTTTGACGTAATGGCAGCGATCAACATCCGCCAGCCCTTTCTCGACCCCGTCCAAACACTGCCAGGCGTAGAAATTATTGTTCAGATAAATATGCTCATAGCGCTCCGTCGGGCTGTAGGTATACATATTACGCATCCCGATCAGTTCGTCGGTAAACTGTGGCAACGGTGCATCGCTGTTGTCCAGGCGGCCAAAGCGGAATTCAGCATTCACCGCAGTCAGCGGCAAGCCCTGCTCCACCCGGCTAAAGGCATCCAGCCGCGCCTGTGACTCATCCGGTAACTGACCATAGACGGCGGTAAAGTTACCCTGCTGACGATCGCACACCAGCGTAACGCTGCCGCTGGGCCGCTGCGGATCGAGGAAATCGATAAACAGGATCCCCGGACGAATGCCGGTGGCTCGGTAATCAACCCGTTGATCTCCCCACTGCAGGGTTTGATCGTCGTTAAAGCTGCAGTGCACCGTTTCCCCTTCGGCAAAATGGAACGCCAGCGTAGTACCGGCTAAATCCTGCTGTGCCAGCGTATGACTGTGAGGAGCGAAACCTTCCGCCAATGCGCCAACCTGAATAAATACCGCTTCTGAACTCATGACAATCTCCTTACAGGGAAGTGAAAGCTAAGGTCGGCACATCGACAATGGTGGAGCCGCCATCGGCCACCAGCGTCGCGCCGGTAATAATTGACGCCTGCGTTGAGCAGAGAAAACGACACACTTGGGCAATCTCTTGCGCACTGGCCGGGCGGCGCAGCGGCACATCGCGACAGACATGTTGATAGGCCTGCTCGAGCGTTAAGTTATGTGCCGCCATCAACGGCTGCATTTCTTCATCGGCCATCGGCGTTGTCACCCAGCCGGGGCAAACGGCGTTGGCACGCACGCCCTGTGGGCCATAATCACGAGCGATGGAACGCATCAGCCCAATCAACGCGTGTTTGGCGGTGACATAGCCACATACCTCCGGCCCGGCGGCCAACGAGGCAATCGAAGCCACAAACAGCAGATTGCCGCCGTGCTTCACCAGCTCCGGCAAACAGGCCCGGGCGCTGGCAAACGCGCTATTGAGGTTGCTGTCCAGCGCTTGCTGCCATTGGGCATCAGTGACTTCAGTAATACGGCCCAACCCCATCCCGCCAGCGCTGGCGATCAGGCAGTCGATACGTCCGGCCTGCTGTAAAATCGCTGGCAGAATGTCGGTGTGCCAACTGGCTCCGCTGGCGGCGTCCCCAACTACGGCATGTGCTCCAATCTCCGCAGCCAAGGCGTTCAAGGGTTCGCGGCGGCGACCAACGATAAACACCTGGTCCCCCTCCTGCACCAGCAAACGCGCACAAGCAGCGCCAATGCCGGTTCCGCCGCCGGTAATGACCACCACTCTACTCATTACATTTCTCCATCAACTGGCCGATCATCAGGAAACTACTCAGCAGCAAGCGCCGCTGCTCGGCCTCCAAGCGCAGATAGCGACGGCTGGCGGGTAGGCGGCTGACCACTTCGGAAGCGGCAAAATGCTCAATATCCAACTGCCAGCGGCCCTCTGTTATCGTGAGCGTGGCGCGGCGAAAATCGAGCTTGGCTAGCGTCTCACCGATTTGTGGGTATTGCTGCAACGCGGCGATCAACTGCCGAGCGCCATCATGTTTGGCCTTGGTGCGATAAATCACGCCATTACGGCGCAACCAGCCGCCGGTGATGATGTTGAGCACCAACGGTTCGGTAAAGCGGGTACTCCCTTGCAAACGAAAACGGTGGGTGACGATATGCGCCAAAAACAGTGATTGCACCTGTTCGGCCACCTCGATCACCGGCCCTTGTGGCAAGGTGAGGCGTAACTGAGTCGCAGCCACCCGTTCACAGGCGTAAGGCCGCAGGTTATTGGTCAGGCGTTCCATCGTCGTTCCCGGCCGATAGCCCGAAGGATCGCGGTGCCAATAACGATTAAGTGAGGGAAGTAAGCCGATCAAATTCCACCTCCGCAGCTTCTGCCTTGTTGAAGGCACTCTCCAGCACCTCTTCCACCGGCACCGGTTTAAACGGATTCACCTTCTGTACGCACAGGGTCCAGAACAGCGCATAGGCGGAAGTCAGGCCGATCATGATGCCAAAGGGGATGTAGACATCGCGTGGGTTCATGCCCGGTGGTGTGATGTAGAAAATCGCCAGCACGATACCGACGCTGGAGACAATCTGTGGCAACGGGAACCAAGGGGATTTATAGGCGCGTGGCAGATCCGGACGGCGGATACGCAGGATCACCACCGAGCAGGTCACCAGCAGGTAAGCCACGCCCCAGGCACATACGGCGGCCAGCACCATCGGCATAATGCGGTCCAGATTGCCCTGAATGGCAAAAGCATGAACGCAGGGGATCAGCACCGCAGCGGCAATCGCGACTACCGGAGTTTTAAAGCGCGGGTGCAGATAGGCGAAGATGCGTGGCATAGCGCCATCCAACACCATGCCGTAGATAATACGTGGTACCGCCGCCATCAGGGTGTTAATGGTGGCCGCCCCGGCCAGCAGCAGCCCGATGCCCAGCCAGTATTTACCGAAGTTACCCATGATCTGACCAGCAAATGCCGGGATAGCCATCGGCGTATCCAGCAGGTGCACGTTATTGGCCGCATCCACCACCACGTTTTCCACCTGGTGGCTCAGTGCCGCACCGTATAACGCCATGCACAGCGCCACACCGCACAACCCCAAAGACATGGCCCGTGGGATCACCCGGTGCGAACGTTTAATCTCCGGCGCCATCGGCGTCACCAACTCGCAGCCGACGAACATAAACATCGCCATGCCGACCAGGCTGAACACCGCAAAGGGATCGCCGACATCCAGCGTGGTGCCAAACCAGCCTTCCAGCGGTACGGCATGCGGCAGCAACAGCCCGGCGATCGAAAAGATCATCAAGGTGCTCCACATGCAGAACGTCAGCACGACCTCAGCCTTGCCAAAGGCTTCGATGCCAAACGCATTCAGAATACCGAAAATGATCACCAGCCCCACGCCGATCATCCATGAGCTGTTATTGCTCTCCATCAAGGTGTTGAGATGCTCAAAGTTCACCAACGCCATGATGCCGGAAAGAATGGTTTCGGCGGTCCCGGCAAAGATATGGACGATCAGATAAGCAGACAGGGTGCCGGTAATGGCAAAAAAGCGCCCCATACCGCAGGAGATATAATCATATACCGAGCCGGTGGTGGGCAGGATTGCCGCCGCTTCGGAGAAGGTGGTGAGCTGGGCTTGCATCATGATAAAGGCGATCAGCATCGCCAGCGCGAAGGTGTCACCGCCGATACCAAAACCGCTGGTAACGGTGAGGATCACCGGGCTGGCCATGATCACCCCAACCGAACTGGCTAACGTGGTGGGGAACCCGACCTTGCCCCGTTCTAGCTGGGCATTGAGCCGCGACGACAGGTTCATGGTATTTCCTCTTATAGTGGTTTTGACCCGGTGTTGTAGCCGCCAAGGGCGGTAATCTCACTATAGGAAGGAAAGCAAAAGGCTGGCTATCGTCCTTAAGGACGAGGTTGATTAACTTGTGGCAGAAATCACGCTGGAGCGCCACATCATCGCCCCTTGCGACGTTCTGGCAAAACTACGTAACGGTGCCAGCACCTCAGAGAAGAAAGCGTAGTAACCGGCACACAGTCGGTTGTAGCGATCCTTACCGATATGCGCCGGGCAACCGCCCTGGCACACCATCTTCACGCTACAGCTCTGGCATTCGCGCCGCAGGCTCTTGGTTTTACCAAACTCCATCTCGATGGCAGTATCCACATACTCGGCAAACTGACTGGCAAGATCAAAACGGCCCAACCTATGCTTGGCGTCGATCAGATGATCGCAGGCATACACACTGCCGTCCGGCTCCATCACCAGATTGCCACCGCAGCGGGCAGAGTGGACACAGTTGGGGCTGACGTGGGTGAAATACTGCGCGTAAACGTGCTCAATATTCATGATAAAAACCTGGCCGAGATGGCCCTGGCCACGCCAGCGGCGGTAGATCGCCACCATAAAACGCCCCCAGTTGGCGGCACTCAAGCCATAACCTGCCGCCGGGGCATCGCCTTCCAGCATCAGTGGCTGAAACTGTAGGTAACGCACACCCAACGCGACAAAATGGTCGTACATCTCCTGTGCCCGCTCAGCTACACCATCATGTACCACCACCAGCAAATTGAATTCAATCTGATGCCGCTGCAATAACGCAATACCACGCAGAGCCGCATCATAGCTGCTGTTGCCACGTTTATCCGGTCGATGGATATCCTGGATCTGGCGGTCGCCGTCCAGACTGACGCCGATAATAAACTGGTGCTGTTTAAACAGGCGGCACCAGGCCGCGTTCAATAGAGTGGCATTGGTTTGCAGACTGTTGCTGATCGATACGCCCGGCGGCGCATACTTTTGTTGTAACGCCAGTGCCCGTTTGTAGAAACCGATCCCCGCCAACAACGGCTCACCGCCCTGCCAGACAAAGTTGATTTCCCGGCTGTAGCGCGGCTGGCTGGCGATATACTGGCGGATAAAACTCTCCAGCAGCGCCTCATCCATCTTCTGCGCTTGGTCCCGCTGCGGGTAATAACAGTAGTTGCAGGCCAGATTACAGCCTGCACCGATCGGCTTGACCAACATATGAAAAGGCACGCTGGCGCGCGGCACAGCATTCACCGGGATCTGCTGCGCGCGCAGCAAGGCAATATTCACTCTGCCGCCTGCAATACTGGCTTCTGGGTCACAGGATCTAAACCGATGTAGCGATGGGTTTGTAGATCAACGCCCAGATAGTCGATCTCTTTACCTGCCGCCTCAATCACCATGCCCTTGTCGGCATACTGCTGATATTCGCCACTCAGGCGTTTAACTCGATCGGGCTGGCTAGCCGCCAGATCGCGGGTTTCCAACGGATCGTCTTGCAGATTGAACAGCCCCCACGCCGCCATATTCGCCTGCGGCCCACCGGCGACTAACCGCCGCAGCTTCCAGATGCCATCGACATAAGCCGCCTGGTTATGCAGCTCTACGCCATAGGTAGAACGCGGCGCGGCGGCGATATCACCGCTGAAATAGCGTTTAAAGCTCACGCCAATCATCGGGATGGCAGGCTTGGCCTTCAGGGGTTTGCTGGTATCAATATTGGCAAACTCATACAGCGTTGGCGCAATATCGTAGACCGCCATCGGCGTTTTATCGATGCCACCTCGCTGCTTCAACTGCGGGGCAGAAATGATGAAATCGGTATTGATCCCACCCTGCGCACTGGTGGTTTTATGGTAATTGGCATAAGGCGCGTTGCTGACGTTGGCCCAGTGCGGCCCGTAAGAAATAAACGATCCCTTGCGGCCCAGGTTGGCGTAACTGTTGTCGAACTGCTGCCAAAATTCAGGTTTGGAGCCGTAGTAAAAACCGCTGGCCGGGTTGGCACCGTTGTCGGTGGCAAAGATGATAATGGTGTTCTTATCACGCCCGGTCTGTTGCAGTGTTTTCATTACCCCGCCGATCTGATCGTCCATATAGGCGATCATCGCCGCATACACCTGCATGGTTTTGGCCGCATATTTCCGCTGTTCCGGCGTCATGGCCTGCCACTCTTTTTCCAGTGCCAAATGCGGCATTGGCGTGCTGTCGGAAATAATCCCCAGCGCCTTCAAGCGGTTGATACGTTGCTGGTATACCTGCTGATAACCCGCATCATATTTGCCGTCAAATTTGGCGATCCAGTCGTCAGGAGCCTGTAGCGGATCGTGTGGCGCGGTAAACGCCAGATAGGCAAATACCGGCTGGTCTTTTGGCGTGTCGGTGATCCATTGCTCCAACTGTGTGGCGTAAGCTTTGCTGGAGTAAAAATCCTGCGGTAGGGAAACGCGCTTGCCGTTCAGGGTATAGAAAGTATGGAAGGCTTCAACCGTTCCCAGGGGTACGGCGTCGTCAAAATGGCTGGTACCACCACCCATAAAGGCAAAGGCGCGTTCAAAACCGCGATCGGTTGGCCCGGCTCCGTCGGTATAGCCCAGGTGCCATTTGCCCGCCATCATGGTGGCATAACCAGCATCTTTAAACCGTTCCGGCATGGTGGTAACCCGATCGGTCAGCCGCATCTCATAACCGGGGCGGGCGACGGTGCTTTCGTACCACCACATGCCACCCATGCCAGCCTGCTGGTTGGTGTTGCCGGTCATCAGCATCGAGCGCGCTGGTGCAGACATTGGCGAAGTATAATATTGGCTCATACGTACCCCCTGTTCCGCCAGAGCTTGCAGGTTGGGCGTGGGGATCTCACCGCCAAATGGGCTGATATCGGAGTAACCCATATCATCCGCAATAATGATCAACACGTTAGGCCGCTCACCGTCTGCCGCATGAACCATGCCCGATAATGCGCTGCTCAATGCCACCGCCAAGGTCTTTTTCTTCATCACTGTCAGGCCTCATCTTTTTATCTGGTGTAGAACGCCAAGTTTTGCAGTGTAGTAAGTCATCGAAAAGTTTGGCTATCGTCCTTAAGGACTAGCCCGGAGGAGAGCGAAAATGGCAAGGGCGTGGCGCGGAGCAGAAGAGGGAGAAACGAGAAATCACTTTAAATTCAGCAGCAACCGTCAATATCATTCATTAATGTATTAATGAAACCACTACTCATCGGCTGTTGGATACTCCACCACTCAGCATGGGGATGTTGTTATTAATGTATTTTATTGCAATCCGGCTCACGTTGTTAATATGTTTTCGTTGTGTTGCATAATTGCTACACCTATGCTTGTATCGTTCACATATTGTCCAGATACCTTTGCAGGTGTCCTTCAGGGTACTGAGCGATCAACGGAGGAAAATGCATTATGACCACCACATCATCCTTCATGCGTAACGACGCTTTTATCTCAAGCTGTCTGAATACCATTGCGCATCTGATCCCAGTTTCAGCCGGGGTTTTTTATCTGGTGGACCCGGACCTGCGGCCAGATCACTACATTCTTCATGGTATTAGCGATGATACCCATCAGCAATATCTGGACCATTTTCAACAGCTGGACCCGTTAAAACCGGCCAACTTCCACCAGCAAGACATCCAGATGGTGAACATGACGCCAGCGGCGATCGCCAATAACCGCCACTATTATCACGACTTCATGCTGCCCAATCGCATGCGAGACATGACGGAGATTTTTATCCGCCAGCGTAAGCGGATTATTGCCGGGGTTTCTCTGATCCGCGATACGCCGTTCACCGAACTGGAGCGCAGCCGCTTACGTGCGGTGCTGCCGTTGATCGAGTTGGCCACCCGCGATCTGCTGCCAGACAGTGAAGCCCAGTTGCTCACCGCCAAAGAGCAGGAGATCGTCAATATGGTGCGTGAAGGGGCCAGTAATAAGCGTATCGCCTTGAAGCTCGGCATTTCTCTATCGACGGTGAAAACCCATATGCGCAACATCTTTGCCAAAACCGCCGTGGTCAACCGCACCGAACTGGTCTCCAGCGGTTTTATTGCCTACGGCTGATCCTGACTAAAGCAGCAACAATCAACCATCCGCCAATGCTGGCGCGGCTTCCCCATGCTTAAAAAGCGTGGAGGGTAACGATTGACGAAACTCAAGGATAACGACGATGTCCAGTGATGCAGTTTCTGTGCCTTCTACCGGGGCCTTGCTCCCCTGCCCACCCAGGCTGTTAACGGCGATTATCGTGTTTGCCGCCATCGCGCCGGGGATCCTGATGACCGCTCCCGCCGTCGCTGCCCAGTTAGCCAGCCAGTGGCACCTCACACCTGGCCAGATCGGCCATCTGTTTTCCACCGAACTGGGAGCCATGAGCATTGCCACGCTGCCTGCCTGGTGGTGGATCAGCCGGATCAACTGGCGCAAGATAGCCGCGCTGGCGGCTGTGGTGTTCCTGATCGGCAATCTGGCCTCGGCCATGGTCACTGATTTCAGTCTGCTATTGGTCTTGCGATTTATCGCTTCACTGGCCGGTGGCACGCTGATGATCCTCTGCATTTCTTGTGCGGCAGGTACCGCCAACCCCAGCCGAGTCTATGCCTTTTGGGTGCTGGGCCAACTGCTGCTAGGCGTGTTCGGCTTGCTGGCATTGCCCCCGTTGTTTGCTCATTTCGGCCTGATGGCGGTTTACCTTATCCTGGCGGCGATCATGCTGTGTTGCCTGCCGTTACTAAGTGCATTCCCCAGCGGCTTCCGCCATAGCCACAGCGCGGCCAGTCAGATGCCTCCAAGCCCCCCCATCTACAAACTGTTTGCCGTGCTGGCGGTATTGGCCTTTTACATCAGCCTGAGTGCGGTCTGGACCTTTATCGGCACTATCGCCGAAGCCGCGGGCCTTTCACCGGTGCACAGCGGGCAGGTGCTGGCAGCCGCCACCCTGTTTGGCATCATTGGGGCTGGCGGGGCGGCACTGGTTGGCGCAAGACGCAGCCACAAGCCGTTGTTGTGGGTCGGCTACGGCCTGCTGATTGCCAGCGTCCTGCTGCTGAGCCGCAACCCGCTACTCATTCGTTTCACCCTCGCCGCCGTGATGTTCAAGTTTACCTGGACCTTTGTGCTGCCCTTTATTCTGGCGCGCGTTTCGGTGCTGGATAACAACGGCAAGCTGATGAACAGCATCAATCTGGTGATTGGCGGCGGCATGGCCATTGGCCCTACGTTGGCGGGTTATCTGATCGAATCTTCCGGCGGGATCAACGCATTGCTGATCGGCGCATTGAGCTGTGCGCTGCTGTCACTGCTGCTGATCTCGCTGGCTTCACCGCGCGCGCCGCGCCGTTTAACAGGAGTCATAAGGTGAAAAGAACAACCGGCTTTTTCTTCGATGAACGCTGTTTCTGGCATAGCACCGGCTTACATGCCACCACGCTGCCGGTGGGCGGCTGGGTGCAACCGCCATCTGGAGCCGGGCATGCCGAGTCGCCGGAAACCAAGCGGCGGATGAAAAACCTGATGGACGTTTCCGGCCTGTCGCGTCAGCTCAAGCTGCTGAGCGCCGAGCTGGCCGATGAGGAAGATTTACTGCGTATCCATCCGGCACATTACCTGCAGCGTTTCAAACAGCTGAGTGATAACGGCGGCGGCATGTTGGGGGAAGAGGCACCTTTGGGGCCTGGCAGCTATGAGATCGCCAAACTTTCCGCTGGGCTGGCCTGTGCTGCGGTAGAGGCGGTACTGAAGGGCGAACTGGACAACGCCTATTCCCTCTCACGCCCGCCGGGCCATCACTGCCTGCCGGATCAATCGATGGGGTTCTGCTTCCTGGCTAATATTCCCATTGCCATCGAACGCGCCAAAGACCGCTTCGGGCTAGGCAAGGTGGCAGTGATCGACTGGGACGTGCACCACGGCAACGGTACCCAGCACATTTACTGGCAGCGCGACGACGTGCTGACCATCTCGTTGCATCAAGACGGCTGTTTCCCGGCGGGCTACGCCGGTGAACAAGATCGCGGTGAGGGAGCCGGAGCGGGTTACAACATCAATATTCCGCTGCTGGCCGGGGCCGGAGACGACGGCTATCAATACGCCATGCAGCAAATCGTCATTCCAGCGCTAGAACAGTTTAAGCCAGAGATGATCATCATCGCCTGCGGTTACGATGCTAACGCCATCGATCCACTGGCGCGGATGCAGTTACACAGCGACAGCTTCCGAGCCATGACCGCCCAGGTGCAAAGCACTGCGGACAGGCTCTGCGGTGGCAAGCTGGTGATGGTGCACGAAGGAGGCTATGCCGAAGCTTATGTGCCGTTTTGCGGCCTGGCGGTAATGGAAGAATTGAGCGGCATACGCACCGAGGTGCAGGACCCAATGCTGGAATTCATTCAGCAACAGCAACCCCGCGAGGCCTTCAACCAGTTCCAGCGCGCTGCTATCGACCAGCTAGCGCGCCAATTCAATTTATAGTTACATCCAGAGGCGTGGCAATCCACGCCTCTGGCCTGTACTTATCGGATAAAACGGAAGGTTTTCGACTGGCAAGGCGCCAAGGTAGTGAAATCCCCTTTTGCTATACCTTGCTGTGGCAACGGTTGCTCATCCATACCGGTTTCCAGCCATTCCTGCGCTGGAGCCGCCAACGTTAACGCTCCGCCGATCGACACCTGCTCCGAAGGGTTATACACGCGAATAATCAAAGCATCGGCATCCTCAGCCTTCTTCAACACGCTCAATACTGGGCCTGATTCTGGCATCGAAAGCAGGCTAAAGTGCAGCGGCGTGCGGAAGGCCGCCAGATTGAGCTTCATCGCATCAAACGGGATTTTGTTGTAACAGCGCACCGGAGTGACGTAGGCCCGCGCCTGCTGCATCACGCCCGCCTGGTGCGGATCTCCTGCAAAACTGAACAGGCTGAACCGGCAATGCAATTTGCCACGCATCTGGGAGTCTGGCGTTGGCAGTTTGATGCCGGAAGGGCGACCCGGCCGCAACAGCAATTCCTCTTTACCCAGCACGCCTACCGAGCGGAACAGCGTCAGGGCAAAGGTATCGCGGCGCTCACCCACAATCTCGAACTCACGCAACCCCTCGGTAAACAATGCCATGCCATGCAGATCGTCATGCAAGGCGGCAAAGTTCATCAGTTGCCACACCGGGATCGGCGCCTCTTTCCAGCCCTCTTGCTGCCAAACGGCCATGGCCGGATCGTCCACCGGGCGAGTAATGCAGCCAAACTGGTTATCCGCCAGCACGCTTTCACTGGCGAACGGCGTTGGGATCAATACCCGCACGCGGTGATCGTCGGCCTGGTTATCCAGCCACATCTCAATGTCGATGCGGCGGCTGTTGTGCGCCAACGTCACCTGGCACTGTACATCCAGGTAACCGTCGCTACGCCGCTCCGCCCGCTGTTGCAGATTGGCGGGCAATGCCATGCGCAGTTCCAGTGTGGCGATACTCTGCCAAGCCTCATGTTTGATGGAGGTAGCCACTGCGCTTTGCGTGGAATAGATCAACCACTCTTCACGGGAAGGCGAATAGTCATACTCATCACCATCGTCAGAGCCATCTTCCAGTTGCAACACCTGCTGATAGAGATAGCCACTCTGTTTATCGGTAATATCCAACGTACCGTTGGCATTCAGGGCAATGCGGTAATACTCGTTTTCCAACAGTTCTGCCGGTTGCGCCGCAGCTTGGCGTTGCTGGCCTGCGTGATTAGCATGAATATGCAGGGTGCAATATCCCATCGCGGGCAATGGGCGACAGAGCTGAATGTCGTACTCCATAAAGGGATCGTAGTTGCCGTAATGCACAATCTGGCGATCCACCAGCCCAGGATCGATCTCCCGCGCGGCGCGGATAAAATACTCCACCGGCTGGCCCTGTTCATCCATCAGCGAGAACTGCTGGGCACGAATACGAATGGTGGTGTTGATCACCTCTTCACGCGGGTAAGGCAGCAGGTTGAAGAACGTCAGTTTGTCGGCATCTGCGTGCTGTACCGGCATATTGTCGACAATCTTGCGCATGTAAAAGCGCACCAGGTTTTCCGCCATGTCGTCCGCCAGAATAAAGCGCGTCATGATCTCCTGATGTACCTTGTCGCTACAGCAACAGCCGATACTGTCGTGGGCGTGGTTTTTCAGGATCTCTTTCCACATTTTCTCCAGCAGGCCGTGATGGTATTCAAAGCCCAGTGACCAGGCGATCGCCGCCAACGGCTCGAGGATATTAACGATCTTGTTCTCGATCTCGGCGTGGGCGATCTTGATATCCATGCGGGTTGACGAGATGGTGCGGTGTACGCGCATGTATTTACCGTCGTTAAATTCCCCCTTCAGCGTCGCCAAACGTTCACGACTGGCTTCGATCCGCTCGAAGACCTCTTCAAAACGGCTCATGACAAACTCACGCTGTGGATAAATCTCGCGCAGTTTGGCCATCACCTGGAAGATATTCTGTTGCAGCGGCATCTGATCGTGGCCGTTCGGCAACAGGATATCTTTGGTAACCGAGGCGTTTTCCAGCACGGTGAAATAACTGTCCAGCCGTTTGCGCAGCCCGGCTTCATCTTCGGGCAGGTATTTACCAATGGCGTAACCCAGCGGCAGCACCTGTGCCGCAACTTCGCTGCCGTCGTTGCTTTGCCACAGGAACTCAGTCTTGTCGGTACCGTGGCGCTCGGAGCAGCCGCGCCAGAACATGGCGCGCGTGATACCGAACCCGTTGAAAATATGCGGTAACTGCGAAGACATGCTGAAAGAGTCCGGCAGATAGCCGATCTTCATCGGTTCGCCAAAGGACAGGCAGTCGCGCATGCCATACATCAGGTTGCGCACGATCGATTCCCCTGACACCACCATGGTATCGGTTTGGGTATACCACGGGCCAACGATCAGCTTGCCAGCCTGCACCAACGCTTTCACCCGCTCGTGATTTTCTGGCTTGATGGCGAAGTAGTCTTCCAGCACCGCCGTTTGCCCATCCAGCACATAGAAACGGTACTCGGCATCGGTTTCCAACCGGGTCAGGATCTCTTCCATGTTGTTTATCAGCAGGATGCGTGACTCCTCGGTGGTGAAATACCACTCACGATCCCAGTGCATATGCGGCGTAATGTGAACACGTGATACAGCTTTCATAATCAATTCCTAAGATGACGTAACCAAGCCCCTCACCCCAACCCTCTCCCCAGAGAGAGGGAGCTGATGACTCCTGCCCTTTTGGCAGCAAAGCGGTAATCTCAGCAAACTCGATCGCCCCCTTATCCAGGGTGCATCACCGAATTTTCAGATCCACTCGATCAGTTCCCCCTCACTAAAGGAGAGGGTTAAGGTGAGGGGAAATCAACTTACTGCGGCTGAATGAGGGTGTATTTGCCCTGCTTCATCGCCTGACGCCGCCAAAGGATCAGCACCAATGTGGAGATCGCCGTACCAAGCAGCGCCGCCCCCAGCCAAATGGCTGCCGACAGCAGGCCACCGAGGCCATTATCGTGCAGCAGGAACAGCGAGAAGATCCCCGCGCCCGGCGTCGAAAGGCCAATCCCCATCCCACCGACGATCGCGCCGGTCACCAGCGATCCCACCAGGAAGGAGCCGATCACCCGCACGGGATCTTCGATCGCCATCGGGATTGCCCCTTCGGTAATGCCTGCCAGGCCAAGCAACCAAGTGGATTTACCGGTTTCAATCTCGAACTGTTGGAACAGCCGTGGAGCCAGCAAGGTGGAGGCGGTGACCGTAAAGGCCGAAACCATTTTGACCGCGCCAAAGATCGCATAGGGGCCGAACACGCCGTTGGCCATCGCCCCCAGGCAGAACGCATAAGCCGCCTTGTTCACCGGGCCGCCGAGGTCGAACGAGCACATAAAACCGAGGATCGCTCCCAGCACCAACGCGTTGGTACCAGACAGGCTGTTAAGCCAGGCGGTCAGGCTGTTGTTCAACCAGGCCACCGGCTCCCCGATCACAAACAGCATCAGGCTGCCCGCTACCAGCGTGCCAATCACCGGGTAAAGATAAAACGTCAGGAAGCCGTTGAAGTTGGGGCTGAGGCGCACATGGTTCTTCACCCAGCGCATCAGATATCCGGCGATCAGGCCGCCCACAATACCGCCAAGGAAGCCAGAGCCAATCATGTTTGCCGCCAACCCGGCCGCAAAGCCTGGGCCAAGAGCCGGTTTATCCGCCAGCGAATAAGCCGTGTAGGCCGCCAGCACCGGTACCATCAAGATACCCAGCATGCCGCCGCCCAGCTTGCGGTACATCCACAACCAGGAGTTCTCTTGATCAAACAGATGCTGCAGGCCAAAGATCTGTGCCAGCAAAACTGAAACAGCCAAGACCGTGCCCCCCGCCACAATCAGCGGTACCGCAAAAGAGATGCCGCTGAGTAACGCCTGTTTGAGTTCGGTCTTCACGCTATTTTTCTGCACCGGTACTTCGCTCTGCTGCACCCGTGCAGCACCGTTAGCGGATTGGCCCACAGCCAATGCCTGCTGCAAAATGCGTTCTGCGTGCTTGATGGGCTCGGCGACCGGCGTTTCGATACGGGGAATACCGTTGAAGCGCTCCACTTCTTTAATCGCGACTTCGGCAGCGAACACGCAGGCCGTCGCACTATTTAGCTGTTCCGCCGTCAAGCGGCCTTCGATCCCGTTAGCCCCTTGTTTCTCAACATACACGTTGATGCCGAGCTTGCGCCCCGCCTTTTCAAGATATTCCGCAGCCATATAGGTATGGGCGATACCGGCCGGGCACGCGGTGACGCACACCACCGTAGGCCGAGTATCATCCTGCGGTTTGGGTGCAGATTCCGGCGTCCCTCCAGCCAGCAGAGCCAACAACTGTTCCGGCGTACGAGCATTTAGAACTGCCGCGCGGATGTCGTCATCCACCAGCGCCGTCGTCAGGCTGGTCAGTAATTGCATATGCGTGGTACCGGCCTGTGCCTGCGGGATCGCCAGCAGGAAGATCAGGTTGACGCTTTCCGGCCCATCGATCCCTTCCCACTCCAACGGCGTGTTCAGCGTGGCAACGGCAAATGCCGCTTCCTTTACCGCATCGCTTTTACCATGGGGCACCGCCAGCCCTTCCCCCAACGCGGTAGGGCCTTGCGCTTCCCGGGCAAAGACCTCGCGGAGAAACGCCGCTTTGTCATGCAATTTGCCTTGCACGTCTAGTTGGTCGGCAAGCTGATGAATGGCCTGATCGCGCCCCGCAAAGGCCACTTGCAGGTTTATCAGGCTGGGGTGGGTCAGGCTGCTCAGGTCCATCTTTATCCTCACGCTGAAGCCAGGGCGGCTCCGTCAATAAACAGGCGGCGATCATACCAAGACAATCCACACCAATTTGTGATCAATTTCAAATCAACGCTATTTTTGTATTAAATTTGTATTAATTCAATTTAAGGACAACTTAACGAGGTATGGCGTTATTGGTTTGTTTATCCCTGGCCTGGGGCTAGAATGCGCACAGCAGATCCAACAACCAGCCGGGGACACCAAAGCGTGAGCAAAAAGCCTATTTATCGCCAGATTGCGGATACCCTGCGCCAACAGGTTGCCGATGGTGAACTCAAGCCCGGCGATGCGTTACCGACCGAGGCTTTACTGCGCGAACAGTACAACGTCAGCCGGGTAACGGTGCGTCAGGCGTTGAAATTACTGACCGAAGAACAGGTGATTGAGAGCATTCAGGGCAGCGGCTGGTACGTCAAAGAAGAGAAGGTAAATTACGATATCTATCAGCTCACCAGCTTTTATGAAAAGTTGGCGGATCGCAACGTGGAAACCCACAGCGACGTGTTGATCTTTGAAGTCGCCAAAGCCAGCCCAACCATCGCCGAAGCATTGCACCTGACCACTGAAGACAAGGTGTATTACGTCAAACGGGTGCGCTATATCAAGCAAAAACCAGTGACGCTGGAAGAGACCTGGATGCCGCTGGCACTGTTCCCCGACCTCAGCTATGAGGTGATGCAGAAATCCAAATATCACTACATCGAACAGGTCAAAAAGCGGGTCATTGACCGTAGCGAGCAGGAGATCATCCCGGTAATGCCAAGCGAAGATGTGGTGAAGGCGTTAGGAATAGATCCGCAGAAACCGATCCTGGAGAAGGTCTCCACCGGTTTTCTCAACGACGGCACGGTGTTTGAGTTCAGCCGCAACTTCTTTAAAAGCGAAGATTACAAGTTCACCCTGGTGGCCAAGCGGATACGCTGAGTTTTTCCCATAAAAAAAGACGCCCGAGAGCGTCTTTTTTATCACAATAGCAAAAATCAGTTCACTTTAACCGGCATACCGGAACGTGCCTTGATGGCCGCGTCCACGACGCTCTGGTCAACGGCTGGATCCATCAGCACTTTGCCAACCGGCGCGGTGATGGTGATTGGCACTGGCTCTTTCGACTTCAGCTCATCTTCGTTGGCAGACAGCGGGTTGTGTACTTCCAGGTAACGTGAACCGTCTGGCTCTACGGAAACCTTCACTGGCTCGTTGATAAACTGCACGCGAGTGCCTACTGGCACGCTGTCGAACAGGTATTTGATGTCGTCAGCACGCAGACGCACACAGCCGTGGCTCACGCGCAGGCCGATACCGAAGTTGGCGTTAGTACCATGGACCGCATACAGACGGCCAACATAAAGGGCGTACAGACCCATCGGGTTATCCGGGCCTGCCGGGAATACCGCTGGCAGGATTTCACCATCGGCGGCGTACTCTTCGCGCATTTTAGCGGTTGGCGTCCAGGTTGGGCCCGCTTTCTTGCGTTGTACGGTGGTGACCCAGTTCAGCGGCGTATCTTTACCCAACTGGCCGATACCAATCGGCAGTACCACGACGGTCTTGGTGCCTTTCGGGTAGTAGTACAGACGCATTTCTGCGCTGTTGATGATGATGCCTTCACGCGGGGCGTCAGGCAGGATCAACTGCTGTGGGATGGTCAGCGTGCTGCCTGGCAGCGGCAGGAACGGGTCAACGCCAGGGTTAGCTTCCAGCATGTTGCTCAAGCCCATCTGGTATTGAGCCGCAAAGCTCTCCAGCGGCAGTTTGCTGTCTGCAGGCACGGTGATCTGAATATTTTCCCCAACCAGACGGCTGTCTTTGGCGGGCAAAGGGTATACAACGGCGAAGGCAGCCTGGCTGAATGCAACCAGAGCGGTAAACAGGGTTAATAACGCGCGAATGCTCATTTTCATCTTCGTAGTAAAGTGGTGGCCGCACTGGCTAAAAATGGTATGTGTTCTGCCCGGCCTGGTTTGACCGGATGCGCATTATATGTGCACTTGCCGCCAAGATGGAAACATTACTAGCGCAAATACCTCACTTTTTTGTAGCCGGATGTAGGGAATAGTGTCCTTTTGGTAAATTCCTGCCCTAGCGTAGCCCACTGCCCTCTTCGCCACGGCGGATCGGGATAAGATATTCACAGCTGATCGCCGCCTGATCGTCACCGTAACAAACGCCCAATGCCGGGTAAAAACGCTCAATATCCTGCCCTGGCCGCCGTACCGCATTCATCTGCGGAATGGCCGTGTCATACAGCCGGGCGATAAAGTTCTGTAGCCCTGCAACCTGCCCCTGATAGGCAAAGCGGGCATACTCTCCGGGTTCGATCGTCACCGTTTCACCTGCCGCCTCTTCCTCTGGCAGTGCCGCCGTATACACCATCTGTTGACGATCCCGCTGCTGGGTGTCCGCCTTCAGGCTCATCAGGCCATACGCGACGGCGGGTAATCCCTGTTCCGGATGCAACAAATGCCGCCAGGCGTGTTGACGTAGCAGCTTCTTCGAGGGCCCTAATTGCCCCAACGTGCAGCTACCCTGCTGCGTATGGCCGACTAGTTTCATCGAAGGCAACACTATAATCTCCGCCTCTGGCATTGGCTCGTTGGTCATATTCAACGGCGGTTGCAAGCCATAACTAGGCCAGTCCACGCTGCGACGATAAGCCGCCGGTGGCAAACCAAACTGTTTTTTAAATCCACGGGTGAAGGTCTGCTGGGAATCGAACTGGTATTTATCTGCGATACAGGCCACCGTGGCGCTGGTCAGGCGCAACTCACGCGCCGCCGCCGTCAACCTTCTGCGCCGGGCATAGGTCCCCAACACTTCGCCGGTGTGCTGCTTGAACATCCGTTGCAGGTGCCATTTGGAATAGCCGGATTTAGCCGCGATGCTGTCCAGCGTCAAGGGCTGATCCAGGCTTTGCTCAATCCAGGCCAGAAGCTGACTGATAACATTTTCCTGATGCATGGCCTCTCCTCTGCGTTGTCGGTCATGAGCGTGTTACCACAAAACACGCCAGTGGCGCTTACTCTATCGACGTTGGCGCTAGACCACATTGCACAATCAAGACATAATATTGCTCAAATACGCCAATATGATAATTGTTCTCATGAAAGCCACTTGCCAGGATCCCAGACCCGATATCGATAACGTGCCCCGCGCCATCTTCGCGGTTCAGGCATCAAGCGTGCAGAAAGACTGGGAATGCACCCATCATCGCCACCGCAAGGCGCAATTGATTTACACGGTGCGCGGCATGATCCGCTGCGAGGTTGAAAATGGCCTGTGGCTGGTGCCACCACAATGTGCCTTGTGGATGCCAAGTAACGTCAGCCACAACGCGCGAGCTACCAGCCAAAGCGAGTGCTATTGCCTCTTCGTTGAGCAGGATGCCATCCCTGGTTTGCCACAAAACTGCTGCACCTTGACGGTATCTCCATTACTGCGAGAACTGCTGTTGCAGGCCAGCCAGTTCGATATTCTCTATCCGGAAGAGGGCCCGGAAGGCCGCATTGCGCAGGTTTTGTTGGATCAACTGGCCGCCGCGCCGCTGGAGAACCTGCACCTGCCGGTGTCCAATGATGCCCGCATCCGCCAATTGACCGAGCAACTGCTGGCCAACCCGGCCGATAAATCCACTCTGGGCCAGTGGGCGCAACGCATTGGCATGAGCGAGCGTTCGCTCAGCCGAACGCTGCAACAGCAGATGGGCATGAGCTTTGGCCACTGGCGGCGACAGTTACATGTGATGCTGGCTCTGCAACGCTTAACGCAGGGGGAAAGCGTCCAGACCGTGGCGTTAGATCTCGGCTACGAGAGCGCCAGCGGTTTTGTCACCATGTTCCGTAAAGCGGTAGGTAAGCCTCCGGCCCGTTATCTGGCGGAAAAAGCCGCCGCAGACCAGGCGCTTGCTGGTGCGATAAGACTGTAAGCCCGCACTTCGGCCGATCATATTGCTGCAACTGATCTGGTTAATTCTTACACAACCTGCTATAACTGAGGATAGTTTGGTTAGAATAGTTAAAACGGTTAGCTTTAGCTAACAGGAGAAGAGAATGCTGGCCCGAGAAATCGACATCAACAGAGATGGCCTCAGGATCAGGGAAGATGGGCTGCAGATGGTCATCAGTAAAAGGAAAATGAAGGCGCAGAAGCCTTTCTTTCAGCTGAAAGTTGATATAGACAACTCAACGTCTCTCGGTGTGGTTGAAGAACACCTGAAAATCATGTTGCAAACTCTCCGCCAGGTTAGAGAAGCTGAAAATGATCATGGCGACGTTTGCCACATCGACGAGACACGTTTTGAAGCCATGTTTCATAGCCTGGAGCAACAGATCAATCCAGATGACACTGCCAGGATAATTCTTCCGCGGGATACGCAAGAGCCCGTCAACCACAGCGGGCTGGTTGATATTTCCAGGGTGGAGCGCGGGCGTGAGCATATCCTGGCAGCCAGCGAATGGCTCACGGCAGAGCAGATTTCCCATCTGGCAGGCTTTGCTACCGAGAATCCCTCGGCCCAGCCAAGCAAATGGAAGAGTCATAACCGCATATTTTCATTGAAGAAAGGGGCAACACAACTCTTTCCCCGTTATGCGCTGGATGATAACTATCGTCCTCTCCCCGTGATGGCAGTGTTACTCGCCAGTTTTAAAAACCTGAAACACGGCTGGGGGCTTGCCCAGTGGTTCGCGACGTCAAACAACCTGTTGGCTGGCCGCCGCCCCATGGAAATGTTGCAGTCATATCCGGCCAATGTGATTGCGGCGGCGGAATATGAAGCGAAAAGGATCGTCGATGGAGCAGAACAAAGTTAAACAGAAGGGTGAGCCCAAAAAGGAAGATTTTGGTTCACCCGTTTTTCTTGGCCGCAAGATAGCCGCCCCTGGCAAGACCCTGCGGGTAAGAATCGAAGTCATTCCCAAAGGCACGGTGTTACATCGATGCCATGATGCGCAGTACCCCGGAGACAGTTTTAATCCCGGCAAAATATTGCTTCCCCATGAGTACGGAGCCCGTTTCAGCCCTATCAGGGATGCAGCTTTGGATCTGATCCCCACCATGTACCTAGCCAGCAGTTGCGAAGCCGCTATCGCGGAATCGGTTTTTCACGATGTGGTCGCCACCGGCAAAACAGAATTTTTCGATTTACGCCCATTTACCCATATGCATTACATCCAGTTGAAACTGGAGCGGGATCTGAACGTCGTCAGTTGCCGAGCACAGGATTGTCTCTATATGGGCATCGATCGCGATGAATTGATCGGCAGTACCCAGCTCGAATACTCGCAAACCCGAGCCTGGTCACAGGCTATTTATCAACAGCATCATAACGTTGACGGAATGAAGTGGTACTCAAAAAGAAATGACGATCATTTCGCCATGATCCTGTTTGGTGGCCAACGGGTCATGGATAGTGAACTCTCGATAGCCGAACCCTCAAGCCGTCTCCTCAGCCATAAAGCCATTGGCCAAATTATCCAAAAGACCGCCGAGCGTCTGGGCCTGATCCTGACCGAAGAGTAGACACTGGCCGGATATTCTCTTCTCTCTGATTGCCCTAAACGTGACTCTTATCGCCCCAAGCAACAAAAGTGCTCCCCTTCCGTAAGAATAATGATTATCATTCACAAATATAGTGAGCCGCATGCAATGACATGACCGGCCAGATTTTGCTTTCGATTCAATGTTGAGCCCGATTTAGCCACCGAGCAGCAGCCCGGTGGCGGCCTGTATTTTGATCAAATGGAGCTTTTATGAACGCTATGATGACCACCAGCCGTAAGTTTGGCGGACGTGCGGTTTACCCTCTGTTGCTTCTCAGCAGCCTGATGTTTTCCACCTCTGTACTGGCACAGACAGAAACGGAACTGCTGCGTAAGCCGGTAGGTAAAGGCGCTTACGAGATGGTGTACAGCCAGGGCGAGAATGCGCTGTATCTGGCAACTTCACAGAGCCGCAAGCTGGATAAGGGCGGCATCGTCTATCGCCTTGACCCACAAACGCTGGATATCACACAGATCATTCATAACGATATCAAACCGTTCGGTGCCGCCATCAACACCAAGACCGATACTCTCTATTTTGGTAACACCACCAGTAACTCGCTGACCGCGATCGACGGCAAAACCGGCGAAGTGAAAGGCCGCCTGGTGCTGGATGCGCGTAAACGCTCTGATACCGTGAAACCATTGGCCCCACGTGAGCTGGTGGCAGACGCGACCACAGACACCGTCTATATCACCGGCTTGGGCGAGTCCAGCGTGGTTTGGGTTGTGGATGGCAAGGATCTGACTCTGCGCACCACCATCACCGAAACCGGTAAATACGGTACCGGCCTGGCGCTGGATGCAGCGGCAAGCCGCCTGTATGTGACCAATGCCGATGGCGAGTTGGTGACTATCGATACCAAAACCAACAAGGTGCTGTCACGTAAGAAGTTGGATGAGTCGAAGGAGCACTTCTTCCTGAATATCAGCCTGGATCCGGCAACCCACCGTGCATTCATCACCGATTCCAAGCAGCCGCAGGTACTGGTTGTTGATACCAACAACGGCAACATTCTGCAGAAGATCGACGTGCCGGAATCCCTGGCCGTGTTGTTTAACCCAGCACGCAATGAAGTGTACGTTACTCATCGCCAAGCGGGCACCGTGAGCGTGATCGACGCCAAGAGCTACAAGCTGTTGGAAACCATCAAGACACCAACGCATCCGAACAGCCTGGCACTGTCACCAGATGGTAAGACGCTGTACGTGAGCGTGAAGCAGGCTTCAAGCCGTGAAAAAGAAGCCACCGATCCAGATGACGTGATCCGCATTGCGTTGAAATAATAGCGTTATTCTCCCTCACCCTAACCCTCTCCCCAAGGAGAGGGAATCGAACGTGCTACGGTTTACGCCTGCGTTTGACCGCCACACCGCTGGGGTGAGGGAAGAATAGTGTCATGTTGTCTGCAGGCAACCTGGCTTTTTTATCCTTTGGCTCCCGCTAATGTCAATCCACGTCAAGCTCCTTGACGAAGCTTATCACTTAATTTACCTGAGCTTATCTTGAGCTCGCGATCGCGATGTCCTACGGTATCGGTAGTTTGAATGGATAGCTAACTGACCGTAAGAAGGATCAATGATCATGGTTAATTCTTTGAGAAATCCGCTGATTGGTTTGCTGTGTTTGTCGACGGTGGGTTGTGCCAATATGACCAACGATGAGGTCGCGATCACCGGTGTGGTGATCGGGCTAGGTGCACTGGTCGCATTGGCACTGCTAAGTGATGGTGACGACGATAAGGGTCATAAAGTGCCACCCCGCAAGGAGCATGGTAATAGAGGTGACCACAAGGGCGGTGATAAACATGGGTATGGGAAGGATCATGGAAAAGGTCATCCCGGACGCCGTTAATCCCTGGCAAAATCCGCAGACTCCCGAGACTACAGACATTTATTCATCGGCTCGCCAGCATATTGTTAAACGGACATATCATGCAGCGCCCCTTCGGTCGAACATGAGCGGTCCCTACTAACATTTGCATTACCGGGGAGCCTTCTTTCTCCCCGGTTGATTACACCATCACCGTGCGATAAAGCAGTTCATCCAGCGATTTGTCGCTGCGGGCCGGGCTGTCGGGCAAGGCTTCCTGCCGGGCATCCGCCGTTAGTTCCTGCGTGATAAACGCGTGGATCCTTTCCCTACGAGGGCCGTACTCTGCCTCGCCTGCGCGCCGTTTCGCCGCCAGTAATGCATGGATTTCCGCCAACAGCAGCGGATCCTCCACCGTGTCAGCCAACAGTTGGTCAAAACGCATCGGCGGCACGCCCTTGCCCGCTTCTATCCAGCGCACCGCCAGCAACGGGCGCAGCACGTAGAAGTATTTCTTCAGCCGTACCTGCTCCCCCTGCAAATAGCCACGGAAGTTTTTCCTGGCCATCGACAGATAGTGCCAACGCGCCCGCTGCGCGGAGAACCATTCAGGCACTACGCCTCGCAACGCCGCGACACTCTCAGGGGCTTCCTGATATACCACAGGTGAATCCAACCACTCGATTAACGTTGGGTTGGCCCGCTTCAGCAGACCAAGCGCCTTACGCCATTCCCAACCACAGACATCCAGTTCATGATCGATTGGTAGTTCGATCACATCCCGCTGTGGCTCTACCCGTAAATACCATTCCGGCGGGTGGACATACAAAAAGCGCACGTCGTAATCGCTGTCCGGCGAGGCAAAGCCCCAGCCGCGGCTACCGGATTCGCAGGCATAAAGCACCCGCACGTCGTAACGCTTTTCCACCTCACCCAGCACCTGCCGGACTCTTTCCCGCATGGAGCTATCCACGCCGTTTACTCGCTGTTCCATCACGTTATCCTTTTACGCATACCACCTGACGCAGGGTATGGACGATTTCCACCAGTGAGGACTGTGCCGCCATCACCGCATCGATATCTTTATAAGCCATTGGGATCTCATCGATCACCTCGCTGTCCTTACGGCATTCCACATGTTCGGTTGCCCGGATCTGATCGGCCACGGTGAAGCGTTTTTTTGCCGCCGTACGGCTCATGGTGCGGCCTGCGCCATGGCTGCAAGAGCAGAAACTCTCTTCGTTACCCAATCCGCGCACGATGAAGCTTTTCGCCCCCATAGAGCCAGGGATGATCCCCATCTGGCCTTTCTGCGCAGACACGGCCCCTTTACGCGTCACCAACACCGGCTCACCAAAGTGCGTCTCACGCTGCACATAGTTATGGTGGCAGTTCACGGCCTCTTGCTGGGTAGTGAACGGTTTGGTCACGATACGCGACAGCGCCGCCAGCACGTGCTCCATCATCACTTCCCGGTTATGGCGGGCGAAATCCTGTGCCCAACCCACGGCTTCCATGTAATCGTCAAAATGCTGGCTACCTTCCTCGAAATAGGCCAGGTTACGATCCGGCAAGTTAGCGATATGCTGTT
This sequence comes from Serratia sp. J2, assembly GCF_046269175.1. Lineage (NCBI taxonomy): Bacteria > Pseudomonadati > Pseudomonadota > Gammaproteobacteria > Enterobacterales > Yersiniaceae > Serratia > Serratia sp. J2. The sequence goes on from NZ_JBKABN010000005.1 coordinate 265,208, forward strand.
GCATATCCTGCTGCGCCAGAGCAATAAATAGCGAACCGATGGCATTCCCCACGCCACGGGAACCGCTATGCAGCATCACCCACACCACCTGCGTTTCATCCAGGCAGACTTCGATAAAGTGGTTACCCGTTCCCAGCGTTCCCAGATGCTGATAATTGTTGGTTTTCAGCAACTGCGGATATTTGTCGGTCAAGCGCTTAAAGCGTGGCAGCAAAGTGGCCCAATGCTGATCGACCGTTTGCGGTGGAGTTTCCCAGGCCCCTTTATCTCTTCTTGAACGGGTCGAGGTACGGCCATGCGGCACTGCCTGTTCGATGGCGCTACGCAGCCCAGCCAGGCTATCCGGCAGATCGGCGGCCACCAGCGAAGTACGCACCGCAATCATGCCGCAACCAATATCCACGCCAACGGCCGCCGGAATAATCGCGCCACGGGTAGGGATCACACTACCAATGGTGGACCCCTTACCCAAATGCACATCCGGCATCACCGCCAAGTGTTTAAAAATAAACGGCATTTTCGCCGTATTCAGCAACTGCTCACGCGCTTCTGGCTCTACGGGCACGCCCTGTGTCCACATTTTGATCGGTGCGCTATTAACCGGTGCCATCAACTCATAATTATTCTTCATTCTTTAGTCATCCTTTTTCTTTTGACGTAGTGGATATAGCGAAAGGCGTGCCAACTCGGTCAAAAACACCCATTAAAAATACAATTAATTGATATTTAACCAATAAATAATTAATCACAGATGACTGGCGATGTTGCCAACAAGCCGGTATTTTATCTTTCAGGATAGTATTTTATCGCAAGGGATAATATGAAGCGCAGGGTTGTGATTGGAGTGCTGGGCACCACGCTGGATAAACGTGGCAAACGGGAAAACCGCTGGAGCAAATGGCGGCCAACGGTGGGTCTGTGCCAGCAGCCCGATCTGCCGATCGATCGCCTGGAGCTGCTGCATCAGCCGCGCGATAAAGGCATGGCGCAGCAGGTGGCGGAAGATATCGTAGCGGTTTCGCCAGCCACTCAGGTGGTGTTACAGGAAGTGGCTCTTAAAGATCCCTGGGATTTGGAAGAGGTGTACAGCGCCTTTCTGGATTTCGCCAGCCGCTATCCGTTTGATACCGAGAACGAAGACTATCTGGTGCATATCACCACCGGCACCCATGTGGTACAGATCTGCTGGTTCCTGCTAACAGAGGCACGATACCTGCCTGCTCAACTACTGCAAACTGCCCCCGGTGACAAAGCCGATCGCCCGTCTCCCCAAGGGATTTACTCGGTGATCGATCTGGATCTCAGCCGCTATACCGCCCTCACCAGCCGATTCCTGCATGAGCAACAGCGCTCGGTGTCGTTCCTCAAAGCCGGTATTGAAACGCGCAACGCTACCTTTAACACGCTGATCGACCAGATTGAACGCGTCGCCCTGCGTTCAAATGCGCCCATGCTGCTCACCGGCCCCACAGGAGCCGGGAAATCCTTTTTGGCCGAGCGTATCTATCAACTCCGGCATTCTCGCCATCTGGTAAAAGGCCGTTTTGTCGCGGTGAACTGTGCCACCCTTCGCGGCGATAACGCCATGTCGACCCTGTTCGGCCATGTGAAAGGGGCGTTCACCGGTGCGTTGCAGGCACGAGCAGGCCTACTGCGTGAAGCCGACGGCGGCGTACTGTTCCTTGATGAGATCGCCGAGCTGGGGTTAGACGAACAGGCGATGTTACTGAAAGCTATCGAGGAAAAAACCTTCTTCCCCTTTGGTGCCGATAAAGAAGCCAGCAGCGACTTCCAGCTGATTGCAGGCACCCATCGTGATATGCGCGACTGGATAGCTCAAGGCCGTTTCCGTGAGGATTTATACGCCCGTATCAATATGTGGACCTTCCCACTGCCCGGCCTGGCTGAACGCCGCGAAGATATCGAGCCGAACATCGATTACGAATTACAACGCTTTGCTCGCAGTAACCAGACGCAGGTCCGTTTCGATAAAGACGCCAGACAGCGTTACCTGGCTTTTGCCCGTTCTCCACAGGCGGTCTGGCGCGGCAACTTCCGTGAGCTGGGATCTTCCATCGCACGCATGGCAACGTTGGCAGAGCAAGGGCGCATCAACCAGCCTTTGGTCGATGAAGAAATCGCCCGGCTGAAATCCCATTGGCAGGGGAACACCAGCGTGCAATTACCTGTCGAGCTTGCCGATATCGATCTGTTCGAGCAAAGCCAGTTGGAGACGGTGCTTAACGTGTGCCGAGCTTCCACATCACTTTCCGAAGCGGGTAGACAGCTGTTTGCCGTCTCGCGCCAGCAGAAAAAGCAGCCCAACGATGCAGACCGGCTGCGTAAATACCTGGCGCGCTTCGGTCTGAGTTGGGACGAGGTGCGAAATAGAGGCTGAATGGACGCAGCATGAAGTGCCCCCTACATTAAGACACGGGTGTTATAGTAATAGTCGTACATCGCGATTAAATTGGAATTTTCATGACCCAGCAGCATGTCGTTTTACTTGATGAACAAGGTCAACCCACCGGCGTGATGGAAAAATATGCGGCCCACCAGCGACAAACGCCCCTGCATCTGGCTTTCTCCTCCTGGATCTTCAACCCGCAAGGCGAGTTGCTGATCACCCGCCGAGCGCTGAGCAAAAAAGCCTGGCCAGGCGTTTGGACTAACTCGGTCTGTGGCCATCCGCAGTGGCAGGAGAGCACCGAACACGCTATCGAGCAACGCTGTTTGTATGAAGTGGGCCTGAGCGTGGAACAGATCACCGCCATCGACCCCGATTTCCGCTACTGCGAGACAGACGCCTCCGGCATTATGGAAAACGAAATCTGCCCGGTTTACGCGGCATTGGCTACGGGTGCCGTTGCAGCCAGAGCAGATGAAGTGATGGACTTCCACTGGGTTGATTTACGCGCGTTGATCGCTGCGGTAACGGCAGCCCCCTGGGCCTTCAGCCCTTGGATGGGGCAGCAGTTGACGAATGCCAAAACGGAGCAAAACCTGATCGCCTTCGCCACTCACACTTCTGCCTAAACCACTCACCCCGCCATTCCAACCGTTCGCCAGCGTATAAAACCGCTGGCTGAAATTCAGATGTCTTTCCCTATCCAGCCTGGCAATGATGAGCTGTTCCTAAACCTGACCCTAACCAGGGGAAGACGCTACAGCTAAATGTCCGACATCTAAGAATCGGATTTATCACTCAATTTTTGCAGATAGGATAAGGATACCTCATGAAACGCGAGGGGATTTTAAAACACCTCCCATGGATGCTGCTGGGGATACTCGGGGCTTCCTGCCTGGGTGTCATCGCATTGCGCCGTGGCGAAAGTATTAGTGCACTGTGGATCATCGTTGCTTCGGTAGCGGTCTACCTGGTGGCTTATCGCTACTACAGCCTCTACATCGCCACCAAGGTGATGCAGTTGGACGCCACCCGCGCTACACCGGCGGTGGTAAACAACGACGGCCTGAACTACGTCCCCACCAATAAAAACGTGCTGTTCGGCCACCACTTTGCAGCAATCGCCGGTGCGGGTCCGTTGGTTGGCCCAGTGCTGGCAGCACAGGTCGGCTATCTGCCCGGTACGCTGTGGCTGCTAGGCGGCGTGGTGCTGGCGGGGGCGGTACAGGACTTTATGGTGCTGTTTATCTCCTCACGCCGTAACGGTGCCTCGTTGGGCGAGATCATCAAAAAGGAAATGGGCCCAATCCCTGGCACTATCGCGCTGTTTGGCTGCTTCCTGATCATGATTATCATCCTCGCGGTGCTGGCGCTGATCGTAGTGAAAGCCTTGGCCGAAAGCCCATGGGGCGTGTTCACCGTCTGTTCTACCGTGCCAATTGCGCTGTTTATGGGCGTATACATGCGCTTCCTGCGCCCTGGCAAGGTGGGTGAAGTATCGGTCATCGGTATCGTGCTGTTGATCGCCTCCATCTGGTTCGGCGGCGTGATTGCCCACGACCCATACTGGGGCCCGGCGCTGACCTTTAAAGACACCACCATCACCTATACGCTGATTGGTTATGCCTTCGTTTCTGCCCTGCTGCCGGTATGGCTGATCCTGGCTCCGCGTGACTATCTGGCCACCTTCCTGAAAATCGGCGTGATCGTCGGGCTGGCGATCGGTATCGTGATCCTCAACCCTGAGCTGAAAATGCCTGCGGTAACGCAGTTCATTGACGGCACCGGCCCGGTCTGGAAAGGCACCCTGTTCCCGTTCCTGTTTATTACCATTGCCTGTGGTGCCGTTTCCGGCTTCCACGCGCTGATCGCTTCAGGTACCACACCGAAACTGCTGGCCAACGAAATGGACTCCCGCTTTATCGGTTATGGCGCCATGCTGATGGAATCCTTCGTTGCCATCATGGCACTGGTCGCGGCTTCTATCATCGAGCCTGGCCTGTACTTCGCCATGAACACCCCACCAGCGGCACTGGGCATTACCATGCCAGACCTGCACCGTCTGGGCACCGAAGATGCACCGATGATCATGGCCTCTCTGCGTGATGTCTCCGCGCATGCTGCCGCAACCGTCAGTTCCTGGGGCTTTGTGATTACCCCAGAGCAGATCCTGCAAACCGCCAAAGACATCGGCGAACCTTCGGTACTGAACCGTGCCGGTGGCGCGCCAACTCTGGCAGTCGGTATCGCTCACGTGTTCCATCAGGTCATCCCTGGCGCGAACATGGGCTTCTGGTATCACTTCGGTATTCTGTTCGAAGCGCTGTTCATCCTGACCGCTCTGGATGCAGGTACCCGTTCCGGTCGCTTTATGCTGCAAGATTTGCTGGGTAACTTCGTGCCATTCCTGAAGAAAACCGATTCACTGGTGGCCGGTATTGCCGGTACTGCCGGCTGCGTTGGGCTTTGGGGTTACCTGCTGTATCAAGGCGTGGTCGATCCATTGGGCGGCGTCAAGAGCCTGTGGCCGCTGTTCGGCATCTCCAACCAGATGTTGGCTGCCGTAGCACTGGTACTGAGCACCGTAGTATTGATTAAGATGAAGCGCACCAAGTACATCTGGGTGACCGTGATCCCAGCCGTTTGGCTGCTGATCTGTACCACCTACGCGATTTGCCTCAAGCTGTTCAGCGACAATCCGCAGCTGGAAGGCTTCTTCTACCAGGCTAGCCTGTACAGAAACAAAATCACCGAGGGCGGTGCTGAACTGACCGTACAGCAGGTTGCCAACATGAACCATATCGTGGTGAACAACTACACCAACGCCGGTTTGAGCATCCTGTTCCTGCTGGTGGTGTACAGCATCATCTTCTTCGGTATTAAAACCGCCATGGCGGCGCACAAAAACCCGAAACGCACCGATCAGGAGACACCATACGTGCCGGTTCCTGAGGGTGGCGTCAAAGTTTCGTCGCACCACTGATGGTGATTTGATGGATACCCTGCATAATGATAATACGTTATGTAGGGTATTTTTCTTTGGAGTGAACCCATGTTCGGAAACCTCGGCCAGGCGGGTAAATATCTCGGGCAGGCTGCACGCATGTTAGTGGGCGTGCCTGACTACGATACCTACGTCCAGCATATGAAAGACAACCATCCGGACAAGCCGGTGATGACCTATAAAGAATTTTTCCGCGAACGCCAGGATGCCCGCTACGGTGGCGATGGCAAAGGCGGTATGCGCTGTTGCTAGTTAAGTAAGTACAAGGACCAGGCATGAAACCCATTGCAGTCACCATCCTGACGGGCTTTTTGGGCGCGGGCAAAACCACCCTGCTGCGCCACATTCTGAATGAAAACCACGGTTACAAGATTGCCGTCATCGAGAACGAATTCGGTGAGGTGCCGATCGATAACGCGCTGATTGGCGACCGCGCCAGCCGCATCACTACCCTCAGCAACGGTTGTATCTGTTGCAGCAAATCCAACGAACTGGCAGACGCGCTGCTGGATCTGTTGGACGGCGTCGATCAGGGGCAACTGGAGTTTGACCGGCTGATTATTGAATGCACCGGCATGGCCGATCCCGGCCCGATCACTCAGACCTTCTTCTCGCACGAAGTCATCGGCCAACGCTTCCTGCTGGACGGGATTATCACGCTGGTGGATGCGGTACATGCCGATCAGCAGTTGAACCAGTTCACTATCTCGCAGGCCCAGGTGGGTTATGCCGATCGTATCCTGCTGACCAAGACCGATGTGGCAACGGATAACGAAGCGCTGATCCAGCGTTTGCAACTGATGAACGCCCGCGCACCGGTATATAAGGTGACACACGGTGATATCGATCTCGGCGTGCTATTTGATATCGAAGGCTTTGTGCTTAACGACAAGCTCAACGTGGCAGCGCCTACCCCGCTTTTCCGCCGCATTCCGCAAGCGCAGAACAACATCCAGTCGATCGTGGTGTACCACGACCAACCGCTGGAGCTGATGCAAATTTCCGAAGTGATGGAAGGCTTATTATTGAAGTTCGCCGATAACCTGCTGCGCTACAAAGGGATTTTGTCGATTAAGGACGAACCGCGCCGCCTGCTGTTCCAGGGCGTGCAGCGTCTGTATAACGCCGACTGGGACCGTGAATGGTTGCCGGAAGAAGAGTGCAAAAGCACGATGGTGTTTATCGGCATCGATTTGCCGGAAGATGAAATCCGCTCTGGGTTTGCTGCGCTGGGTTGAAAGTTGAGGGGACGATGTTGGGTGTTAGAACTGCCAACGCTGTCTTTCTTACCATGGAGTTATTGCATAAACATAATAAAAGCACACCTAATATATTGTATAGATGCAATAAAGTAATATGGAGCAAAGTTAAAGACCCAACCAAAAGGAACTCAGCATGATCGCCAGGCTTCAACGCGCTAACTCTCTCCGTGATACAACATTCGCCGGCCATCCTTTATCGCGCTTGTTGCTCTGCCTGAGCCTGGCGTTCGGGGCCAATACGGCGGTGCAAGCCGCTTCTTTCGATTGTGAGAAAGCCACCAGCGATATCGAGCATAGCATCTGCAATAGCCCAGACCTGAGCAGCCTAGATAACCAACTGACCGAAAATTACCGGTTAGCAATGGCAAGCCTGCCAAGTGATCAGGCCGACGCATTACGCACCGAGCAGCGTAGCTGGTTGAAGCAGCGGGATACCTGCAACGGTCAGGAAAGTTGCCTGAGCGATTTATTTAGCCAACGCGCCGCCCAGTTGCAGAACACCGCCAAGCAGGCCGCCTCGGCACTAGATAACATCATTGCCAGCATTCCGGCAGACCCGGCTGCAGCGGCACAGCAGTTGCAGCAGTATCGCGGCCCGCTGGCCTCCGCCTGGCTGATTTACCTGCATCAGTTTGCCCCCACCAGCAAGGTCACGGATGCCGAAGTAGAAACCAGGCATCAAAGCGTGATCAAGGCGATGAACGACGATACATTCTCCCAATCAGTGTTACGTGATATCGAAAACGATCCCAAAACCGGCCATGATGTTGCGGTTTTAACGCTATTGCGCATGACCATTGAACGAGCCGGGTATGAAAATGCCGATGGCCGCCCCTATGTGCATTGTTTCATCTTCAAACAGCAGGGCGCAGCGGCTTATGAAGCCTTTGGGGCATTATATGGATCGTCTCGTGATTCACAGGCCCCCATTTGTTCACCGCAGGGCGATCTGTTTGAACGACCAGCCTGGCAGCAACTGACCAAATCAATAGAACCGATGATTGGCAAGGCCAGTGAGAATTCCGGTACCATCCGCTTTGCCAGCTATGCCGATTGGGCCATGTTCCGCCTGCGCGCCACCGTCTCCCCCGAGGATTTCCTTAAGCCAAGCCAGCGCACGCCAGCCACGGACGATCCTGCACAGCTAATCCGCAGTTGGTCTGACGATAAAGTTTGGCCGAAAGAACAACGCGAGCAGTTGCTTGTCGCCATTGAACCAGCACGTCTGGCGACCATGGGCTGGTTGCAAACCGAGAAGCATTTCTCTGCCAGCGATGCGGCCAAAGCCGCAGATGCGATAGTGAACACCTGGCTCAGTGACAGAATGGACTTTATCGGCGAGATGAGCGGACCGGAGGATTGATAAGTGCGGTGAGGGGCAATCACCGCACTCAATGTTGCCCAATAAAGCGAAGGGGCTTAAAACGCATCCTGCTGCAAGTAACTCCAGGCATACTGCGCATACAGCTCCGCGCCGGTCGACATCACGTCTTCATCGATATTGAAGCAGCCGTGATGGTGCGCCCAATCGGTGCCTTTCTCCGGGTTGCCGCAGCCCAACAGGGCAAAGCAGCCAGGGATATTTTCAATAAAGAAGCTGAAGTCCTCACCGCCGGTCGTCGGTTTTTCGGCAAACAGCACCTCGTCGCCGAAGGCCGAACGCACCACCGATTGTGCCAGCAACGCGCTGCGCTCCTCGTTGATCACCGGCAAAGTGCCGTAGGTGTATTCCACCTGTGCGGTCGCGCCATAAATAGCCGCGGTATGCTCGGCGTAACGCTCAATCGCCGCCTTGATACGCTCACGTGCCTCGACGTTAAAGCAGCGCACCGTGCCGTCCAGCACCGCATTTTCAGCAATCACGTTAAACCGGGTGCCGACTTCCATTTTGCCAATGGTCACTACCGCTGACTCTAGCGGAGAGGTTTCACGGGAAACGATCGCCTGCACGTTCATCACGAAGGCAGAAGCGACAACCGCAGCATCCACACAGGCCTCTGGCATTGAGCCGTGGCCGCCGCGCCCTTTGAACTTCACCTTCAGCAAATCCGCAGAAGCAAAAGTGGAGCCGACATTACAAGACACCTTGCCCGATGGGCTGGTGGTCCAGATATGCATGCCAAACGCGTTATCCACGCCCTCGATTGCACCCTGCTTCACCATTTCACGCGCGCCTTGAGCAATCTCTTCGGCAGGTTGGAAAATCAACCGCACGTTGCCACGCAGGCTCTCACGGTTTTCATACAGGGCTTTCGCCGCCGTCAGCAGCATGGCGGTGTGGGCATCGTGGCCACAGGCGTGCATCTTGCCGTCGGTCTGCGATTTATAACTTAATGAGTCGTTGAGTTCCTGCACCGGCAACGCATCCATATCGGCGCGTAAGGCCACAGTCTTGCCTGGCTGCCCACCCGTAATCTCGGCAATCACGCCCGTTGGCGTCGTCAGGCGATAAGGAATACCGATCTCCTCCAGCGCTTGCGCCACCTTCTGAGTGGTGCGCACCTCCTCCCAAGGCAGTTCAGGGTGAGCATGCAGATCGCGACGGAACGCAATCATCGCCTCCACGTGGGCTTTTATGGATTGCGCGATAGCTTGATTAGTCATAACTGCTGGCCTCTGTGATCTCTTTTACTGTCTGAAAAATAACGTCGATACCTTTCTGAATTTGCTCATAGTCGGTCCACTCATCGGGGTGATGGCTCAGGCCGTCCTTGCTGGGCACGAACACCAGCCCCACGTCGGTGATCCCGGCAAAAATCATTGCATCATGCCCGGCTCCGCTGACCATGGTCCGGTGGCTCAGACCCAGCGCTTCGCTGTGTTTTTGTAGCTGGCTGTGGATACCGCTGTGCAGACGCGTTGGCTCTACCAGCAACGGTTGTTCAATCTGGCAGGCAATCCCCGCCCCGGCCTGCTGCTGGATACAGGCTTTGGTCTGCTCGACCACCTGTTGCAGCTTATCCAAGCGCTTGGAACGGATGTCGACGGTGAAAATCACCTTGCTCGGTATCACGTTCGCGCCGTTAGGGAACACCTGTATTTTCCCCGTAGTGGCGACCGTTTCATCACCGGCCTCACGGGCAAAATCGCCAACGCGGGCGATCACCTGGCTGGCGGCCACCAGCGCATCGTGGCGGCGATCCATCGGCGTGGTGCCTGCATGCCCGGCCTTACCGGTGATGGTGACAACCAACTGAGTGATACCGACGATCACGTCTACCAGGCCAACGTCTAACCCTTCCTGTTCCAGCACCGGCCCTTGCTCAATATGCAGCTCGATAAACGCCTTGAGGGTTTGCGTTTCCCGCACCACGCTGGCTACCCGATCGGCATCAAACCCCACCAGGGCCATGCACTGTGCCGCCGATTGCCCCTGGCTATCGCGTAGACGGTGCAACTCTGCAGCATCCACCTTACCTGCAATCGCACAGGAAGCCAGCAGGCCACGACCAAAGCTGGCCCCTTCCTCTTCCACCAGCGCCACCACTTCTAGCGGGTAACGCGGCAATAATCGATGCTCCTGGAACAGCTTGGCCACTTCCAACCCCATCACCACTCCGGCAGGGCCATCGAAAGCACCACCGTTAGGCACCGAGTCAAAGTGGGAGCCGATCATCACGCTCGGTAATGCCGGGTCCTGCGCCTGACTCTTGCCGAAGATATTGCCGATGGCATCCTCACGTACGCTGAGGCCCGCCGCCTCCATCTGCGCCTTGATATAAGCCCGCGCCTGTTGGCCTTGTGGGCTGTAACTCATACGCGTCGTGCCTTCGCCCGGCGTAGCGGTGAACTCGGCCAGTTGTTCCAGGTGCTGCTGAATACGCAGCTGATTTGCATAGCTCATGACTTATCCTGCGATTGGGGTGATGTAACCGACCATAACGCCCGCCAGCACCACGGAAACCATCGTCACGGAAATAAATCCGCCGACCAGCATCGGTGCCAACATATGGTGCGTCAGGATCTCACGCTCTTTTTCGTCTTTGGTCAGCGCTGTTATCGCTTCGTTAGTGATGATGTAATCCGCCGGGAAGCCATACATCGCCGTCAGGGAGATCGCGAAGGCCATCTCCATGCTGACGCCAAGGAATTTACCCACAATCCACGAGACGATAAACATGCCCACCACCGCCACGGCGATCAGCACCAGCATCGGGAATACCAGCCGCAGCAGCATTTCCGGGGTTGCTCTGTTCAGGGTGTCAAAGATAAACAGCATCAGCCCCATCACCGCAAATCCGAAGCCGTTGGCCTTCTGCAGCGGCTGTTTTTCCAGGAAGCCGATCGTGGCGGCCACTACGCCAAACAGCAAACACAGCACGAACGGACTGATGGTGACCACCGGGGCCAGCAGGTCTGATACCAGATAAGCCAGATAGCCTACCAGCGCCAGGCGCAGAAACTTGAAGTAGCTGGTATTGTAATGGGCCGGGATCAGGCCAAACATACGCGGCATTTTTTCTTCCGCGCTGACCGTGGTTGGCATTTTATCGGCTGGCAATTGCGTGGCAGACTCGTGCCATTCGCCATTGCGATATTTTTGCAGCACGCGTTTACCTTCCCGTTGCAGCATGATGGCAGTTAACGGATAACCGGCAAACCCTTGCATTACGTAGATCAGGATAGCGAATACCGAGAGATCGACCAGGCCCGCACTGGCTGCCCCCTTCGACATGATCAACGCCGAAACGATGCCGCCAACCAATGGTGGAATGGTCACGATGGCAGTATTCATATCAAACATCAGCATACAGGCCGCAAACACGGCGGCGATAATGCCAGCGATCCCCGATAGCGAGATCACAATGGTTTTCCATTGCCGCATCAGCTCAGGCACCGAGAGCAGCGTCCCCATGTTGGTGATCAGCAGATACATCAGCATCACCGCTACCGCCGGTGTGATACCGGCCAGGCTGACGATATCCTTCGGGAAAAACGTCCAGTAGCCGAACAGGAACAACACCGCACAGACAAATACAGAAGGGATCCAGGCTTTAGTACGCACGGATACCGCATCTCCCAGGTATAAAATCACCATTACAATCAAAAGCGCTAACATCTGTGACATAGAATATTTCCGTTCTTATATTTTTTAGAAATCCGTTTAGGATAGTTAAATCCACTAAGTTACAATGATAATGTAGTTAACAACTCTGCTATTTTGGGAAGGGATAGCCGATTTTCAGAACAAAACCTCAGAAAATGGGTCATTCTCACCAATTCCGATACTAAACAGCTATGGCTGGGGAATAAAGGAAAAAATCAGAAATAAATCTGCTGAGTGACCTTAATTTCTGCCATAGAGGCTCGCCCAGATTGTACTCTCCGGCCAATTGGCAAACTGCGGCAATCCAATGAGGCGCCTCAATGCTTAACGGTTGCTTATAAATAACTTACCGTCAATAAAAGGGAGTAAATGACCAACGGCTGAATCTGCTGGTTCAGGCTAGCGAAATGTTTTATAACCCTATTTAGTGACCTTGAGTGGCAAACATTTTGAAAAGGACCTTGAGTTTGAAATATGCATCGGTACCGTTAAATCAAAACCAAAATGGTTGGTTAAAACCCGATCTGCGCCCCACCGTTTACCCAACGCTGATCGGCGATACCGAGGCCGACTGGGTAGTGGTAGGCTGCGGTTTCGCCGGGATTTCCTTCGCCAGAAGGCTGGCTAACCACGATCCCAAACTGAAAATCATCATCGTTGATGCGGCCTGTGCGGCGGAAAGTTCTTCGGCCAGAAATTCAGGGTTTATTATCGGCTTACCTCATAATATTGGCAGCTCGACGGCGGAGTTGAAAAAAGCCCAGTCGTATCGATCTTTATTACAAGAAGGGATCAATCAATTAACCCAGCAAATTGAGCAACAGGGGATCGAATGTGAATGGGAGAATGCCGGGAAATATCACTGCCAGGTTGATGCCGCTAATCAGCGGGTGCTCAAAGAGTACACCGATAATCTCGATGCCATGAACGAGCCTTATCAAATAATGGATAAGGAAGCGCTGTATAGAAAATTGGGCACGCGTTTTTATAATAAGGGCATCTATACCCCAAGCTCGATCCTGGTTAATCCTGCCAGCCTGATCGTTGGCCTGGCAAATAATCTGCCGGACAACGTAACGATGTATAACCATACCCCGGTGATGGCGATCCGCCACGGTAGCGTGAAACACGTAGTCACCTCCTTTGGCACGATTAGAACGGCCAACGTGATGTTAGCCACCAACGCCCTCTCCAGAGAGCTGGCCCCGGTCACCAGTCAGCAGGCGGCAATGGCCACCTTCGCCAGTATCACCGCGCCATTAACCGCAGAGCAACGCCAAAAGCTGCCAACCATGAGCAGTTGGGGGCTAACGCCGGTCAACGCAATCGCCGGGGCAACGGTGCGCTATACCCAGGATCACCGTTTCCTGATCCGCCAACATGTGACGCCAGCCTTGAATGGTCGGATCACCGCTGCGCAGACCTATCAGGCAACCCTGTTACATCAGCAGATTTTCAACAAGATTTACCCGCAGCTGAGGGATGTGCCGCTGACAAGTACCTGGTCTGGCACCATCAGCGTCACCCGCAATGGCGCGCCGGTTTGGGGCGAGTTGAAGAAAGGTATTTATACCGCCGGAGGTTGTAACGGCGCAGGCGTGTCCAAGCAAACCATTGCCGGGACGTTATTGGCGGACTATGCGCTGGGGATCGACCATCCGCTGATTGGCGCGATGCAGGAACTCGGTAAGGCAAATTACCTGCCGCCTTCCCCGGTGCTGGATATTGCGATTGGCGTTTCTTTGATGAAAGAGCGCTATTTGGGGCGCAAGGAAGTTTAGCTTTGGTGGTGAACTGGGGTGGGGGTACTATCCCTGCCCCTGTTCGAAGCACTGCTCCCCCAGCCGTAGGTACTTGTTAAAGCCAACAATAAACTTGCGATTCTGCCCACGCAGATCGGCACCTCTGTAGCTTTCCCCCGGCAACAGATTGAACACCTTGGCGGTGTCATCCTGCCCGTCGCAGCCTTGATGGATCATCACGCGGAAATAGGTATTGCCGGTGTTTTTCAACACCCCGGCCTGCGGATCATAGTGATAAGTGAAACGCATCTTGCGCGGGCGAACTACCATGATGGTATCTAGCGCCATGGTCGGGGATACCAGCGGTGTCTTGTCTTCCCCCTGCATCTCCATTAAGTTGGCCGGGATCTCTTGGATCACTATGCGATAATAGCGCTCGCGCTCGTCCGCCGGGCCGCGATAGAAGATCTTGAAATATTCCCACGCCCCCGGCTCCAGTATTTTGCGCAGTGGGGTATAGAGCAGTTCGCCCTGTTCTAGCGGCTGAGGCTGTTCGTCAACCCCCGGTTTGGCTATCCGATAGGCGCCGATCACATACAGATTGGTCTCTTTGGTGTTGTTAACAAACTGGCGCGAGAAGAAGGGACGATCGCTCTCCAGAGTAAATACGCCGGAAGAGAGATAAACCGCCTGCGCCGGGAACGCCAGCATCAGCCCCGCTAGCCACCCCCCTAGTCTTATCGTCATTTTCAATCCTAATGGATATCAGGGCCGGTCCAGACCGCCCTGACCCTTACCTCACCGGTGGCGCTGACAATCCCCATCCAATCCCGCCCATCCAGGGTCCACATCGAATTGCCCTCATTCATCGGGAAGCTGAGAGACAACTCGGTGCGATAGAAGCTGCCGTCGTTTTGTGAGGGAACCGGCCAGGCGGTTCTTACCCAACGCGCCGCATCCAGGCTGATAGGAACATCATCACAGCTGGCACGCGTGCGGACCACTTGCCCGACGTTATCGGTATAAGCCAGATAGGCCGAGAACGGCACCCTAAGCTTACCGTCGGTGGAGGAAAAGACGCAGTACGGGCGCCCATTAACCTGCCCTGCCGGACCGTAAACCTGCGCGGTAATGCTATCGGCCTGCCTTGGGCCAGAGGTAGTCAAAATATAGTCGAACACGATCGGCGGTTCTGTGCTGCCGACTTTGCCTTCACGCTTGGGATTAAGTACCAAGTCCTTGGAGATAATGCTAATCCCATAATCGCGCGGAACCAGCAAGATAGTGTTCGAAGGCGAAAATTCGTAATATCCTGACTGCGGTGCCACCGTACTGGTGAACAGGAAAGTGAAGAAATCCTTGCTGTGGCTCAGATCCACTCCCCGATCGATCAGGTTCTTCAGGAAAGTCTGCGATAAAAAGACATAAATACCGCCGTTACCGGCTTTGATCAAATTCGCCGCGTTGGTCGTGGCGCTGTAGTTCACCCAACCACTGGCACCATCGGCACTCAGGCGAATGGCATTTGCCGCAGGCGTAAACCCAAGCGCAGCAGTGTTGAGCTTCATGTTCATGCGCATCGGCGAAAGGGTACTCCCCTGCATCTGATAAAACACCAGCTTACAGATCGCGCCGCTCAGTGAGCCAATGTAGCCCACAGAGCAGAACTGAGAACCCGTTCCCATCACCGGATTGCCATTGCTGTCGATAAAAATTTCCTGCAGTGCGTTGGTAGATTCCAACCGCAAATTACCCGCTTTGGTGATGGTGAACTCATGGCTGGTCTGCGAGCCGCCAACGCTGACGCAGCTTTGCCCTGCGGCAGGGTTGTAGTCCGTGCGGGTAGAGCAAAAACGGTATTTATACGTCTCAGTCAAGCCTACCGACACATTTTTAAAATACTCATAAGCCGAATCAGAGAAAATACCACGCCCATAACGCGCTTCGCCGTTGCTGGTGTTAACCGCCACGTGATAAACACCATTATCTCCAATATAGCCCGGCAGATAACCGTTCGAGGGGCAAGCACTACCATTATTCATACAGCGGTTACCGATAAATGGCCGAGCGATGGGAGAATCCTCCAGCCAGATATCGGCGAACGAATTGGTCTGGATCAGCCCGGTATAGCCCATATAGCCCAAACTGCGTTGATCGCCTGACGCATATTTGGTAAATGCGTTGGCACCGCTGAAACGGGGATCGGTGCTCTGAGGCGTGATGAAATACTCTCCATCCACCTGATTTTCGATAAAGAAATAACTGTTGCTCACGTTGGCCGCCTGGCTAGAGAAGGAAACCAACATCAGCACCCCAGCCAACTGGCAAATATTACGCCGTTTCATGTCAAACCCTTTCCTCATCGTTGTGCCAGAATGGTCTGCACGTTGCACACCACATCGCCGACCCACTTCACGCCCTTGGCCTTGGCCAAATCCAGATCGACCTCGCAAATGCCATGATCTGGCATGGTCAATGACACGCTCGGGTAGCGTTTATCAACGTCCATCTGGAAGGCGCCCGTCGCATCCGTAATGGTTTTACCGATGTGGTTACGCACAGCGGCATTGGCGATCGCCCGGCCATTCTCCATGGTCATCCGGCCGAACACCGTCACTAACTGTTTCACTTCCGGCTCATAAACGGCGACGTTGCCCGGATACAGCGTGACGTTGCGGGTGCGCCCCTTGACGATGTCAAAGCTGTCCATCGAGTTTTTGTCGTTCATCAGTTCAACCTTGTAGCTTGAGTACGGCGGCAACGGGATAAAGTTATTCGCACCGCTCAGCGGATAGCTGCGGCCATCGATCTGAGCCGACAGCACCGCATCGTCGATGAAGCCGGTTTTTACCAACACCCCGGACTTCTCCTGAATACCGCTGGCGGCGAAGTTCTTATCGCTGTAGGCCACCGCACCGCGCGCAGTCAGGTTGCCATTGAGGCGATTGTTGTCCGGCCGTGAGAGCGACAACGTGCCCACACTGTATTTGGTATCGAAGGCGGCATAGCCAGAGGCCGAATAAGCGCTGTCACCGTTGTGCTTATCCTTGACCAGCTTGGCCAGGTTGAAACCGGCAGAGGTAAACGCCGAGTCATCGAAGCTCTTGTTGGCGGCCAGATTGGCCCGCACGTTGCCATTGTTGGAAGACACACCGGTGCTTAACCAGGCGGCCAGCGGCAACGAGAAGTCCAGCGAGATATAGCGCTGGTTGGTGCTGTTGGACTGGTAATCATAGCGATAACGCTGGATACCGGCGCGTAGGTTGACCGTGCCATAACGCCCGGAGAACAGCGCCGTGGAGTATTCCAGGTTGTTAGAGGTGCTGCGATCGCGCTTATCTACCGTGCGGCTCAGCGTAAGCTGACCACCACGTTCAAAGAACCGGCTCAGGCTAAGGGTGCCGCCATAGGAATAGCTGTCCGACTCATAGACCGGCAACCCCTTACCGATATGGCTCTTTTCCCGGTTGGCCCACACGCTGCCGAAGCCTTTCGGTAGCATCAGGCTGGCGCTTAAAATATTGCGGTAACGCCCGCCCTGTGACAGCAACCCCTGCCAGCCCAAGCTCGCGAACTGGTTCACGTTGAGGTTAACCGAGGTTTCATTCACCACCTTCTTGTCGAAGGTATAGGTCGAGGTTTGCACTGCTAGGCCAAATATCGCCGGGACCGAGGCGATCTTGAGAATTTCCGGGATCGACATCGCCGCCGACGCCCCAGCCAGATAGGTTTCGTTGGTGGTGCTGTCGTTGGTGCGGTTATTGCGGTTGTCGTAATTAACATATCCGCCATATAGCTGCCAGTTCAGTTCTTGCGCCACGCCATTATTGCCAGAAAAGGCTTTGTTGATTGTCTGGCGCATACGCGACTGGGTTTTGCCGTCGATCACCACTTCGACATCAACGTCATAAATCCCATACGGCAGGCGGCTGGTATCGACCTCAAAGCTGCCCATCGGGAAGTTCTGGATGTTCAACAGACGCCCTTGCCGGTAAATATGGACTTCACCCGCGCTAGGTAAGAATACGGTAATTGGCGTTAGCGAATATTGGGTATTCTGGATCTTGGTAGCGGACTTATTGCCATAGGTGACGCCATACACCTTGCTGGAGTTAAGTGCCGACAGGCTCCCCAACGATTGCAGGTTCCAGGTGTCAACCAAGCCAAATGCCAGACGGCGCCCGCTCATATCCCGTTCATACATGGCACGATAAAGCTGAGAATCCTGTTGAGACTCCCCAATACCGTAAAACGAGCCGTTCACATTGAAATGATGCTCCGCGAAGCCAAAGGTATTATCGAGGGTCAAATAGTTATTCGAGGTGTTCTCACCCTTTTTTAACTGCGAGCGGTAAACACCGAGATCGTAATTCAGCACCGAACTGAAATGCGGCACCGAAGAGATCCCCAGCAAACTCGTTCTTGGGATAATGGAAGTCCCCAAGCTTTTTTCACTCACGTCCAGCGTCAGTACAAATGAACGGATATTCAGGTTCAGATCGGCATCGGACGAAACGGCAATATGGGTATTTTGATCAAAGAAACGATCTTTCAGACCGCGGATCAATGTCTGGGTCGTCTCCGCCAAGGTTGCCCCTTCAGACTCTTCCGCCAGCGTAATATCTCTTATCATCAGGCGGCCTTTTTCCAGCACCACCAGCGCATCCGCTACCTTTTGTTTTTCTTGTTGATCGCCGCCTTTGTAACGTAGCAGTACAGGAATGGTCATACCTTCGGTCAGCGCCTGACCAAATACCCCCGGGATAAGATAATTTCCTAAACGAACATCCTGTAGGTTTCTGGCGTTAGCCTGCATAGACATCAGAGCCGCAGCGATACATAGCGCTACGGCCTTGGTTCTTGTCCTTAAGATGAAATTATTACCCATTTGCTTCCCCAAATAGCTTCCCTACTCCACACCTGGAAAACACGTACGATGCAGGCAATGGGTAAAGAGGCTATTTCACGTTGATATAATCTTCGTTGTGCCAAATGCCAACGCTGAGTTTTTGATTATTGATATCAACAAATTTCAAATGCACGCCGAGTCCTGGCATGACGTAATAACGCTCACGGCATCCTTTCGTTTTCTCTTCACTGGTTTGTGCCTGCTTACAGGGGCCAAATGCCACCACGCGGAAAGAGCTGTTACCGGTGTTATACGCAACACCATCTCGGTACTGATAATCGAACTTGTCCCTCCGTGGTGTGACGACCATAATGGTACTTATGGTTGCCGAGGTGGTTGCCGAAGCGGCTTTTTGGGTCTTTGACAGCCCCTCTTCGGTAACCGGATTATCATTCCAGATTAAACGGTAATAACGCTCCTTATCGTCCTTCGGCCCGGAATAGAAAACGCGGAAAACATCTTTACCTTTGCCTGGCAAAATCAGGTTGGATGGCGTGGCCATTATTTCCTGCTTGCTCTCCATTGGGATCACTTTGCCACCTTCCATCGGGGAGGAAATACGCTCGACCCTCAGGCTGACCAGACGGGCATCATCCACAGTATTAATCACCTCCTTGGCGATAACGCTCTGGCCAGGGGAAATGATTGATGTAATCTCGCCAACGTTAATTGCACCGGCGTGAGTACAATAAAATAGTGCTGAGCACATCAGCGTAGGAAACCATCTGTTCATCATGCGTTCCATAAGGACCGGGGCTATTCACCCCGATCCTGACTACGTTAAGACTACAAAATCGCTTACAGGGTGGAGAAAGTACCGTCCCAGGTCGCTGTGAATTCAACGTTTACGTTGCCATCCCAGTAACCGTCGGTCAGGTCTTTGAATGCAGTGTCAGTGCCGGCAACGGTTGCTTTAGCGATCTCAAAGGCGAACACGCCCTGAGTGCTGGTACGGTTAGCACCAGCATAAGCGCCTGGTACGGCCAGTGCAGACAGACCTGCGCTGATACCTGCAGAAGTATCGATCATCACCATCTCGCTGCTTTCAGACAGTGCTTTGCCGTTCCACTTAACGCCAACGGTCAGTGCAGAGTCATCGCTTGCGCGGCTCAGGGTGTTGGAGATGATTTTAGAGGTCAGTTTGAAATCACTCGCGCCAGACTGGCCAGCGATGGTGATATCGAACGCGCCGTCTTGAGAGTTAAAACGCTCCAGACCTTCTGCGTAATTAAAGGTCAGTGACTTTATCGGGGTAACAACCAGCATACTGCTGGTATCTTTAATAGCTTTTGCATCCCAAGACGCTGTCGCGTTCGCAGTACGAGTGTCCGCATTAGCCAGATTAATTGTTCCCAACGCTGAAGCTGCAATCAAAGCCAGAGCTAACTTCTTCATAAAATTTCTTCCTTTATTTATATCAATTAATTTCCCGCCAATATTTACTGGCGTGGCACAATAAATGCGACACAAGGGCGCATTCGAAAACTAACATTTTCGAAAAGGTCCTACGGCAATTAAATAATGAAAATCCTGCGATATAAAATCACCGCATATTTTATTTCCTTTAGATAACCCTATGACAATAGGTATTTATAGTTTATCTAACAGAGTGATAGGCACGAGTGAAGATATCATTCATTTTAGTCAACCCCATTTTGCCCAAAATATTATGGCGCAGGGCATAAACTGTTTTAGGACTAAGACGCAACCTGTTGGCGAGATCGCCCACGGTGACACCATGGATCAGAGTGCGTAATAAACATATCTCACGCGAAGACAGCCTGACTTGCGATGTTGAAGAAACCCGCTCCCCGGCAATAACATGATCGATTTTAGCAAAAATGTCACTGGATGCCCCCGTTCTCTGGATCACAGAATCAACCTGCCGAAACATGCTCTTATAGTAATTTGCCAAGGGTAACAGGTAACTATCGGTGACCAGCACAATGCGATTACAAGCAGAATACATTAGCCAGTCCTGCTCCAGAAAAAGGCGCAGGTTAGCCAATTGAAAGTCAATAAATACGACTTTTAGCTGCTCTGGGGAAGTATTAACTGAGTCACAGTAGCCTACGATACCTTCACGGAAATACTTATTGGTATCTGGCCAGGTTAAAGGTCTTTTGGAGCGAGCACCGCTCTGTGGTGGATACCCACAATCTAATATCTTTAGCATAAGACTCCCTTCCTTTCTTCATCATTTACCAACTCCATTACGCCGTTGGATGAGCAGAATACCATTTACTGAAACTAAGTTATTTCTTAATTTCCAAAACAATATTAATGGCTAAAAACAATTATTCAAAATCGGTTAAAACGATCGCGAATGACCATATTCATCGATAATACCTATCAAGTTGTTATTATTCATTCTGACGATTCCTAGGATTAACAGTATATATTTTAGTTTAAAACGTTAATTAGGAAGCTCGCAACGGACTAAGAATATTCTTCAATAATCCACGCATCACAAATAAGCTTTATCTTAAAAAATGCTGACGCAGCAGTAGATAAAGGGTATTAACGGGCAAATAATACGCAAGGATGATCAAGAACATTTCCATAAAAGGAGCGCTATAACGTGTTGCTTAGCTCATGAACCAGAATAGTCTCACCCTCTCCCGTTTACCAGACACGACAATGCAACATAATGGCAACAGAATGACCATTTAATGAGCGATTTAAGGGTGTTTATTTGTGATTATCATCACTTTTTCTTTGAAAAAAATCCGTTTTATCTCATGAGAACCCGTCTGAGAGCGGTTTCAAGGCCTCCAGCCCACTGCTGAGACCTCAATTTTTAGCTATCGGTGAAGATCAAGCTTCGGATTACCGTGACAACAATCTATTGAGCAACACAATGATCTCACCCGACAAGAGATGCCAGACGCCTCCTCCACTCGGGAACAAGGAAAAATCAACGGCTGGCTGCATAGCACAGCTCCCCTTCGGCACGAGCCAGCCCCACCTGCTTTTGTAGATACAGAATGTATCCAGAGAAGTCCTGCATGACGAACCTGTTCTACCCAATGATATCAACAGCTCGATTAGCGTCTTATAGCAGGCTGTAAACGGCAATAATGCGGACTCAATATGGTTATATTGAGGTCTTACAAGCGTTTTTCGTTATAACAGCAGGCCCAAGACTGATCAAATAATGATCAAATAGTGGTAAGTGACCAACGCAACTCTGAGTAACCCTCTCAGATAATGCCAAGAGTTAGCAGCAAGAATATCAATGCAGATACCATGTCGCTGCAATGATCAACGTAAGGCAATACTAATCCTAGACCGGATAATGGTGATAGATAGCCAAAATCCAGCATAGAGCGCTTGCCTCAACCAAGAAAATGGCTTTAAGATAATGGCAGTAAAAATTTCCCTGGTGTTGGCCAATGTGGCAACCTGACCCAACGAGGTCAGGTTTTTTTTTTACTATTTTGTCGAAAATCGCCGGCAAGCCAGTATATTATCTGGTGTTCAATAACGGTTAGGCTAGACTATTGTTCCACAAGTTATGTTAGTAGCGTTATTATTTCAGGCTGAGGTAATTTGATGTCTACATTGTTTTCTGCTAGCCACGATGAAAAAAATGCATTTAAAAACCATCTGGATAAAGAAATAGCGGAATTTGGCGATTTCAAATACGCCTATATGATACTTAACAAGAAAGACCTTATGGAGACAGTGATAACCTCCAGCTACCCAAGCCAATGGATTGATATCTATAAAGAAAGGAACTACCAATGCATCGATCCCGTGGTGCTCTGCGCCCTGCAAAGAGTCTCGCCATTTCCCTGGGATGAAAGCACGCCAATAAATCCAAGTCTAAAGCCCTCAGATATATTCAGCCATGCAAAGAACTATAATATTACCACTGGCTATACCTTTGTATTGCATGACCAAGATCATAATTTGGCGATGCTGACGCTAACGATTAATGATAACAAATCCATCGATATAGAGGACCAAATACACCCAAACAAGGCCCGTTTGCAGATGTTGCTGGCTAACGTCCACGAAAGGATCACCACCCGGCACCGGGAAACCGCGCGAAATAATCGCGATAACTCCAGCGTAGAAAAAGATCCCCTGACAACGCGGGAGAACGAAGTGCTCTATTGGGCCAGCATGGGTAAAACCTACCAGGAAATTGCCATTATTTTAGACGTGAAGATCCGTACGATAAAATTCCATATCGGCAATATTGTGAAAAAGATGGGTGTGACCAATGCCAGACATGCCATCAGGCTGAGGGCCGAATGGCAGCTTGTCAAACCGATCACGCGTTGAAATAAAGACTCCCGCTGCCCCTGTCAGAAAGTCAGTAAGGTGGAAGCTGAACGGCTGATGCTTGCCTAGAAGCTGTTGAATCCCTTTCGTTTTGCGAGCATGATCGCAACCTTTACCTTTGTCCGCAGGATGCACCGATGAAAACCAGCCAGGAACTGCAAACCGCCATCTCTCATCTGACTATGTGGCGCAAAGGCGATCAGCGTGCACCACATAAGCCATTACTGCTGCTGTATGTACTATCCCAATATCAGC